>CALWDN010000171.1 GCA_944376685.1 uncultured Mediterraneibacter sp. | reverse complement strand
CCATCAGCTGCTTTTGGTCTACAGATATCGGTAAATTCAAATACGCGATCCCTCCATAAAACGATTCTCAGTTTTTGCCGTGTTATTGTCGATATATCGCATAGAGATCACATCCTCTCTCGATTTGATCGATCCCAGTATAGCACACCAGGATGACAGCATCTGTCCTTCTCATGTTTTGCAACAGAGTTGTCACACTGCCATCTCCATTGCCTTTCCGGGAGAACTGTCGTATACTGGTAAAAAAGCGGGAGAGGAGCTGAAGCACATGGCGGAACGCCGCTCCAAAAACAGCCGGGTCCTGGACCTGTACCAGCGGCTCTGCGCCGGGCGGACCATTCGGAAATCTGAGGAGGCCCTGCGGTTTGGCGTAGATGAGCGATCTATCCAGCGGGATATTGATGACATCCGCGCTTTTCTGGAGGATCGCGCCGCGGAGGCTGGAGATACCAGAACCGTAGTGTACGACCGGAATAAGAAGGGGTTCATCCTTCAAGGCGGGCAGTCTCCCCTGATGACCAACAGTGAAATACTGGCGGTCAGTAAGATCCTGTTGGAGAGCCGGGCCTTCTGCAAAGAAGAGATGTCTTCGATCCTGGACAAGCTCGTCTCTGGCTGTGTGCCCCAGCGCAACATGAAGCTGGTCTCCGACCTGCTGGCCAATGAGAAATTCCATTATGTGGAGCTGACCACCCCTGCTCCCATCCAGGATAAGCTGTGGGATATCGGCAGCGCCATCCAGCAGCGCACACTGCTGGAGCTGGACTACCGGCGGCAGGGGCCGGAGGTGTCCACTGTGCGGCGTGTAGTGGAGCCGGTATCCATTCTGTTCGCGGAGTACTACTTCTACCTCAACGCTTACATCGTGGAACTGGACGGCCGAGGCCGCTATGTCCACAAATATGACTATCCCGCCATCTTCCGGATCGACCGCATGGAAGCCTACCGGGTCCTGCCCCAGCGGTTCCGCCTGCCTTATGCCGACCGCTTCCAGGAGGGGGAGTTCCGCAAGCGGGTTCAGTTCATGTACCCTGGCCGGCTCCAACGCATCCTCTTCCGCTATACAGGCGCCAGCGCGGACGCTATCCTGGACAGGCTTCCGACTGCGAAGGTCGTAAGTCGGGATGAGGGACAGTACGTCATCGAAGCGGAGGTGTACGGTAAGGGCATCGTCATGTGGCTGCTCAGCCAGGAAGATCGGGTAGAGGTACTGGCCCCACAGAATCTCCGCCAGGAGATGGCCACCGTTTTGGAAAAGACTCTGGCTCTTTATCAGGACACCTGACTGTCGGCCTTCCCTTTGCGCTCCGGCAGGATGCCAAGCTTGACCAGATCGCCATCGGAGAGTTCTCCGCCGATTTCCTCAGCAAGGGCCTCGATCTCTCTGCAGTAGTCCTGATAGATCTGATAGGCAGAGCCAAAAAGCGTATCGGCGTGGCTCCTCACATCCTCCTCAAGCTCCTGGACCGTGTCGATCAGGCCTTTAACGGAGTACTCCGTCTCGTCGTGGATCAGACGGAAGATCCCATTGATGATGTCGCTGTCAAACAGATCCACGTTGAAATCGTGATCCTCGATGTCGATCCGTTCCAGAAAATAACCGCGCTGGTACATTTGATAGTAGTCTGCGCTGTCCCGCAACTCCCGCTCAAATAGCTTCCGCAGCTCCTCCTGGGCGAAATCCACTCTGTGCTGCAGTTCCGTCAGGCGCTCCGCCCAATAGGGGCCTCTGTCCCCCAGTGGCTTGAGCTGTCTGATCAACCGCGCCGTCCCCTTCCGGATCCGTTCCCCATAGCGCTCCGCCAGAAGTTCCGAGAGGGAGCCGCTGGCCCCGGGGGAAAAGTACCTGTTTGCCTGGTCGTAGGCCTGGTTGATGACTTGGTGGGCAACCCGCTCCGCCTCGCCGCGGCTGCGGTAAAACTCGCTGACCACATCAAAGCCGTTGTGCTCCAGGCGCAGGAACCTTGTGATGGAGATGCCTGTGATCCCAGTGTGGAAGAGTGTGGCCAGATGGCTGTGCTTCTCGGCAAAGTCGTCGTACCCGTGTTCCGCTGCTGCCCGCTCCGCGATCACCCTGGTTTCCTCATCGCTTTCTTGTGGCAGTGTGACACCCTCAAAGGTGATCCCCGCCCGGCGGTACTGCTCCCGGGTGAAGGGGGCCTCCATGCTGGGATCCCCCACCCCGATGTAGTGAACGTCTCCCTTTCGGATGGGAACGGTAAAGGTCCCGGCGCAAAGGTAAATGGTCTCCTTCCCCTCGTCCAGCAGTTCCGCCAGCTCCCGCTGGTTGGTAGCGGTCTCTCCGGCGTGGGAGAGCACGGCAGGGTCCTGGGTGATCTTCCGCATGATTTCCAGTTTCCGTTCCAATTTTTCCTGCTGTTCCGGGGAGAATTTCGGGTTCTCCACCCCAAGGATGCGGCACAGTTCATCCTCCACGGCAGGAGACAGGGTGTGCTCCAAAGATCCTACCGCCTGGGCCTCCTGGTCGTAGTAGCAGTCCTTCAGCCATGCCTCCAGATCGCCGCTGAGAAACGCTGCCGTGACTTGAGACAGATCAAAGTTTTTTCGCAGATCTGACAGAGAGCAGATTTCTGTCTCATGGATCAAAAATGGCTTCATGTCGGCCTCCTTTGTTCATAGTTGATGAGACCAGAATACCAAACAAGAGTGACAGGATATGTCATGATGGAATTTTCCTGGTTTGCGTTTCTGATATCCGATGGCATCTCTATGATAGAGCAAAAAACAAATCTGGCTGTCCCCCGGGAGAGTGACCTCCCGGGGGACATAGCGTTCTTACTTCTTCGGCTGCTCCCTCCTCTCATGGATCGCGAGATACACGGTGGCGCCCAGGATAGCGCCCTCGGCGAAGTGGGCTAACGGAGTACCCAGGACAGCAAAGATAATAGGCAT
>CALWDN010000170.1 GCA_944376685.1 uncultured Mediterraneibacter sp. | reverse complement strand
TATATAATATTGCTGTTGTCTATTAATATATAGTTTCAGAAAAGGAGTTGTTTTTATGTTAGACGCTGGTATTCTTATTACAGGATTAGTTATCGCTGTAGTATTGGTTTGTTTACTTGTCAAAGTAAACAAACTGTCAAAAAAAATCGACAAGCTATCACGGCCTGTCGTAAACATTGATGAAGATGCTGCTATGTTAATAGCAGAAAAATTAGCCAGTATACCAATTAGTAAAACCAACAAGTATGACGCTATTTCTGCGGTTGTGAATAATGCAGATAAATTTGAAAGTGTATTTGCTGCAGAAGGCATCATAAAATCTATTATGGAGAATTAAACAATTCTTACACAGCGATATGTGTATGTCACTGTTCTCTAATATCCCCATTCTTTCGAGTTTGGGGATTTCTTCTTTTAATTTATTTCTTATATATATGGGAACAACCTGTGCTCCCTATCTAGGTTTGCACAGGTTGTAAAAATTACGATACAGTGATATCTCCACTGATTGTAAAAGCTTCCATCTTTACAAATGATTTTCCGTTTGGTTCGTGGTTATTTGTTTTTCTTCCACTTACAGTTTCTGCTTCCAGTTCAACCCTGGCAGCTTTAAACTCTGCACGGACATCTCCTTTTCCCGTTGTTACATAAATTTTACTGTTTCGGTCTGGTAAATGTCCCATTATCACTCGACCATCTTGGGTTTTTATATGAATTTCTTCTGGCAAAATCCTTGCTATATTAATTCTGCCTGAAGTTGTCGTTACAGAAAGACATTTAATATTCTCAGGAATTGCTATTTTTATTTCTACATTCCCAGCTTCCTTTGTCTCTTTTATAACGATTTCCCATTCTTCCTCTTTCTTTTCGATATAAAAACCGACTTTTTCAGAGGAATTTCCAGTAAACCATATCTGTACTCTTTCTTCTGCTCTTGTCGATTGTACAGATACCTTTACAGTTTCAGTTTTGATGCTGATTTTCTCAAAATCCTCTATCGGAAATGACTCTCTTTTGTCTATCCGATAATCTTCAACTCCTTTTCCCATATTTTTCCTTCCTTTCTCTTATTTCTTAATAGTTTTAAATAATTTAGGAAATTTCCACTTAAGGTCATTGCCTATTTATATTGTGCTATTATACCATGAAATATGTATAAATTCAAGTTTAGATGCTTTTATACTTCTAATTTTTACTTTGACATTTTATGTCAATAATTGTATAATAGATTTATGCAACTATGCACTGAGCCTAGTTAGGCTTTACCCACGAATTGTGGAGAAACCCTATGAAGGAGGTAATACAATGATAAAAGAAATTCAGGAAATCATTGGAGAAATCACAAGCATTTCTCCAGAGATTGAGGTTCGAGCAGACCGTATTATGGTTATGTTAGAGTACATAATCTCTGATGAAGAAACAACAAAATAAATTGAGACAGCTCTGTCTCAATTCGGTGATGTCGAAGCATTACATTGTCGTGAATATGGCATTGTATGTTGGCTTATCCGGTAAAATCATGCCTCCTTATGGGGGCTTTTTTATATGTTTTCAAAATATTTTTCTATCTCTTTCATTCTGTTCATTTGATCCACTTTAAATGGACATCTTGTATTACAATGACCACATTGAATACAATCTTTTGCTGTTTTTTCTAAGTTTTTATAGTGGTCTTTTGCCAATATATCTCCTGCTTTTGACAAATCATAGTATTTATTAATTAATCCAATATCTAATCCCATAGGACAAGGTTCACAGTGATTGCAATATACACATTTTCCACTTGCTTCTGGTGGTGTGAATTCACTAATGATAGAGTAATCTTTTTCTTTATCGGTTGCTCTATTAAATTGCAAAATTTCTTCTAAATCTTCTTTTCCTCTGATTCCTGGAAGTACTGTCAAAACTCCTGGTTTATCTAAAGCATATTGTATACATTGCATTTTGGTAAGTGCTTTCCCAAATGGAGAAGTTCTTCCGTCTAATAATTGACCACTAGAAAATGCTTTCATAACAGATATACCAACACCTTCTGCTTCACATCTTCTATATAATTCCATTCTTTCATTAACACTACCATTGGCGTATGCACCTTGTTTATAATCATATGCTGGATTAATACTAAACATCACCATATCAATCAAACCTGTATCTAATACTTTATGTACTAATTCTGGTGTATGAGAAGAAATTCCAATATGCTTTACGATTCCTTTTTCTTTTAGTTCTTTAATATAATCTAATATCTCATTTTGTTGATATGCATTCCAATCACTTTCTTCATCTATACAATGAATGAATCCATAATCAATATAGTTTGTTTTTAATTGTTCCAATTGCCACGCGATTGATTTTTTTACTTTCTCCAAATTTGTCGTCCAACCATAACTTCCTGTTTCATAATTTGCTCCAAAATGAATTTGGTACATAACTTTATCTCTGACATTTTCAAAGGCTTCTCCATAATATGAAAAACACTCAGCATCTCCACCTGCTAAATCAAAATAATTGATTCCATTATCAAATGCCATTTTTAAAGTTTCAATTCCTTCTTTTTCTCCTGCTTGTGAGATAGAACTAGCGCCTAATCCTATGATACTAATTTTATCTCCTGTTCTACGATTTGTTCTATATTCCATTTCTACACCAACCTTTCTTATTGCTTTTTTATATATACTTACCTTATATCACTTAGAGTTTACTTTAAGTCAATAGTTTTTATAAAATATATTATAAATTTTTATTACTATAAAATAACTATATCTAAAAAAGTACCAATTAATTGGTACTTTTTTAATCTTTCATTATTTATTCATAAATTTCTTTCCACTATCCCATGCTTGTCCTACTTTTTCTCCAATCTTGTAATATCCATTTTGATATTGGTCAAATACAAATGCATTGATTTTGGTAGGATCTACTTTTCCATTCTCATCTAAAACTTTTTCGTCTGCTACCACATTTACAATTTCTCCTAGAACTCTGAAGCCATAAGATTCATGTTGCAATTCTGCCACTTTACATTCTAATGTAAT
>CALWDN010000169.1 GCA_944376685.1 uncultured Mediterraneibacter sp. | reverse complement strand
CTTATATTCCTCACCGTATCCATGCTCACGCCCATAGCCGCCGAACTGCCCGGCGATCAGGAAGTCCGAGCGCTGTTCAATTACATGGGCATAATCGCTCCCCGAAGTGATCACCACTGCCCACAGAAATGTTTCCAGACCAAGGAATAAGGAAAGCACGGTCAGGAGGAACCGCTTCCTGTGCCCGGCAATATTTCTCCTGGCCAGATAGCGCATTTCCCCGGCCGGGCTCCGTTTCTTTTTTATGAATACAGGGTCTTTTTCCCAGTGTTTCCTGCTGTTCCGGACAGACGCATCTGTATATCCGACGCTCTCCCGGCAGGACATCCCTACCGTCCTTCTGATCACTCCGGCGGATGCCGCCAGAACGATCCCGTCCGTAAAAAGGATAGACAGCAGAAGGATCCCCGGATGGAAAATATGCAGCCCTTCCACTCCCCCGGTCTTTTCCAGATATTCCCCGCCCAGGACCGCAGGGATGATCCCCGCCAGCAAAACAGCGGACAGCGCTGCTCCGGCCACAGAACCCGGAATGAGGATCCGCCGGATCTGGCTGTAATAGACCTTTGAAAGCTGCTTCTGTGTCGCGCCGATCGTATTCAGAAGCCCCAGCTGCCGGATATCGCCCGCCATGGAAATCTGCAGCACATTGTGGCACAGAAAGAAAATGCCGCACAAAACGATGACCGTTCCAAGGGCCGCCATCCCGTAGCCGCCCGTCATGCCGGACACCGCCTGATACGCCGCTGTGTCGTTTACTGTGATCTTCTGGCCCGGATCGCTCATTTGCAGATCTTCATACAGGCGGGTTTCCGTTTCCTGCCAGTCCAGCCGGTCCGCCTGGCGGAAGATCAGGTCCGCCTCTTCATCGGGCCGGATCCCCCAGTGACTCAGCTTTTTCTCCGAGACATACCCCGGCACAGCCTCCCCGCCGTGATCGGTAAACCATCCGCTCAGCCGGAACGTTTCTTCTGAGCTTTGAAAAAGGCCATAATAAACCCGCAGAGAAATCTCCATTCCCTCCTCAGGATCTGTAATCCCCAGGGTTTTCAGCGCACGCCCGGACAGCATAATCTCCTGTGCCTGCTCCGGGTAGTTTCCATGGATCTCCGTATAGGCCGGGCAAAGGAGCTTCTCCCAGGCGTCCGCATCCGCCCACCGGATTGAACACACCGTTTCTTCGGTCTCCGCCGGTCCCACGGTCACGCATCTTCCGGCCTGCCTGATATATCCTGCTGCCTTAAGCGCTGCATACTGGGATGCATTTCCATCTTCCACAACTCCGGACGCCGCTGTCCCGGCTGTCCGGATGGCATTCAGCTCTTCTGCCCGGATCTTCCCGCGGGTGATCCCGAACACCATCGTCAGGGCGACGATGCACAGGATCACGGTCGCAAGAAGGATCCGGTTCCTTCCCCTGGCAGTTCCGGCATACCGAAAGGAAAGAAGACGGATCACACCGCGGGTATCATTGGGGGTAAATTCTCTTCTGCGCATCGTCTACCCCTCCTGTCCCGCATCCCTGCCGTCACTGCAGATACGCCCGTCCGAAATGCGGATGATCCGGTCCGCCATCTGCGCCACCGCCTCCTGATGCGTGACCGCGATCACCGTCTGGCGAAACCGGGACGCGCAGGATCGCAGAAGTCCGGTCACTTCCATCCCGGTAACCGAATCCAGACTGCCGGTAAACTCATCCGCCAGCAGGACGGCCGGGCGGGGAAGCATGGCTCTTGCGATGGCCGTTCTCTGCTGCTGCCCGCCCGAAAGCGTGCCCGGCAGCCTGTCCAGCTTATCCGCCAGACCCAGAAGATGTGTAATCTCCTCAAAAAGGCACTCATCCACTCCCTGTCCGTCCAGCCTGAGCGGAAGGACGATATTTTCATACACAGAAAGAGACGGGATCAGATTGTACTGCTGAAAGACAAATCCGATATTCCGTCTCCGAAATACGGTACGCTCTTCCCGGTCCATGTCCTTCAGGCTGCTTCCCCGGATCCAGACCCCGCCGGAATCCGGCACATCCAGGCCGCCCAGCATATTCAGAAGCGTGGTCTTGCCGCTGCCCGAAGTCCCGACCACCGCGAGGAACTCCCCTTCCTCTGCCGTCAGCGAGACGCCGTCCAGCGCACGGACTTCATACGTATCCGTACTATAATATTTCTTCAGATTTACTGCCGTTACCATATCCATAGCTGATCTCCCCGTTCATGTTTTTTTCTCAGTATACACAGCAAATCTTACAAAGTACTGACAACATGGTGACTGTTCACCGTCCCTGACGCCGCGGGCTTCACAGGGGCAGATCCACTTCGATCAGAAGTCCCGGCTCCATCCGCTTCGCCGTCACAAAGCCTCCGTGGAGACGGATGATCTCTCTTGCAAGATACAGACCGAGCCCAAAGCCTTCCTGGACAGTCACCCGCCTGCCCCGGTAAAACCTGCGGAAGATCTGATTTTCCTCCCCCGCCTCAATGCCAAGGCCATGATCACGCACCTGAAACTTCGTAAACATTTCATTCTGCTGCAGGGTCACCTCGATACTGCCACCCGGTGCGCTGTATTTCACCGCATTATCAAGGATATTAAAAAGCGCTTCCCCCAGCCAGTTCGGATCATGGGCGCAGACCGCCCGCTCCGGCATACGGATCCGGAACCGGATCCCTTTCTCCTCCGCCCGGTTCTGGATCTGCCCGAAGACATTCTGAACCGTTTTCAGCAGATCCATTTCATCTTTGCGGATCTGAATGATATGCTGTTCCAGACGGGACATCTTCACAAAACTGTCCACCAGAAAATGCAGCTTCCTCTCACTTTCTTCCAGCGCGGACAGGTACTGCTGCCGTTCCTGACCGATCTTTCCAGGCTCATCTCCCGCTTCTGTATTTTCAGCCGCGTCCCGCAAAAGACAGGTGTAGCTCTCAATATTAGCCAGCGGCGTCCGCATCTGGTGCGCGATCTCCGAGATCAGTTTCTGGATCTCATCCCTGCTTTCCTCCGCCTCTCTTCTCCTGCCGTCCAGCATCTCCTGGATGCGTACAAGCTGATTTTCGATCCGCGCCAGCAGAAGCTCATCCCCCGGAGCGGACACGCACAGTTTCCTGTCCGCCAGTATGTCTTCTGTCATGGCCGCCGCTTTCCCGAGTTCCTCCATGCGCAGCTTCCGCTGCCGGAAATACAGGATGCTTCCGCCTGCGGCAAGCCCGGTCAAAAATGCGATGCATACTGCAATATACATTTCCCTATTCTCCCATACGATAGCCGAGACCGAAAACATTCTTAATATACGACTGTCTTTCGCCCAGCTTTTTCTTCAGCCGGCTGATGGTTACGCTCACGGTATTTTCTTCGATAAACGCCCCGTCAATCCCCCAGACCCGGTCCAGGATATTTTCCTTTGTCAGCACCTGATCCTGATTCTCCATAAACAGTTCCAGCAGCTGATATTCCTTTGCAGTCAGGACAATCTCTTCATCTCCGGAAAGCACCTGCTTCTTCTCCGGATACAGCGTGATATCCCCGCAGGTAAGCATGCGGCCTTCCCTGTTCGTTTTCAGGATCCGCTCGATCCGTTTGAGCAGCACCTTCATGGAAAACGGCTTTACAACATAGTCCTCCGCTCCCATGTCAAAAGCCTGCAGCATATCCCGTTCCTCATCCCTTGCCGTCAGGAAAACAGCCGAGACCTTTCTCACAGCAGTCAGTTCCCGGTATAGATCAAGACCGTTTCCATCCGGAAGGCCGATATCAATGAGCCACAGATCCGGATGATCCGCGGCCGCACTAAAGGCTTCCTCGCCGGAATACGCGCCGACAGTGTCATAGCCATTGTCTGTCAGAAATTTATTTAACGCCTGATTCAGAAGGCGGTCGTCTTCAATAATGCCTATTGTCATAGTAATGAACTCCTCAATACTGTGATGTATGTGCGAATATATTATAGCGGAGTGGTTTTCAATGGACAAGTACATTTACGATGCTAAAATTTGAAATAAGCAAAAGAAAAACTCTATGCAAATGGTTTATCCATTCACATAGAGTTTTCTTATTTCCCGTTCACTTGGCATAACTCAGTATTTTTACAATTTTTGCAAATGTTTCATTTCTTTTTTCTGTTTCTCCCGGTCTTCGGAAAGTTTCAAGGCCAGGCTGCGGACTCTCTCAAAAGAGTCCAGTTCGCTTTTTAACAAAACATAGACCATTTCTGATAAATCTTCCCGTTTGTCATACCGTCTGAACGCTTCCCGGTACTTTCCGGCAGGAGGGATTGAGACGGGCAGGAATCCGCTGTTAATCAGCTGCTGGTTCACAATCATCCTCCCGGTCCTGCCGTTCCCATCGGAAAATGGATGGATCCGTTCAAACCGGACATGGCTGGCCGCAATTTTTTCAAAAGTCTCTTTCACTGTCTCCGCCTTGATGTCCGCTTCTCTGATCCAGTTTTTCATAAGTGCTGGAACGTCCGGCGGATCCGGTGGATAGTATACCGCTTCCGACAGATTTCCAATATACACTGAGGTTTCCCTGTACTCGCCCTGCATATGCCGGATATAGCCGTTTGCCTTCTTGATCCACGCTTCATCAATAACTGTCTTCGCAAAAGGAATCAGCATGTTCTGGATAGCATGGTAAGCATTTTTTGCATCTGTATATTCGGAATAAGTGTGATTCGACCTTACTTCATCATAATCGATTACCGCAATCGTTTCTTCCAGTGACAGGGTATTCCCTTCGATTGCATTCGTACTCCATGAAAATCTCCTGGCAAAGTCTTCTGTAAAAGGTTGACGGATCAGCGGATTTTCCATGTGCCGGAAGACTTCTGTTTTTTCTGTTTCAATCTGTAAGATCCTGCTTTCGTTGTCAAATAATGGCATGATATCTGTCTCCCAATATAAAATAAAATGAGTATTTTCACTCCATATGGAGTGAGATCATCGCACATTTCCAGTATACCACACAACAGCCTGCTTATCTATTGGAAAAGAAATTCTGGTTTTTCATTTTCATCTCTGATAACATACAATACAATGATTAAAAAAGTCTTGTTTGTGACGCTGCGTAATGATCTATAATGGGTGTCAGGAGGTAAATAGTTATGGCAAAATACAGGGCAATTCCGCAAGGATTTATGACAGTTGGAGAGGCGGCTAAGAAAATGGGCGTTACCGTCCGCACGCTTCAATACTACGATAAAGAAGGACTGCTCTCCCCATCGGCCGAAAGCGAAGGCGGACGCAGGCTTTATACCGATAAAGATCTGGTCACACTTCATCAGATCATATCTTTGAAATCACTGGGCTTTTCTTTGGACGATATAAAAGAGCGGCTGACCTCTCTGGAAACACCGGCTGATGTAGCAAATGCCCTTACAGAGCAGGCAGATGATATACGCCGGAAAATCGAACAGCTTCAGGCTTCGTTGTCGGCAATAGAGCAGTTAAAAGCAGAAGTTTTACAAATGCAGACGGTCAACTTTAAGAAGTATGCAGATATTATTGTCAACCTGCAGATGAAGAATGAGTTTTATCCTCTTATCAAGCGTTTCGACGATGCTACGCTCGACCACATACGCAGTAAATTTGATAAGGAAAGCGGCTTAGATTTTATGGACAGATTTAACCGCCTGAGTGATGAAATCGTACGGCTTCAAAAAGAAAATGTACCGCCCGAAAGCGAAAAGTGCCAACAGATTGTAAAAGAATACTGGGGCCTGATCATGGAGTTTACAAACGGCGATATGAGTATGCTTCCGAAATTGATGGAAATCGGTGACATTGATACTGCTGCAAACGCCTGGGAAGAAAGGCAGAAAATCGTTAACGCTTATTTAGAACCGGCTTTGCAGATCTATTTTTCAAAACTTGGAACCAATCCCTTTGATGAGGTGAAACCGTGAAAGACGCAATACAAATCCGTGGATTAAAGAAAAGTTACGGCAGTCATATGGTTCTTAAAGGACTTGATCTTCAAATTAAAAAAGGAGAGATTTTCGCTCTGCTCGGCGTAAACGGAGCGGGTAAAACGACCACCCTTGAATGTATTGAGGGCCTGAGAAAATATGACAGCGGTACGATCACTGTAAACGGGAAAATGGGGATTCAGCTGCAATCCTCATCTTTGCCCGCCCACATCAGGCCGATGGAGGCTGTAAAGCTGTTTGCAAAATGGAATAAAACAAAAATCGATGACGCCATGCTTGACGGTCTTGGTATCAAAGAAATGGAAAAGACGCAGTATATACAATTATCTACAGGACAGAAAAGGCGGCTGCATCTCGCCCTTGCGCTTATCGGCGATCCCGATATTGTTTTTCTCGATGAGCCGACTGCGGGACTGGATGTCGAAGGCAGACTATCGCTCCACGAACAGATCCGAAAGCTCAGACACATCGGAAAAACAATCATCCTGGCAAGTCACGATATGGCGGAAGTAGAAACCTTATGTGACCGCATCGCTATTTTAAATAACGGAAATATTGTATTCTGCGGTACAGCTTCGGAACTGACCGACAGGATCGGGAGAAAATATGTTATCCATATCAGGACGCAGCAGGGAAACAATACTTTTGAAACGGACAATATCGAAGATACTTTGATCTCTTTACTGGGCGAATTAAAACAGAAAAAGATCCATGTGCTGGATATTAAAGTGGACCGCGGCACACTGGAAGAACATTTTATCGAAATGGCAGGGAGGGAAGCTTAAATGAACGGTTTTTTATATGGCATAACATTGCAGTGGAAAATGGATATACGCAGTAAATCTCTGCTGGTGACCTGCTATATCGTTCCGCTTATTTTCTTTCTGCTTATGGGCGGTATTTTTACTTCTGTTATGCCCGAAATGAGAAGCACACTGATACAGTCTATGATTGTGATGAACGTTTCAATGGGAGCGTTTATCGGGCTGCCGCCATCGTTGACCGAAACTTATGGAAGTGACGTAAAAAAGATTTATAAAGCAAATGGAGTTCCTTTATATTCCGGTTTTCTTACAATGTTCCTTTCTGCATTTGTGCATTTGATGATCAGCTGTGTGATTATATTACTGCTTGCCCCGATACTGTTTGAAGCGGCTCTGCCGGCACAGCTTCCGTTTTTCTTTCTTGCGCTTGCCATATACATCATTGTGTCGCTGAGCATTGGAAGCGTCCTGGGATTGGCTGTAAAAAATCAGGCAAAGCTGACAATGACAGCGCAGCTTGTTTTTTTGCCTTCGATCATGCTTTCGGGGATTATGTTCCCTGTCGACCTGCTGCCCGGTTTTCTTGAAGCTACAGGGCGTATTTTCCCCGCTTCCCGGGGATACCGGTTGATGTTGGATCATGGTTTCTGCCTTGAAAATCTATGGTACCTGATTCTGGTATTCTGCGCGGCAGCAATAATATGTACAATCCTTTTGAACAGAGAAAAATCCAGATAAGATTTTTATGTGCATATGAAAAACCGGGCAGCGTTATACTACCCGGCTTTGCAATATTTGTTTTTTTCCGTTTTCATCTCCGGTAACATACAAAACATCCTCACCCCACTATTATCTCAGCAGATTGATCTCACTCTGCAAGTTTTTCAAAAATGTTCCTGCGTGTGCGCCGTCCATCTGTGTGTGATGGAACTGGAACGAGAGTGGCAGGTAATACCGGAACCATTTCTTTTTGTATCTGCCCCAGATAATAAAGGGATTATTGAAAATACCGCTGTTCATACCAACAGCTCCATCAATTTCCGTATCTATGATAGCGGACGTGCCGATGACCATACTGTTTTCGGATAAATCCCTGTCCTGACAGCTTGCGGCAACCTGCGTCGTATACTTCAGATACTCCTTGTTGAATTGATTTAACTCGGCTTTATAGGTCGAGCAGCATATTAAACTTCAGCTTTCTTTTCCTACTGACCCTGATCAGATTGGTCACATCAAAGGTTTTGAAAAAAGTTACCATCGGATTGGGCGCTTTCATCCAAAGTTCATAGGCCGCAGCCCTTGTCGTTTCTTTGGGATCAATTTCTTTTGGCATACTGACCTCCGATCGCTCTACTTTTGTCTGTCATAGGTTACATTTCTCCCAATGCCTTTCTTATATCCGCAACAAACTGTGCCTGCTGCTTTTTCAAATATAATTTCACAAAGGGCTTCAGCAGCCATTTCTTCGCTTCCACCCGCTCTGTAAAATCTATCTCTGTTTCGTCACCTTTGTCAGTAAAAACACCAGTCCAATGGCCTGTCATATTACTGTTTTCCATATCAAATTCCCATTGTCTGTATGGCTCAACAAACGTTACAGTAAAGGTCGTAGTGTAACCGTCTTTGGTGTATTCAATAAATTGCTTATCGCTGATAACTTCCGTCTTACTCAGGTCGCTTCTCCAGACAGCATAATTCTCGATGTCCAAAACCAATTCCCACACTTTCTGAAGTTCGCCAGAGATCAACGCTTTTATATTTGAAGTCGTCATTTTTGCTCCCTTCTTAAATCAGTCGTATTTTTCAATATGCACGGTAGCAATCGCCGACTGATTCGGCTCTCCGGTAACAAGGTCCTGCGGTGCAGGCACAAG
>CALWDN010000168.1 GCA_944376685.1 uncultured Mediterraneibacter sp. | reverse complement strand
AAAATACATATGTAATAGATAAATCACAATGTATAGATTGTGGAACTTGCGCAAGTGTATGTCCTGTTGGAGCTCCAGAAAATAGTAACGATTAATTAAAAAGAGATTATTTAAAAATAATCTCTTTTATTGTTTATATATTTCCGGCTATGCCGGTAGTAACGAAGGCTTTAGCTATAGCAAAGCAACTCCCTTCATGATACAATATCAACATATTTCGACTTATGTTTGATAAAATTTATGAAGGGAGTTGCGTACCATGAATAATATATTCAATAAGAAAAATAAAATTGAAAATACTACATATGATACAGTTACAAGTTTATCACATACAAAGTGGAATTGCAAATATCATATAGTATTTACACCTAAATATAGGAGAAAAATTTTTTATGGGCAGAAAAGATTAGAAATATGAAAGATATTGAGAGATATTTCATATTGGCAGGGAGTGAAAATTATAGAGGCGGAAGTTTGCCCAGATCATGTTCATATGTTTGTAGAGATACCACCAAAATTATCAGTATCCAAATATATGGGAATATTGAAAGGCAAAAGTAGCCTCATAATTTTCCAGAGGTGGTCAAATTTGAAATACAAATTTGGCCAACGAAGTTTTGGGTGCCGTGGCTACTATGTAGACACGGTAGGTAAAAATGCAAAAAAAATAGAGGAATATGTAAGAAATCAATTAAAAGAAGATATGATGTATGATAAAATATCTATAAAAGAATACAAAGACCTGTTTAACGGGTAACTAGAAACGCATGAGTCGGAATAGCTATGAGCCTTGAGGTTCTGCTAGTAATAGAGCCTTTTAGGGATATAAGTAAAATACCTCCGGCTTAGTCAGAGGATTTTTATTTTTATGTATGACACATATATTTTATCTAAAATATAACGCCAAAATCTCTTTTTAATATCTATATTTAGTTTGTTATATATAAATAATTATTATATCAAATGTAGGAGAAATATTCAAAATTATGAATTAAAATTAGTAAAATAAATTAAAATGTAATAAAATTCTAGAAAAAGTAAATCTTTGCTTTTAAATTATTTATAAAATATTCTAAATTCGATATTATTTAAAATAATGTTAAAGTATAATATTAGAAATATAGAGTGTTTTCCAGGACTCTAAAAAATTACACATTATTAATATCGATAATATTATCAAAATAATATGTATTTAAAGTGTATTTGTAAGAGAGTTGTTTATTAATATTGCTTTTAAAACTTATAGTTACCGTAAATATACGATCTTTGGATTTGGTAATGTCATATGCTTCCGCAAGTTCTTGATTAGGAGCTAATGTATAATCTGTGTAATCAGAAATTAATGGTAGTATTCTTTTAAAGTCTGGATGTAGAATAGTTGATAATTTAGGATAAAATTCTATGTTGATATTAGATGCAATACTTTTTCCAACATTTTTGATTATTAAATAGATTTTGTTATCTCTTATTTCAAAAAATGCAACAACTCTTGCTTGATATTCTTCTGTAAATCCTTTCTTTTCTAGTGCATAAGTTACTATTGAAATAATAAGAGATATTAAAGCAATTATAAGTGTTAAGAAGTCTATCATTAAAATTTCTCCTTTCTATAAAAAATAAAAAAAGATTGCACGAATCCGCACAATCCTTTCCAAAAAAATAATATCATATTTAAATATAAAAAACAATAATTAATCGTTTGAAAAAATAAAAATTTTAGCTATTCAAACTAACTCAACAAATAAATAGTTGAATAATGTCATATAATTTTAATTGATATATATGTAAACTTTATATAATGTAGGTGCCAGCTATCTTGGAATTTTTAAAGCGACAGTGAAAAAAAGTAAAATCCTGGATGAGTACCAGATTTTTTGGTATTAAACTTTACATAATGTAAGGAATATGCTAAAATATGTAATATATGTAACAAAAATAATATATTTTTGTAATAGTATTCTAAAACTACTATTGTTATATTATAATAAAACAATATATTGGTTAATTCCTATTGTCAATATTTTACTTTTGATGTATATTATTACCAAAAGGATATTAAAATAGGAGCAATATATGGTAAAAGGGTATATAGAAGCATTTCATACAACTAACAAACAGTCAAGTAAATTAATATTAAATACGAATTTCATTCCATCTAAAAAAGATGCAAATCATTGGTTAGGTGGCGGAGTATATTTTTATACAGATTTATATTTTGCAATTCAATGGGGATTTATTGGAGTAAAAAAAGCAGATATAGAAGATTTTCAGGAATTTAAGAAAATTTGTGATATCCTAACAGCTAAGATAGATTTTAATAATTATAAAGTATTAGATATTACAGTACCTGATGGATACGAGATATTTTTAAGTTTTCTAGAAATAATTAAAAAATTTTATAATAATACTGAATACGAAATAATAAAAAATCGTGGAGATGCATATATTATAAAAGTATTGGAAAAAATAGAAGAAAAGTATAATATACTAACAATATCTGAATATGATATTCTTTTTGCAGAATATCAAAATAATATATATAAAAGAACAAGACGAAATAAATCTGACTTTTATGTAGGTGCAGAAAAGCAGATTTGTGTAAAAAATTTAAATGCAATTTCTGATATTAATATACTTAATATAGATAGCATGAATGCAAATAGAATATTCGATATTGTAAAAAAGAATAGGGGGGATTTAAATGGTAAATGATCCTAATTTAATAAAGAAAATAATATCACGAATTAATAATTTGACTTTTGAGCAAATTGATGATGCTATTATAGAGGTTGACAGAGAATTGGGATATGTTTTGGATACAATTGAAATTGAAACTAAATATGACATAAATACTTGTTATTCTACTAAAGAAAACTTATTAGAGTATAAAACAGTACATAATAAAAGAAATATATTTAAAAGAATATTTAAGAAAGATGATAATGATATTATGGAGGCAGCTTAAATGAAGAAAATAGAAAGTGTATTGAGATTTGAAAATTATATAGTAAAAAGTGTTAATTTTAGAATAAATGATTTAAATAATGATAATAAAAATAGTTGGAATTTAGATTTTGATGTGAATAGTAATATAAAATATAATGAGGAAAGAAATAAAATGCAAGTAGAATTATCTGTAGAAGTTTTTAAAGATGTTGATGATGCTCCATTTTATATAGATGCAACTATTGTTGGAAATTTTGAAATGTTAGGAAAAGAAGATATTTCAAAATTTAAAGCAAATGCTATAGCAATAATGTATCCATATTTACGTTCTATAATATCAACATATACAGCGGCATCTAATGTAAATTCATTAATATTGCCAGCAATAAATATTAATGCAATGCTAGAAGACAAGCAGAAACAAGAAAATTAGAATTAATAATAAAAAAGGGAAACAGTCCTGAATTCTTTTCAGGACTGTTTTTATAACTAAAAGTAAGTGTTTACCCAGTTGGAATTCCAAGCCAAGATGAAGAATAATCTTAATTTAATAAAATATTTAGCTAGAAGTTCTACTTCTAGTTTTTTATTTTTA
>CALWDN010000167.1 GCA_944376685.1 uncultured Mediterraneibacter sp. | reverse complement strand
TACGATTGCTCCACCTATACGCTGGCACATCAGAAACGCACCCACGCTTGCAGCGGACACTATATCCGCAGCAAGGTGCTGCGGGAGCTGATTCTGGAAACCATCCGGGCTGCCAGCACCTTTGCCATCTCCGACCGGGACGCTTTTCTGGAGAAGGTACGCTCCGCCTCCCAACTGCGGCAGGCAGAAGCAGCCAAGGAGACAAAACGGAAGCTGAACAAGGAGAAAAAGCGGATTTCCGAGCTGGACACCATCATCAAGAAGCTCTATGAGTCCTTCGCCGTCGGGCGCATCACCGGCGAACGCTTTGACAGCCTGCTGGCGGAATATGAGGCGGAGCAGAAAGCGCTGACGGCATCTGTATCTGAAATGGAAACGCAGATGTCAGCCTTTGCCGAGGACACCGACCGAGCCAAGCAGTTTCTGGAGCTGGCAAGGAAGTACACGGACTTCTCCGAGCTGACCACGCCCATGATCAACGAGTTCGTGGAGAAAATTATCGTACACGCCCCGGAAAAGATCGACGGCGACCGAGTGCAGGAGGTGGAAATTTATCTGCGGTTCATCGGGCGGTTTGAGCTGCCTGTCACGGAGCTGACCGAAGAAGAAATCAAGCGGCAGGAGCAGCTCAAGCGGCACCGCATCAAAAGCCGGGAGAGGTATCAGAAAATCAAGGCCGGTGAACACGCCGTCGGGCAGCCCTTCATGCTGACCTGCAAGTGCTGCGGACAGGAATTTGCATCCAAGCGGACAAACACCCTGTTCTGCGGCCCCAACTGCCGGGCAAAATTTTACCGGCAGGAGGCGGCGGAGAGCCGCAGCCGGGAATGCACCTGCGAGAACTGCGGCAAGGTGTTCACCACAACGAGATCAGATGTGAAATATTGCAGTGACGATTGCAGATATGAAGGCCATCTCAAGGGGCAGCGGATACGAAATGCAGCCCGGACAGCAAAGGAAGTTACTCCGGCAGCGCCGGAGTAAGAAATCAAAACAGCATAAGATAAGACGCAGATGGCGGCTTGTCCCATATCGGACAGGCCGCCGTTTTTGTGCAGAAACGGAGGTATCATGCGTATTTTTGAAATCGTAAAAGAAAACGTCAATCTGCGGGAGGCGGTAGAGCTGTATGGGATAGATGTGAACAGGTACGGCATGGCGCTCTGCCCGTTCCACAATGACCGGCATCCCAGCTTATATGTGGCAGGCGATCACTACCATTGCTTCGCCTGCGGAGAACACGGCGATGTGATCGACTTTGTAAGCAAGCTGTTCCGGCTCTCGCTGTATGATGCGGCGAAGAAGCTGGCAGCAGACTTTCACCTTACCCCGGACAAACCGCCCAGCGCAGCGGCGCTCCACGCAAAGCGCATCCGAACAGAAGCACAGCAGCTCAGGGAAAACGAGCGGCTGTGCTTTTCTGTTCTGCCCGATTATGCCCGTGTCCTGCGGGACTGGAAGGTGCAGTATGCGCCGCAGTCACCTGACGAGCCTGTTCACGCACGGTTCGTGGAAGCCTGTCACAAGCTCGATGAGACGGAATACTATCTGGACATTCTGTGCGCCGGGGATTCCCACGAACGCGCCGAGGTGGTGCGGCAGCAGATGTCGGATGGGAAGCTGGAAGAGCTGCGGCAAAGATTAGAGGATATTCACAAGGAGGACGAAAATGACAACAACACCGCAGACGTGGCCTGACTGGTACGACGGCAAACACATCAATGAAGTGCTGTTCTGCCAGCAGTTTTTGGAGAAGCACCCCATGAAATGTGTGCGCGGGCGGCTGTTCACCGTGGATGGCCTCATTGAGGATGAGGGGCAGATCGGCAATCTCATTCTGGAGGAAATCTCCGGAGTGCTGACCTCTGGCCTGTCCAAAGTCGTGACAAATATGCTTGCCAGCATCAAGCTGCAAGCGTATTCGCCGCCGCTACCCATTGAGACGGACCGTATCCATGTTGCCAATGGGACGTATTTCATGGACGGAAGCTTTACCGCCGATAAGAGCTACTGCAACAACCGCCTGACCGTCATTTATAATCCAGACGCACCCACTCCGAAAAAGTGGCTGCAATTCCTATCGGAGCTGCTGCAAGAAGACGATATTCCCACCTTGCAGGAATTCCTCGGCTACTGTCTGCTGCCCACCACCAAGGGGCAGAAAATGCTCATGCTCATCGGCAAGGGCGGCGAGGGCAAAAGCCGCATCGGACTGGTCATGCGCTCGCTGTTGGGTGACAGCATGAATACCACCAGCATCCAGAAGGTGGAGAGCAACCGGTTCAGCCGTGCGGACTTGGAGAACAAGCTCCTGATGGTGGACGACGATATGGACATGAGCGCACTGCCCAAGACCAATTATATCAAATCCATCGTGACCTCCGAGTGCAAGATGGACATGGAGCGCAAGGGCGTCCAGAGCTACCAGAGCCAGCTCTATGTTCGTTTCCTCTGCTTCGGCAACGGTGCGCTGACCGCCTTGCACGATAAGTCCGACGGCTTCTTTCGCCGCCAGATCGTGCTGACCACCAAAGACCGGCCCGCAGGCAGAGCGGATGATCCGTTTTTGGTGGACAAGCTGCTGCGGGAGAAAGAAGGTATCTTTCTCTGGTGTCTGGAGGGGCTGCACCGGTTGATCAGCAACAACTATCAGTTCAGCATTTCCGGCAAAGCCAGAGAGAATATGGAGACGGTCAAACGCAGCAGCAACAACGTGATCGAGTTCCTGCAATCCGAAGGATATATCCGCTTCAAGGCCGACAGCGAAGCCAGCTCCAAAGCACTGTATGAGGCGTATCAGCGCTGGTGCGAGGACAATGCGCAGAAGCCCATGTCTGCAAACAGGCTCAGCTCCGAACTGGCGCAGAACGAACGCCTTTACAATGTGGAGGCCACCAACAACGTTCATGTCGGCGGCAAGCGGGTGCGTGGCTTTGTGGGTATTGAGGTGGTCAACCAGCTGCCGTATTAAAACGGAGCACGGACTTCAAAACTGCCGTACACGCCGTACACTCTGTACACTCTGTACGGCAGTTTTCAACTTCATCCGCAAAATACGATTTTGCCTGTGTTTTTCGTGAAGCAATTCACGGCAGGGCGAAAAATTGACCGTTGAATCAACAGCTGGCACGCAAAACCGGCGTACAGAAGCGTACAGAGGTCAGCTTTGCCGTACCGAGACGTACACAGACGGCTCAATTTTGCACCCTGAAAATCAATGCTTGTGAAATTCGTGAAGATTTTTGCCGCAGGTCGAACGCGCTGCACCATCTGGTGATTTATCGAAGCGTGAAGTCGCTGCACCGGGATGTGGTATATCCTACCGTTCCGCACGACCTCACGCAGAACGATGAAGCCGATAGGGTGCTGTTATGAACAGGGCATCACGGGCAGAAATCTGAGCGGATTTGCGGCACGGCGGATTTTCACTGACAATCACGCCAGTATCACTGAAAATAACACCGACTACACGAGAATCTGGAGGTAAAACCAAATGAAATCCTATCTGAG
>CALWDN010000166.1 GCA_944376685.1 uncultured Mediterraneibacter sp. | reverse complement strand
ATATTATCTCCATTTATTAAATTATCCGATAATGAAATTGATTTATTTGAGTCTCCTGTCTCTATCGTTAAATCCCCTCTCCACAGCAATTTTCTTTGTGGAATAATCGTATCTCCGATTCTCAAAACACCGTTCTCGTCGCGTTTTATTTCAAGAGCATTAACGCTTTTTGCATTGGCGGGGATAATTGTACCATCCTGTAATCCATCCCGCAATTCGCTGATATTATAAAGACTATACTCAATCCCCTGCACAGCCTTTTTTACATTGGATATAACGCCATTTGTGGCAGTAAACCGATACAGCAATAGCCGAGCAGTACCGACCGTATTC
The DNA here is from genome assembly GCA_944376685.1 of uncultured Mediterraneibacter sp. Classification (GTDB taxonomy): domain Bacteria; phylum Bacillota; class Clostridia; order Lachnospirales; family Lachnospiraceae; genus Mediterraneibacter. The sequence goes on along the minus strand of CALWDN010000166.1, from coordinate 4,116 downwards.
GCCGTTAAATCGTCGCTCGCGGGGATGTCGGGATATGTTCCCGATCGATAGGTCGATTTTATAGCGGCGGTATCAGTGCCGCAGTTTACTTCCAAATAAACGGAAAAATACTGCGTCGTACTTACATTGGGCGGCACGGATATCGCGGCACCGTTTGCATCGATTTCCACTTCCCATCCCTGCAGTACGAGTACGCCGCTTTGCACAACGAAAGACGTACCGTCGATTGCATAGTCGATTTCACTTCCCCTATCCTTTACAAAGCCGTCAAAACCGCCGTAAGCATAGCGCACCATGCGCGCATCGTCATGATTGGTAACGTTTGGCGTTTGGCTATCCTGCCGAATCAAACGTATAGACATAGTTGCTCCTTATAAAATAAAAGATATTCCCGTTGTCCGATATCCGATCTGTATTTTTTTCAGACCTGCCGCGTCATACTCCATTTCTCCGCACGGCAGCGATTTATAAACCTCTTCCCCGCGCGCGACTACGATATTGAACCGCGATTCGAAATTGCCGTTCAAACCTTCGATCTCGATATTTTCCTGATACATCGCATCGGCAAGTTCCTTCAAGGCTTCGGTGTTTGCTTCGGACAAAAGCGATTCTACATCCTCTGCATTTTCCGTCTCCTTAATCGTGATCCGCCGCTTGACGGGATAAATATCCCGTAACTCTGTATTCGTCGTTACCTCATTTCTCGAAGTCAATATCCACCGTATGCCTTCCGTCAGCTCGTTCGTTGCCGTATTTAAGACATACCCCTGCGTTTCGTTTACGTCGGCGATCCATTTGCCGTAATCGCGGATGCCCCATTCCCACAGTTTGACTGTGACATCCTCCGCCATGCTTTTCCCGATTCGGAAGATGACTTTTTTACTGATTAAATCGAGTTCCGAGATCATGAATAGACCGTAAAATTTGAGATAGACCGCAAAAATATCTTCCCAGGCGTCATAGACCGCATATGCTTTTTGCGCGGGTTTCAAATTGTCCCACGCAATGGTTCCGACATTATCATTGAATACAAGTTCGCAGGTAAACGTCCCCTGCGTAACCTGTTCATTCCACGCATCGAAAACAGCTTGCAAAAAGGTGTTGACATCCGCAGGTGTTTCTGAAAAATCAAGTAGAACGTCCGCTTTGAGCATCGTCTTCAAATCGGACGCCGTGATCTTCGTCTGATTATCGGACGTAAGCTGCGGAACGCCGGCAAGCGCGCCGTACTCATATCTTCCCCTGTCGTCTTTTACCACGACGAACGTCGGTTGTATACTTTCAGTAAAAGCCTCGCAAGTACATTTCAATTCGTCGAGATCCACGGCGCGGCGGATGAGAGAATAGCTTGCGGCATCTACAACGAGGGATGCGTTGTTTTGCAGCCCGTTAAATGATTCGTCATAAAAAGATACGATCATAACCCGTACTGCCTCCACGATCCTACAAGCGTTCCTTGGTTCACCGTATCAAGATTGACGGAAATCGTGTTGATTCCTCTTTCGGCAAATAAGAATGTATCACCGCTCGGATCCGTTTTTGCGCTGTAATCTACATATTCTGCACCATCAAAAAAATAAATCTTTTTCGTGGAACTATTGATGACGATATGCTGACCTGTCTGTAGCGATACTCCCGGAAATCCGACCGTGTTATATGCGTTTCCGTCTTCATCCAAAAGCTGCACAACAGGTTCCGAAATCGGCCCATACAATGTGACCGTTACGGGAACGGGTGCCAAATACGGATTGTTGATTTGGTTATTTTCAACTACATTTTTCCCGTAGCAATACGGATATTTGAACGAGTAGCTTTTACCTACGCTTGAAAATGTAAATCGAATCGATTGCTCGATATTCAGGAAAAACGGCGTTGTCGGCGTGAACGTCGCCGCGCAGGAGAGATTATCGAACTCGTCCTTTTCTGTCTTCTTTAACTCCGTCACCTTCCCCTCGATATATCGTACCTGCACTCCGTCGTTGTATTCAAGTGCAAGCGCGACATTCGGCGCGGAATACTTTTGCAGCCACTGCGATAAAATCGTAAATTTTTCGTATCCGCGCCCGATAAGATTGATAGTCAGACCGACCGATTGCTTTTCCTGAACGACTTTCGTTATTGTATCCGTGACGTCGCCTTCGAGCGTAGAAAGTTTCAGCCGCCAACCGAGTCCGCTCAAATCTGTAACGACGTCGAGAGGAAAACGATCGAGAATGGAATTATCGATATCAAATACGGCAAATGCAAAACTTCTCATTCTGCCTCCTATCTGCGCGATTGGGCAAGTGTCGCAATCTCTCGCCCGACTGCTGCCGCGATCTCCTCCGCCGATGCCCCCGGATTGGTAACATTGACAGTAACGTTGTATTGATCTGAATACGTCGTGTCGCTGTACGACGCACCGCCGCCCGAATAGGAATAATCGGGCATTTCGTCGGATGCGTTCAACGCCCCGTTGGCGTATGATTCTATATTGTCGGCTGTAAAATTGATATTTTCTTCGGGCATTATATCCTGCGCTGCCGCATTGATCGCCGCAATGCCGGCAGCCACGCCGGCAACGATCCCACCCACTGCGAGTCCGAGCGACCACGATGCGTGAAAAACCGTTACCGCAGCCGCCGCAACAAGCGCCGCAATGGCGAGCATGGAAAGCAACTTCTCAACCCACGTCATATTTTTCCAATTTGAAATCAGATTGATCGCTAAGCCCGCCGCCCCGGCAAGCGAAGCAAACCCTACCGCCGTGAGCAGCTGCGCCTTATTCAGGTTCAATAACAACCCCGTCAGCATTTTAAGTCCCGGAACGATTTTTCCTATCAAAATCAAAAGCGGACTCGCAACGGCAAGTATACCGAGCAAAGCGAGAATGGTATTCTGCATCCCTTCCGGGAGATTGCCGAACCATTCCGCAAGAGACTCAATCGCGGGAACGAACGATTCTTCAATAAACGCAACGATGCGCTCGATGAGCGGCGCAAGTGCTTCGCCGAGCTGCGCACGGGCGTATTCCATTGTGACAGACAGGCGGTTGAATGTATCGTCCAACTCCGCGAGAGCTGCCGCCTCTTCGCCTGTGAGTGACGGCATCGCCTCAAATTCCGCATTCCACTTGGCGAGATCCTCGGCTCCCGCATTTATGTACGGCAAAAGTTGTGTTGCGATGCGGTCACCGAAAATTTCGTTCGCATACGCCGTTTGGAGAGTACTGTCCTCTACCTTTGCAAGCGCCTTGATGATGCCGTCAAACATCTCCTCATCGCTGCCGAACTGCCCCGCCGATATACCGAGAGCGGTAAGAGCATCCGATGCCGCATTCGCCGTCCCCGTAGATAAATCTGCCATCGCCGCCCGCGCGCGGATGAGCGCCCTTGTAAATGCCGTAGCATCGACTCCGGACTGCAAAGCAAGGTAATTCCAACGCTGAATCGTTTCCGCAGATATGTCGAATTGCTGCGTCATATCGTCGATTTCGGCACCCGTCGCCGCAGCGCTTTTCCCGATTGCCGCCGCCCCCGCGATGACGCCTGCTGCAGCCAACGATACGCCTACCATCTTCTGCCCAGCCTGCGTAATCGATTCGCCGAGTTTATCGAACTTTGCATTTAACTGCTCGATTTGTACGTTTTTGACCTTTTCCAAACCTTCGCGCAAATCAAGCGCCTTTGCTTCCGTCTCCGCCAAGACAAGCTCAAATTTCGCATATTTTTCGGTATCGACTTGACCCGACGTTCTCATATAATCGAGCTGCTCTCGCAGAGCTTTCGCCTTCTCTTCCGTTTGCTCGATCGCCTTTTGAAATTGCTTTTGTGCCTGCACGGCACGATTTTCATCGTAATTGATTTCGAGGCTCTTGGCGAGAGCATCCGCCGACTTTTGCGTAGAGCGTATTTCCCGATCGGCTTTTTTTAAGCCTTTTTCAAATTCTTTTGTATCCGTCCCGATTTTAATGGTAAAACTTGTTGCCATACCCGCTCCTTATAACGCGTCAAAATCTGCCTGCGTAGCTGGCGTAATACGCCTAATCCCCGCCTTTGTCATCTTCTCCTGCGCACGGTGCCGCAGCCATATGCGCGCATTATCGATGCGAAGCGAGCAGACAAGGCTGAACGCATC
>CALWDN010000165.1 GCA_944376685.1 uncultured Mediterraneibacter sp. | reverse complement strand
GGTAGAGTTCTTCCTTGCTGGAGTTCAGTTCCTTGGCGTATTCGATCAGGGGAACGGAACAGGTGATGCCCTGGTTGCCGCTGCCGGAATTGATGATGACCGGAAGCTCGCAGCCGTTCATGCGGGCGTCGGAACCTGCGGCCGCCCATGCTTTGGCGCGGGTGGCAATGTCATTTCCGCAGGAGCGCAGGAGGACAGTGCCGATGTTGGCGCCGTAGTCGCCCCGCAGCCCTTCCTCTGCGATGGCAGAGTTGAAGCGGATCTGCCGGTCAAGGATGCCGGAAATGTCCGCGATGTCCACGGTGGTGATGAAGTCCCAGATGTCTTCCATATTGAGGAGGGCGCGGTCCGTGCTGCAGGCGTCGTTTCTGCCGGAAGTCTGGAATGCATCGGTTGTGTTTTCGTGTGTGTCGTCAGGTGTCCGGGCAGCGGGTTTTTCATACAGGATGGTGCCGTCCTTTTCGATCAGGACAATATCAGTGTGGGTGTCCAGGATGCGGACCCGGGCACTGTGGCCGTCTTTATATTCCGTTACAATGATGTCGAAGACATGCCCGTTGTCAATGTGCTCTACGTCGATTCGGACGTTTTCCAGGAAGGCCCGGATCTCTTTTATCTTTTCTTCCGGAACCTGTGAGATCACTTCCAGCTCCCGGTCCGGGTCGCCGGCGATGATGCCTGCGGCTGCGGCGGCCGGCATGCCTTTCAGGTGCCCGGTATTGGGGACGATCACGCTCTTTACATTTTTAATAATGCTGCCGCTCACCTGGAGCAGGACCCGGTCCGGAAGCGCGCCAAGTGTCTGGCGGGCTTTGGCCGCAGCATAGGCCAGGGCGATGGGCTCGGTACAGCCGAACGCGGGGATCAGCTCCTCCTTCAGGATATTCACGTAAGTCTGATAGCGGATGTCGTCTTTCTTCATATCATAAGTGCTCCTTAAGTTATTTATCCGTTGGAAATCCATGTCCTCTTCCGGTGGGAGAGGTTACCAGAATATCATATAGTATCGGAACGGGAAGTGCAACCGGATTTTGCGGCGGTGTGCCTTGAACGATGCTGCAGTGCATAACATAAGAAATGACAAATAAAATTGTCATTTTGTGTTGACAAAGAAAGTTGTCAATGTTAGAATGAGGATGACAAATAAAGTTGTCATAATAAAAGAAGAGGAGAGGGTATTATGGCACTGCTTAACCGATTGAAAGAATACCGCGCCAGGCTGGGGATCAATCAGACCGAGCTGGGGAAACTGGCCGGCGTGTCCAGGCAGACGATCAGCCTAATTGAGCGGGGGGATTATTCCCCGTCGGTGACGCTGGCGCTGAAGCTGGCGAAGATCTGTCAGGTGAAGGTGGAGGATATATTTGAGTATGAGGAGGATGCGTCATGAAGACGAAGAAGATGGGAACGTATAAGAAGATGGGGCTGATCCTGCTGGCCGGGGCAGCAGGCGGCGGTTTGTTCGGCGCGCTGCTTGGCGCCGGGATGGAATTGTACGGATCGGGGATTGCTTCCGGCGCGGGAAATGTGCTGAGTGCACTGCAGCGGGTCATGCTGCCGCTGATGATCGCGATCGGCGCGGCCGGGATCCTGGCCGGTGAATCCTGCATATGGAAAATGAAGAATATCGGAGAGGAGATCGCCGGAGCAGAGGATGAGGCGTGCGACCGTCTGGAATATGAATACGAGAAGGCGGGCGCGTTCGGGATGAAAGCGAATATCATTACCCAGGCGCTGTGCATGCTGGTGCTGTCGACCGGTTATTCCATGAAATACATCGGGACGGAAGCGAGCCGGACCGGTCATTTCCTGCTGGTGTGCATTATATTTATCCTGTACTTTATGTATGCGGGATTCTGGCAGGCCCGTTATGTGAAATGCGTGCAGCGCGTTTACCCGGAGAAAAAAGGCGATCCGGCTTCAAGAAAATTTCAGAAAGAATGGCTGGAGAGCTGCGATGAGGCAGAGCGGGCGATGATCTATCAGAGCGCCTATAAGTCTTACATGACAGCGAATAAGACGATTCCCCTGCTTCTGGTGGTCGCGATGCTGTGTCATCTGTTCTTCGATACCGGGATCATGGCGGTCGTACTTCTGGCGGCGGTGTGGATCATTGTAATGCTCTCTTATCTGAACTCCTGCGTGAAGATCCGGAGAGAAAAACTGGGTTAAGGCGCACATGAAGCGGGAAAGTGAGGAGATACGCTATGCCGAAAGGAACGAATCAGAAATTCAAGCTGTACCGTCTGGCGCAGATCATGCTGGAGCAGACGGACGATGAGCATTACATTACCATGTCGGAGATCAAGGAAGCGCTGGCACGGTACGAAATCACGGCGGACCGAAAGAGCATTTACGCGGATCTGCGGGATCTGGAAGTACTCGGGATCGAAGTCGAGGGCGAGCCGGTGGGAAAGGGTTATCACTACCACGTGGTCAGTAGGCCCTTCGAGCTGCCGGAACTGAAGCTTCTGGTGGACGCGATCCAGTCGTCGAAATTCATTACCGAGAAAAAAACGAACGCCCTGATCCGGAAGCTGGAGAAGCAGGTCAGCAGATACGAGGCCATGAAGCTGCAGCGGCAGGTCTTTGTATCCGGCCGGATCAAGACGATGAACGAGAGCATTTATTATACAGTGGACGCCATCCACAATGCGATCTCAGAGAATAAGAAGATCCGCTTCCAGTACTATCAGTGGAACGTGAAGAAAGAAATGGAACTGCGGCGGGACGGCGCCTGGTATCACATCAGTCCGTGGGGGCTGTCCTGGGATGATGAGAATTATTATCTGGTGGGTTACGATTCCGACGCCGGGGAGATCCGGCATTACCGGGTGGATAAGATGCTCCATATCCGGATGAGCGACGAACCCCGCGAGGGGAAAGAACATTTCCGGAAGCTGGACATGGCGGATTACGCCAAGAAGAGCTTTGGCATGTTCGGCGGGAAGGAGCAGAAGGTGAAGCTGCTGGTGGACAACAGCCTGGCCGGGGTGATCATTGACCGGTTCGGGAAGGAAGTCATGATGATCCCTGCGGATCCGGAACATTTTACCGTAAATGTGACTGTCATGGTCAGCAGCGTATTCCTCGGCTGGGTCTTTTCCCTGGGCGAACGGGTGAAGATCCTGGGACCGGAGGAAGTCGCGGAGAAGATGCGGGAAGAAGGCGAACGGCTGGTGCGACAGTATGGCGGGAAATGACAGGCGGGAGAAGTCCCGGATGAAAGGCTGATATAGAAGAATATAGCAGAAATAAGATTGTGCAAATGCCACGGGAGCGAACATGCTTTCGTGGTATTTTTATTGCCCATGTGGGCGGATAAGGTAAGGGCAGATAACAAAAACGGTTCGGGATTACCGGAAAGGAGAGAAGAACAATGGCAAAGACATATTTTACGTTAGCAGGAACAAATCATTATTTTGGCGCATTCTTTCTGAAAAAGGGCATGCGGGTGGAACTGGAGAAAGAGCCGGACAATAAATACGATAAAGAGGCGATCCGGGTAAATATGGAAGGCCTGGGCAAGATCGGATATGTGGCAAACAGCGCGTATACGGTGATGGGTGAGTCCATGAGTGCCGGGCGGCTGTACGACAAGATCGGGGAGAAAGCTGAGGGGAAGGTTGTGCTGGTGACGGAGCGGGGTGTGCTTTGCAAGGTGTGTAAGAAGAGCCTGGAAAAGCAGGGTGAGCAGGTGTTTGACGGAAAATGAAAGATGTAAAATATACGACAGAGATGCTTCCTGTCTATATAATGATCAATCCCCGTAATGCCGGGCGTAAGCGGCGGACGGGAGCGAGGTCGGATCGGGAAAGGATCCTGCTGAAACGGCAGAAGGAGTGTGAGCCTGAGAGTAAGCGGCAGACGATATCCGTTATAAGTAAATTTGTCGTTACGGATCGTTCAGGGATCCTGCACGACAGAGACTGTCCGTATGTGAGAAGGATCCGATACTGCCGGCAGAAAGATTATATCGCACCCGACGAGACGGTACGCTTCTGTAAGTATTGTCAGCGAAGGGCAATCCTGAGAAATGGAGTAACGGATTTTAAAAATTATGATGTTTATGCAGAGTATTTTGCGCAGAATCAGGTGAGTACATTTCTTCTGGAATTATTCTTCGTGAAAAGAGGGGCGACAGCAACGCTCCTGACAGACGGTATCAATATCTGCTGTGGAGAAGATAAATGGAAGCTTAGATGGGGCCATAATAAAAACAGAAGCATTCTGGAGCATAATAATTATGTGCGAAGTGCAGATGGTACCCGGTATTTTGTAAAGGGGTATCATGAGCAGCATATAAAGAAGGATACGGTGACTTGTGCGATCCGTTATATCATGGCGTATAACTATGAGGCTTATCATGGCATGAAGTGCGCGAAGTAAGGCGGGTTTGCCTTGTAGGGGAACGGTGCATATGCTAACATAAGAACAGAGATGTTCAAAGGGGATGAAGCCATGAGACTGTTTATCGCGATCCAGTTATCGGATGAGATGAAGAAGGCGCTGGTCGCCTGCATGCATGACCTGAAAAAGCAGGGAGTGGAGGGCAATTACGTGCCGGCTCAGAACCTGCATCTGACGCTGGCATTTATCGGGGAATACGATGATCCGGCGAAGGTGAAGCAGGTGATCGCCGGCGTGCCGCTGCCCCAGTTCCGGCTGAGCCTGTCGGAGAAGGGAAACTTCGGGAATCTCCTCTGGGCGGGCGTGAAAGGGAACCAGAAGCTGAAAACTTATGTAAAAGATCTGAGGGATGCGCTGCGGGCAGCAGGCATCCCGTTTGACAATGAGAAGTTCGTCCCGCATATCACGCTGATCCGGAAGGCGGCGTCGAAGAAACCGTATCAGGTGCATCTGCCGAAGGCAGAGATGACGGTGAAGAAAGTGTCGCTGATGAAGTCGGAGATGAAGAACGGGAAAGTGGCGTACCGGGAGATGTAAAAGGTGGGAATGCAATGACACAGGAAACAATAGAGCAGGTGTTGAAATTCAGGGATGACCGGAACTGGAAGCAGTTCCACAACCCGAAGGATCTGGCAATCTCAATCTGCCTGGAGGCGGCGGAACTTCTGGAAGTCTTTCAGTGGAGTGCGGACGACGTCCGGTGCAGTGAGAAGACGGACAAAATTCGGGAGGAACTGGCGGATGTGGTTAATTACTGCATCCTGATGGCGGATGCATGCGGACTGGACCTGGATGAGATCGTGCAGGAGAAGATCCGGAAGAATGCGGAAAAATATCCGGTCGAGAAGGCGTATGGAAGCAAAGAGAAGTATACGGAACTGAAATCAGAGCACAGAGGAGGCGCGCAATGATAGATATGATCTATGCCAGACGCGCTTTTGACGCATATCTGGATCAGTTTGACCGGACGGATGAGAAGATCCGTCTGAAGATCGTGCATACGGACGGCGTGGTGCGCTATATGACGGAGATATGCAGGCGCATGAACCTGCCGGAAGAAGACTGCCGATTGGCGGAGCTGATCGCGCTGCTCCATGATATCGGAAGATTCGAGCAGCTGAAACGGTATGACAGCTTTGAGCGGGATACGATGGACCATGCAGCCTACGGCGTGCAGATCCTGTTCGGGGAGCAGCAGATGATCCGGCGGTTTGTGGAAGAAGATACATGGGACGATGTTATCCGGGAAGCGATTGCAAGGCACAGTGACTTCAGCGGTTATGATCCGTCCCTGACCAGCCGCCAGCTGCTGCATGTGCAGCTTATCCGGGATGCGGACAAGCTGGATAACTGCCGGGTCAAGCTGGAAGAGCCGGTTGAAGTACTGCTTGGATGTACAGCGGAAGAAGTTGGACAGCAGGATATTTCGCCGGAAGTCTGGGAGGAATGTCTGGCCCATACATCGGTACATTCGGAAAAACGGAAGACGAAGATGGATTACTGGGTGTCCTATGTGGCATACTTCTTTGATATTGCCTATAAGGAGACGATGGATATCATCCGTGAAGAGCGGTATGTGGAACGGGTCATCGGGCGGATACCATATGAAAATCCGGAGACGGAACGGAAGATGAGAGAACTGTGCGGGATGGTGGATGCAGCATTATGACGGTTCTGGATCAATATTTGGAACGCAAATAAGGAGAATGCCTGTATGAATAAAAAGAAAGATGAAGTGAGCATCCGCTCCAGTGCGGCGGAGTATCTGACTTATGTGGCCACGGTCGGCGATCAGCAGGACAGCATAGAAATGCGGTATGAGGATGAAAATATATGGCTGACGCAGAAGATGATGGCAGCATTGTATGATATAAGCGTAGCTGCAATTAATCAACATATAAAAAAGATTTATGAAGATTCTGAGCTGGAACAGGAATCAACTATTAAGAAATACTTAATAGTTCAGACAGAAGGCTCCAGGCAGGTGAGCCGTGAAGTCGCCCACTATAATCTGCAGATGATCATTGCGGTCGGGTTTAAGGTGAATAATGAACGGGCGGTTCAGTTCTGACGAAAGAGTATTTTGACCGGCTGCTTGAACAGATCCGTGAGATTCGGCTGTCAGAGCGAAGATTTTATCAGAAGATCACGGATATATATGCAACATCACTTGACTATGACCGTACTGCGCAGACAACAAAACAGTTTTTTGCAAAAGTACAGAATAAGATGCATTATGCGGTTCACGGCCATACGGCAGCTGAACTGATCTATGAGCGGGCCGATGCGGAAAAACCGCATATGGGACTGACAACGTGGGCGGCAGCCCCGGATGGAAAGATCGTAAAAGGGGATGTCAGCGTTGCGAAAAAATACCTTACAGAAAAAGAAATGCGTTCCCTGGAGCGAATTGTTTCCGCGTATCTTGACCTGGCTGAAGACCGAGCTGAACGGCATATTCCGATGACAATGGAAGACTGGGCCAGGCGGCTGGATCTGTTCCTTATGGCGGATGAAAGGGAAATTCTGCAGGATGCAGGAAAAATTACTGCTGAGATCGCCAAAGAGAAAGCAGAAACAGAATTTGAAAAGTATCGCGTGATCCAGGATAGACTGTATATGTCAGATTTTGACAGGTATTTGTTGGAACTTGAAGAAAATATGAAAAATTAAATATGCAGCTGCAATGTTCACGCAGGGAATTCTAATGAGAGAAAAAATATTTAAGTACGTAAAAGAAAAATACAATATTGAACCGGATTATCCGTTCTCTACCGCTCCGACCTATCCGGTCCTGCGCCATGCGGACAACCGGAAATGGTTCGCGCTGATCATGGACGTGCAGCGGGAGAAGCTGGGGCTGAAGGGCACGGATTATGTGGATATCATTAATCTGAAGCTGGGCGATCCGATGCTGGTGGACATGATTGTCCGGCAGCCGGGATATTTCTATGGGTATCACATCACCCGCAGCAGCTGGATCTCCATCCTGCTGGACGGGACGGTTCCGTTTGAGGAGATCTGCCAGTGGATCGATGAGAGCTATGCGGTGACGGCTTCCAGGAAGAAGCAGCAGAAGATCCGGCCGCCGAAGGAATGGATCGTGCCGGCGAATCCGAAGTATTTTGATATCGCGCACGCATTTGACGACGCCGGGGAAATCGACTGGAAGCAGGGCAGAGGCATCAAAGCCGGAGATACAGTGTTCATCTATGCGGGCGCGCCAGTCTCGGCAATCCTGTATAAATGCCGGGTGACGGAGACGGATATCCCGTATCATTACAGCGACCGGAATCTGACGATCACAGCGGTGATGAGGATCAAACTGCAGAAGCGGTATAAGCCGGATCGGTTTACATTTGAGAAACTGAAGGAAGAATACGGGATCTATGCGGTCCGGGGGCCGAGGGGGATCCCGCATAGCCTGAGCAAGGCGCTGAAGAGATAGGTGTTGTGGAATGAAAGTACTTGTAATACCGGACGTACATCTGAAGCCGTGGATGTTTGAACGGGCAGATAAAATGATGGAACAGGGCGCGGCAGAACGGGCGGTATGCCTTATGGATATCCCGGATGACTGGAACCAGGAATACAATCTGGAACTGTATAAGGAAACATTCGATGCGGCGATCGCATTTGCGAAGAAATATCCGGAAACGCTGTGGACATACGGCAATCATGATCTGAGCTACATATGGAATGAGCTGGAAAGTGGATACAGCTCGGCTGCGGCGTATACCGTGGCAATGAAACTGGATGAGCTGGCGTGTGCGCTGCCGGAAGGGAATGAAATCCGATACATCCAGAAGATCGATAACGTTCTTTTCTGCCACGGAGGGCTTTGGGATTATTTCGTGAAGAAAGTAGTGCCGAAAGAGAAATATCATGACGTGGATGAAGTGGTGAGGATCATCAACGGCCTGCCCCGGGAATATATGTGGAGCGATGTGTCTCCGATCTGGCACAGACCACAGTATACGGCGGGGAAAATGTATGGGGATGAGAAGGTGCTGCAGGTGGTGGGACATACGCCGGTGGAGAAGATATACAGAGAGGGGAATGTGATATCCTGCGATGTATTCTCGACTTATAGGGATGGGAGAGCGATCGGGACGGAAGAGTTTGTGGTGGTGGATACGGAGAGATGGGAGTATGGGGGGAGCGGAATGAGGAAATAGGGAACAGTGGATGATTTAAAAGATGCGGTGGAAAGAATGAGTATCTTATAAATATACTGAAGTGATTTTTCTGGTGAAATATATTAGTACTCACCTCTTGGCTCGTTTGGGGTGGTTTTGTCCTGTGATGTCAGAGCCCGTAAAGCCTTATTTTACAAGGTTTTTGCGGGTTCTTACTTTTTGTCTGGGAGCGTCAAAAATCGTCATTTTTTGAAAAAATGGTGTAGTAAATGGTGTAGTAAAAGAGGTGCAGATGCCACAAAGAGAGACGGAAGAATTAATCAGTAGAAAGAAGAAACAGCAAAATGAATTTCCTCTTACTTTACTATTACCAAGACATTGTGTATTATCAAATCAAGATAATTATTAATACATGGAGATTTGAAAACTGGTATAATATAAGAAGCGTGTAAAAGCTAATTTAAATAATATACAGGCTTAAAAAACATATTAAAAGATTCATGAAAATGTGAAAAAATTTTTCATCATCAAATGAATACTGGGGGAGAAAAATGATAAAAGTAGATTCAAATCAGCAAATTATTGATTATTCTGATTATTTGTCTATGAAATTGAGAGAACATGCAGAAAATAGAAGAGAATTATCTCATTATTGTTCAATAGAAACAGCAAAAAAAATATTGGAATCTAAAACTTTGTTGTTTAAATGTGTTAATGAATATACTAAAACTTATAATAGATATGAAAGAGACTGGATTGATGGAGAATATAGAGGGATTATTTTTCTTAGTTGTTTGACTCATGGACCAGAAAGTGAAGATTTTTGGCTTGATTTTGCAGATTCTGGACATGGAGTAAAATTAACTTTTCGTACAAAAGGCATTTTTCATAAAGAGATAATAGATACTTCAAAATATATCCAGGGAATTAATGAAGAGGGAAAAATAGCTGCTTATTTTGCTACCACCTTAAGTTGTGAGGGCAATCTTTTTTGTAGAGTCAATGATAAATTATCGAGTGACATAGTGGCAGAAATTGTTTTGACAGATGTTGATTATGATATTAATCCTTTGCAAACAGTTCAACAAATCGATGCGAAAAAATATCTTAATTTATCAACAATTTCTAGAATAGTAAGAAAAGATTATGAACAGGAATATGAAACGAGAATGATTGCAATATTAAGGAGTACGAAACCAATAACTATTGAAGAATTATCTTGTTTGTTAGTTCCGTTAAATTTTAACAATGTTAATTTTGATATAGCATATGGAAGTAAGGTAAGTGATAAAGAAAAAAGAGAATTAGAAAGTTTAGTATTGAAAGTGTAAGATAACCTATTCTGCAAGCATAATTTGTTGGAGTGAATTATTAGAAAATGTAGGTAAAAAAATTTGATGAAAGGGAGCAGAACATGGCGGTTGAAATATTGACTGTATTAGGAAATATATTACTTAGTGTAATATCTAATGGTTTATATGATAAAGGAAAGAATCTTTTTGAGACGAGAAAAAAGGAAAAAATTGAAGAAGAAATTAATAATTGGCTGAACAATTTTTTTACTAGCCATTTAGATAAGGTTTTTGAATCAACGCAATTTATCGATTATGTAAAATATCAAAAACCATTTGAGAAAATTAAAGATTACGTTTTTGGTAGTAATAATACTAATAGTATTAGCGAACAAGATTTTATTATTCATCTTGCTTCAGAGTGTAAGGAATATATTATTAAAGAAAATGGTAAATGCGTTGTTTTAGAAGAAAGTAGTATTCGTGATTTGTTTGCGGATATTATTGGATTATATAAAAAGATATTGTATGAAAATACTTCTGATGGAGACAAGCTAATACTTTATCAGGATGCACAAAATTCTATCAAGGAACAAAATGCTCTTCAAAATTATGAATCAACATTGCTAGAGATTAGAGATATAATTACTAAACAAGGAGTAATTTCGGATGATAGAACTATAAAAACAATATATAATTTTTTATCCAGTGCATTATGGAAAGGTCAAGCAGAGGATGTTAATAAAATAAGTCAGATTCTTTTTGGAAAGAATGAAGATTTGGAAAATGCAATTAAGATTAGACTTGCTTTTTTATCTGATTATTATAATGAATTAAGAGACGATGCGCTATTATTATGTAATAGTATCAAAAATTTGGAAATAAGAGATGATATTATTCGATTGCTTGTTCTTGAATATTTCGAATCCTCTGATAAGCTACGCCTGTATCTTGATTTGATTTCTGATGAAACGTTAAAAAAGATTGCTGTTGCTATTTCAGATCATAATTTAAATAAAATTATTAAGACAAAAAAGATAGAAGAAAATAAATGTATTAATTATACTTTTGAAGTTGAAAACGGATTTCAATCCGAATATTGGCTCATACATAGATTGTGCGCAATAACTATTTATTCGCTTAATACTAGCAATGCAACAAAAGTCGTTAGTCAATTAATTAAGTCCCCTAATGTAATTGATCAATTATTGATTTGGGAACATTACTGTAACGAAATAGCAAGTCTTAGTATAGATGGGAAGTTCACAGATACACAGGAGTTTCGAAATTATGTTAATGAGATGAAAGAACACTTGTCTGATTATATTCATTCTCGATTAGATATAAAGAAAAGATTTTATCTTACTTTATTACGGGGATTGATATTAATTGGTGATTCAGAGACTGAAGATATATTTAGGCAGATTTCAGAACAGGGGATAGAAGATCCTAAAATTGATGCATATAAATTAGAAGAGGAAATAAACAAAGGTACGGCAACACAGGAGAATGTAATTGAAACTGCATTAAGAACTAAAGCATACTGGCTTTTAGTTCTATATGGGGAGTCGTTAAATAATTATAAAAAAGAATTAGAAATTATAAATCAAATTAAATGGATCATAGGAAATAGTTTTATTGTATTTGAACGAGCTGTAATTTGTACATATAATCTTAAAGGGAAAAAAGAGGCACTGGAATTAATAAAACAATATGAAAATCAGTATTCTGATCAAGCAGATTTTTGGGTTAGAGCATATAGCTTATCAGAAACAACAGATGATTTTTTATGGATAATCAATTCGATAATAAGCAAAATGCAAGAAGGTAAGCTTATATATGGCAGTTATAGTTCAGAAAAAAATATAGTAATTATACTTGTGAAAGAAAAATATTTTGAAAAAGCTAGTGAGTTATTAAAAAGAATGGAAGGCAGCTATGGAAAGTCTGAAGATATATCAAGAATGAAAATAGATGCATTTATGCAACAAGATCGTCAAATAGATGTACTTACCGAAATTTTAAACCAATATGAATTATTAAAAAATGATGTTCGAGTTATAGATTTATTACTTTTCATTTCGCTAAGATATAATAGACCAATTAGTGATGAAGTTTTATCTCATGCAAAACAATTTGATAATTCAAGAATTTTAATGCTAATCGCTGAAATTGAATATAATAACAGGAATATAACAGAGGCAAAAAATTTGGCTATTCGTTCTATGCTAAGCTCACAATCTGATAATGAAGAATTATTTGATCTTGCTTTTAAATATTTTATGGATGATACTGACACTAGTACTCAAAAGGTCAAACGAATTGATTTAAATACTTATTTTGAGATGAAAAATCAAGAAGATAATTCATATTTGAAGTTTATTGTTTACAAAGATAAACTAATACCTGCTCAAGAAATATTTTGGAAAGATGTGTGGCATATCTATATTGATGAAGCCATCGAAAAAGGATTTTTACGTTTAGAAGTTGGAGACATCATTCAGTATGCTGGTAATACATATGAAATTATGAAAATAGCGCCAATGGACATGTTTTATTCACAAATATGTATGAATAGTATGATAAAACGAAATCATGCATGGACAATTACGGGGCAGAATGCAGAAGAATTGAAACAAGGAATCGTTAGTATGTTAAATAAATTTCCCCATTTTGGTAAAAAGGAATGGGATAAATTTTATTCTGATTTTAATACTCTCTCTCTTCCTCTGTATTGTTTAAAAGATCGTACGAATCTAGAATATGGTCAATTGATGAGAACAGTTATGCAGGATCCTACAGTGGTTGTAAGAGAATTTGTTATGCCTATTCGTTTTCAAAAAAATAGAGAATATATTTTAACATATACTACTTTGGTTTGCCTTCATAAACTTGGTATTAATCCATTAGATTTTTATGAGAAAATAAAAATTCCAAATACAGTAATTACTCAAACAACTCACGAAGCTGATATGATTCTTAATAGAAATAATAGAGATATTGTAGCTTCAATGTGTGTTGAAGAAGACGATTTTTTTGTATTTGAATATAGTGAAAATGATAAAAGAGAAAATGTTCGATTGGCTGTTGATTTTAAGAAATACGTTTCATTATTTTCTGGACTTGATAATGATAAAGATATAGTAGTTGAGCAGCTTAGTGGGAGAGATATTATTCAAGTAATTGGAATATGTGATTATGATGCTATAAGTTTGGCTCATAATAGAGATGCTGTACTAGTTACTTGTGAGATGATGACTGCTGAATTAACGAAACTAACTGCGGCAAAAACAGACGTTTCTGGTATTATTGATTTTCTCTGTTTAATAGAAGTACCTATTGTAAAATTGTTTGATATTATAAAACAATTGATAAATTACCGATTTTATGCGATCTTCACACCAACTGTGATAAAGTATGTTAGTGATATGTACGATGGATCTAGCGAAGCGGAAAAAACAGAAGTTATAAAAAAATGGAATGAAATTTTAAATGAACCTAAAAAGTTGGATGATGAAAATTTTCTAAGTAAATTTAAAATGTCATGTTTGGAATCTTATCGATTTTTAGTAGATGCTAAACTTGTGCGAGAACATCCAATAATCAGTTCGTTTTGTTTGGCGGTTTTTTACTATAATGATTATCGAATACAGTTATCTGTAGTGAATGGATATATACAGCCCAAAGTTATACAGGTGAACAGAAACACTATTATGGATACAAAGAAGGATAAGGGTGATTGATTAAACAGTGAATTTTATATAATACAGCCATCAAGAAAGCATTTTCTAATAGCTGTATTATAAATGTTAATTTATAACTGATCCAATGAGGGTGCGGAAAAATCTAGACTAAAAAGAGTTTTTTGGCCGCATCCGCTTTTATTTAGAAATGAAAAAATAAGATGAAAATATCCAGAGACTTTTAAGTATTTTTCTTATAGATCTCATGTGATAAAATGTAAATAACTTTAATTGTGTTTGTACAGGAGTGCAAAAATGCTGATTTATGAAGGAACCAAAGATAATTTTCTATCGAGTGTAGAGCAGGATACAATCGCTGTGGAAATCGAAAACAATATTTATGAAAGAATGCATCGTCATACAGCCAAGAATGAATTCCGTGCATGGGAAAATTCTATGGAATATATGTATAAGGTATTGAATGATCAGGACATTCCATCCGATGCGGGAATTGCTATCGAGTACAATATTCCACAGACATCCAAGCGAGTGGATTTTCTGATATCCGGTTATGGGAATAAGGA
>CALWDN010000164.1 GCA_944376685.1 uncultured Mediterraneibacter sp. | reverse complement strand
TTACGGGTATTACCGATGAGATGGTCATGGAATATCCGGAGATCGGGGTGATCCTTCCACAGTTCCTTGAATTCGTCGGGGACAGTGTGCTGGTTGCCCACAATGCGGGATTTGACGTGGGATTCATCGAGCAGAACTGCAGAAGCCTGGGGCTTCAGGATCACTTTGCCTATCTGGATACAGTGGCGCTGGCCAGGGTCCTGCTTCCGACCCTGTCTAAATATAAGCTGAACGTGGTGGCGAAAGCCCTGAATATTTCACTGGAAAATCACCACCGGGCGGTGGATGATGCGGGCGCTACGGCAGAAATCTTTGTGAAATTCGTGGAGATGCTGAAAAAGGACGGTATTTTCACGCTGAAAGAGGTCAACCGGTACGGCGACCGCAATGTAAACGCCATCCGCAAGATGCCGACCCACCATATCATTATCCTGGCGAAGAATGACATCGGACGGTACAACCTGTACCAGCTGATCACGGAGTCCCATCTGACCTACTATGCGAGAAGGCCCAGGATCCCGAAGAGCCTGCTGAATGAACACCGGGAAGGGCTGCTCATCGGCAGTGCCTGTGAAGCAGGGGAGCTCTACCAGGCGGTCCTGGAGAAACGGTCCGCCCAGCAGATCGCGAAGCTGGCGGAATTCTATGATTATTATGAGATCCAGCCCCTGGGGAACAACCGGTTCATGATCGCCAGCGACCGGACGCCGGATGTGACGTCTGAGGAAGACCTGAAAAATATCAACCGGGAGATCGTGGAGCTGGGCGAGAAGTTCGGCAAGCCCGTTGTGGCAACCTGCGACGTGCATTTCCTGGATCCGGACGATGAAGTATACCGCCGGATCATCATGGCCGGGAAAGGATTTGACGATGCGGACAACCAGGCGCCCCTTTTCCTGCGTACGACTGAGGAGATGCTGGATGAGTTCGCCTACCTCGGCGCGGCGAAGGCCCGGGAGATTGTGATCGACAATCCGGTGAAGATCGCCGGCATGATCGAGAAGATCTCGCCGGTGAATCCGAATAAGTGCCCTCCGGTCATCGAGAACTCGGACCAGGAGCTCCGGAACATCTGTTACCGGAAAGCCCATGAGATGTACGGGGAAGACCTGCCGGAGCCGGTATCGGCGAGGCTGGAGCGTGAGTTGAATTCCATCATATCCAACGGCTATGCGGTAATGTATATCATCGCCCAGAAGCTGGTATGGAAGTCCAACGCGGACGGATACCTGGTCGGATCCCGTGGATCCGTCGGTTCCTCGTTCGTGGCTACCATGGCCGGGATCACGGAAGTCAATCCCTTAAGTCCGCATTACTACTGCAGCAAATGCCATTACAGCGATTTCGATTCGGATGAGGTGAGATCCTATGCCGGCGGCTGCGGCTATGATATGCCGGACAAGACCTGCCCGGTATGCGGCGAACCCCTGGTGAAAGCCGGATTTGACATCCCCTTCGAGACATTCCTCGGATTCAAGGGAGACAAGGAGCCGGATATCGACCTGAACTTCTCCGGAGACTATCAGGCCAAGGCCCACAAATATACGGAAGTGCTTTTCGGGGAAGGGCATACATTCAAGGCCGGGACCATCGGCACGCTGGCGGACAAGACGGCCTACGGTTTTGTGAAGAACTACTATGAAGAGCGGGAACAGCGCAAGCGCCGCTGCGAGATCGAGCGGATCACGGAAGGGTGTACCGGGATCCGGCGCAGCACCGGACAGCATCCGGGCGGCATCGTTGTGCTCCCGCACGGCCATAATATCAATGAGTTTACGCCGGTCCAGCACCCGGCAAACGATATGGAGTGCGGCATCATCACGACCCATTTTGACTATCACTCCATCGACCACAACCTGCTGAAGCTGGATATCCTGGGGCATGATGACCCGACCATGATCCGTACGCTGGAGGACTATATTACGTCCGACGCCATGGATAATGAGTACAATGCGGAGCACCCGTTTATAGCGACGGAGATCCCGCTGGATGACAAACAGGTGATCGAACTCTTCCACGGGACGGATGTGCTGGGGATCAAGCCGGAGGACATTGGTGGCTGCAAGCTGGGGTGCCTCGGCATCCCGGAGTTCGGGACGGACTTCGTTATCCAGATGGTGGAAGATACAAAGCCACAGACTCTCTCGGACCTGATCCGGATCTCCGGTCTGTCCCACGGGACCAACGTGTGGCTGGGCAACGCCCAGGAACTTGTGAAGACGGGCAAGGCCACCATTTCCACGGCTATCTGTACCCGTGACGATATCATGATCTACCAGATCAACAAAGGGGTGGAGAGCGCCCTGGCGTTTACGATCATGGAGAGCGTCCGTAAGGGAAAGGGCCTGAAGCCGGAATGGGAAGAAGCCATGACCGCCCAGGGCGTGCCGGACTGGTATATCTGGTCCTGCAAGAAGATCAGTTACATGTTCCCGAAGGCGCATGCCGCAGCCTACGTTATGATGGCGTACCGCATCGCCTACTGCAAGATCAACTACCCGCTGGCATACTATGCGGCTTATTTCAGCATCCGCGCGGATGCGTTCTCCTATGAGATCATGTGCCAGGGGAAAGATAAACTGAATTATTACATCCAGGATTACAAGAAGCGAAGCGATTCCCTCAGCAAGAAGGAACAGGATGTCATGAAGGACATGAAGATCGTGCAGGAAATGTATGCCCGGGGATTTGAATTCGTGCCCATCGACATTTACCGGGCGAAGGCGCGGATGTTCCAGATCGTTGACGGAAAGCTCATGCCGTCCCTGGCCAGCATCGAGGGCCTGGGGGACAAGGCGGCCGAAGCCGTGGAAGAAGCGGCAAAGGATGGCAAGTATCTGTCCCTTGACGACTTCAGGCAGCGGACCAAGGTGAGTAAAACGGTCATCGACCTGATGCAGGAACTGGGCCTGTTCGGGGACCTGCCCCAGAGCAACCAGCTGTCCCTGTTTGATTTTGCTTAGAGTTCCGTTGATGAAAATGCGTAGACGCGGCGGACGTGCTGTGCTATAATGACTTCAATGCGTTTGTGCAGTGAAGTAAAATTCAGATTGATATTTTATGGAGGATTATGAGATGTACGACTTCGATGAGATCATGACGACAGACCGGGAAGTG
>CALWDN010000163.1 GCA_944376685.1 uncultured Mediterraneibacter sp. | reverse complement strand
AGTGCAGGCGGCCTGGGATTCAGAGGTTCAAGGAAATCTACTCCGTACGCAGCGCAGATGGCAGCTGAGACAGCAGCCAGGGCAGCACTGGTGCACGGCCTTAAATCCGTAGATGTCTTTGTTAAAGGCCCGGGATCAGGACGCGAGGCAGCGATCCGTGCCCTTCAGGCATGCGGCATCGACGTAGTCAGCATCAAAGATGTGACTCCGGTTCCGCACAACGGATGCCGCCCGCCGAAGCGCAGAAGAGTCTAATCTCAGAGCGGTTAAAGCAAAGTAAAAAATATACGAATGTAACAACGGCGGCGTGAAGCCGCTGGCAGGTATAAAATTAGGAGGATAGACATGGCAGTAAACAGAGTTCCTGTTCTTAAAAGATGCCGTTCATTAGGCATGGATCCGATTTACCTCGGAATCAGTAAGAAATCCAACAGACAGCTGAAGAGATCCAACAGAAAGATGAGTGAGTATGGCCTTCAGCTCCGTGAGAAGCAGAAAGCAAAATTCATCTACGGCGTTCTTGAGAAACCGTTCAGAAACTATTTCGAGAAAGCTAAACAGATGGAAGGCATGACAGGTGAAAACCTGATGAGACTTCTGGAATCCAGGCTGGACAACGTAATGTTCCGCATGGGATTCGCAAGGACAAGAAAAGAAGCAAGACAGATCGTAGACCACAAGCACGTACTTGTAAACGGCAAGCAGGTGAACATCCCGTCCTACCTTGTAAAGGCAGGCGACGTGATCTCCATCAAAGAGACCAAGAAGAGCTCTCCGAGATACAAAGAGATTCTTGAGGCTACAGGCGGAAACATGGTTCCGGACTGGCTTGAGGTTGATTCAGAGAATCTGACAGGTACAGTAAAAGAGCTTCCGGCAAGAGAAGCGATCGACGTTCCTGTAGATGAGATGCTTATCGTCGAGCTGTATTCTAAATAATAACGGCTGAGAAGCGTACCCCTTTCAACCTTTAAAAACCCAAAGGAGGGTCTGTATAGTGTTTGATTTTAACAAACCTAATATTGAAATCACGGATGTATCAGAAGACAAGAAGTATGGAAGATTTGTCGTAGAACCGCTGGAAAGAGGCTATGGTACAACACTTGGCAACTCCCTGAGAAGGATCATGCTTTCTTCTCTTCCCGGAGCGGCGATCAGTTCCGTAAAGATCGACGGCGTGCTTCACGAGTTCAGCTCCATACCGGGCGTAAAGGAAGATGTGACAGAGATCATCATGAACCTGAAATCCCTGTGCATCAAAAATACTTCCGAGTCTGACGAGCCAAAGACAGCATACATCGAATTCGAGGGAGAAGGTGTTGTGACAGGCGCCGACATCCAGGCGGATTCTGATATCGAGATCATTAATCCGGAACAGGTTATCGCGACATTGAGCGGCGGCAAAGACAGCCGGCTGTATATGGAGCTTACCATTACAAAAGGCAGAGGATACGTGAGCGCAGATAAGAATAAGACAGAGGACATGCCGATCGGCGTGATCCCGATCGATTCCATCTACACTCCGGTTGACCGCGTGAACCTCACCGTAGAGAATACCCGTGTCGGACAGATCACAGATTACGATAAGCTGACTCTTGACGTATGGACAAAGGGTACAATGCTTCCGGACGAGGCGGTGAGCCTTGCAGCGAAAGTATTAAGCGAGCATTTGAAACTTTTCGTAGATCTTTCTGAAGTTGCGCAGGCGGCGGAAGTAATGATTGAGAAAGAGGATGACGAGAAAGAGAAAGTTCTCGAGATGAGCATCGATGAACTGGAACTTTCCGTGCGTTCATACAACTGTCTGAAGAGAGCCGGGATCAATACGGTAGAAGAGCTGACAAACAAGACTCCGGAAGATATGATGAAAGTCCGCAACCTTGGACGCAAATCACTTGAGGAAGTGCTTGCGAAGCTCAAAGAGCTCAATCTTGAGCTCAATCAGGGTGATGAATAAATAAAAGAAAGCCCTGTATACAGAAACAGCATAATTCACTGCCGGTAAGACCGAAGAGCGCGGCAGGGCATTTGATTAATAAGCCCGAAGTGCATAACCAGGTGCTTAAAATGGAGGATATTTAAGAATGGCAAAGTATAGAAAACTTGGCAGAACAGCGAGCCAGAGAAAAGCATTACTCAGAAACCAGGTAACAGCGCTGCTTAACAACGGCAAGATTGTTACAACAGAGGCGAAGGCAAAAGAGATCCGCAAGATCGCTGAGAAGATGATCGCTCTGGCAGTTAAAGAGAAAGACAACTTCGACGAAGTAACTGTAATGGCTAAGGTTGCCCGCAAGGACAAAGACGGCAAGAGAGTGAAAGAAGTTGTGGACGGAAAGAAAGTAACCGTATACGATGAGACAGAGAAGAAGATCAAAAAGGATCAGCCGAGCCGTCTCCACGCAAGACGTGAGATGATGAAGGTTCTCTGCCCGGTTACGGAAGTTCCGGCAAAAGCTGCGGGCAAGAAAGCCGGCACAAAGAAAGTGGACGTTGTAGAGAAACTGTTCACAGAGATCGCTCCGAAGTACGCAGACCGCAACGGCGG
The DNA here is from genome assembly GCA_944376685.1 of uncultured Mediterraneibacter sp. GTDB lineage: Bacteria > Bacillota > Clostridia > Lachnospirales > Lachnospiraceae > Mediterraneibacter. The sequence continues at coordinate 377 of CALWDN010000163.1, read as the reverse complement.
TTACACAAGGATCGTCAAGATCGGGCCGCGTAAGGGCGATGCAGCTATGGAAGTTCTGATCGAGCTTGTATAGTCTGGCAGGATCATAAAAAACAGCCGGGGGAAAGCCTGGGATAATTAAATGCCGGATCTGCATTATAAGATGCAGGTCCGGTTTTCTTTTCTGCTGTCTGAGGGGGACATGGGAATGAGCGTGAACCAGAAAATTTCAGGGTAGAATTCCTGTTTTCCGGACGAGTGATTCAAAAGTATTGGGCAGTCTATTCTGTGATGGGGAAATGATTCTGCGCAGCAAAGATGTGGGCAGGTGAATTTGAGAGAATTATAGAAAAAAATCAGGCCACAAAAAGTCGGCGTTAAAAGAGGAATTGGAGCTG
>CALWDN010000162.1 GCA_944376685.1 uncultured Mediterraneibacter sp. | reverse complement strand
CGTCCATCTCTTCTTCACTCATGAATTTTGCAAAGGAAGACTTCACCGTGCCGTCCTCCTGGATGGCAATGTATGCAAGTCCTTTTGCGCCGTAATCTTTTACAAATGCGGTGAGCTTGTCGATCTTCTTTCTCGGCATGCTTCCCTGCCCTTTGGCGTTGATGCCGCGCACGCTGCCGCCGTTCTCAATGGCGCCGGTAAATACGCCGAAACCGCAGCCTTTCACAACGTCCGTCACGTCTGTGAGCTCCATGCCGAAACGAAGGTCCGGCTTGTCGGAACCGAAGCGGTCCATGGCCTCCTGCCAGGTCATCCGCTGGATCGGAAGCTGTACATCCACGTCCAGGACCTCTTTAAACAGTTTTGCAAGATAGCGCTCATTCACATCAATGACATCGTCTACATCCACAAATGAAAGCTCCATATCGATCTGGGTGAACTCGGGCTGCCGGTCCGCGCGCAGGTCCTCGTCGCGGAAGCATCTTGCGATCTGGATGTAGCGGTCAAATCCGGAACACATCAGCAGCTGCTTATAGAGCTGGGGCGACTGGGGCAGTCCGTAGAAGCATCCCGGATGGATGCGGCTGGGCACCAGATAGTCCCTTGCCCCCTCCGGCGTCGTCTTGCCCAGCATGGGCGTCTCGATTTCCAGGAAGCCCTCTTCCGCGAAGAACTGGCGGGTCAGCGTCATGACCTGGCTCTTCATCATGAGATTCCTCTGGATATCCGGCCTTCTCAGGTCAAGATAACGGTATTTCAGACGCACTTCTTCTCTTGTCTTGCTGTCCTCTTCCACCTGGAACGGGGGCGTCAGGGACTCGGAGAGGATGCGCATCTCTTTTGGCAGCACCTCGATCTCACCCGTTGCGATCTTGTCATTGACCGCGCCGGAACGTCTCGCCACTTCGCCGACGATGGCAACCACATATTCGGAGCGGAGGGACGCAGCTTTCTCAAGGATCGCCGGGTCGGTCTTCCCTTCCTCGCACACCACCTGGATGATGCCGGAGCGGTCGCGCACATCCACGAAGACCAGTCCGCCTTTATTTCTGTTCTTCTGCACCCATCCCATGACGGTTACAGTCTCGCCCGCATTTGCCGCGGACAGTTCGCCGCAGCGGTGGGTCCTCTTTAATCCCTGCATTGATTCAGCCATTGTACACCTCCGTAATCTCTGTATATCCCTGTTCTGCAAGCTGTTCCTTCTGGAACTTCTTGTTCTTCTTCATATTCATGATCATCACCTGTCTGCCTGCCGCACGTTCGGCTCTCGCCTGATCAAGCACTTCCAGCAGCTTCTCCTGAGAGATCTTCTTCTCCAGGAGGTATGCCTTCTTCTCCCGGCCGCCCGGCACCTGATAACCGCGCTCCAGAAGCAGCATGACGATGCGCTCGAATCCGATGGAGAATCCCACCGCCGGCGTATCCTGTCCGGTGAACTTGCCGATCATCTCATCGTAGCGTCCGCCGCCGCCCACGGAGCCGCCGAACTCATCCATGGAGATCTCAAAGATCGTGCCGGTATAGTAGGACATGCCGCGCACCAGCGTGGGGTCGAATTTCATGCGGAAATCAGCCTCTTTCTCCTGCTCCACGCACCGGATGATCATTTCCAGCCCATCCGCCGCCTCAGCCGGCAGAAAGCCCTGTAATTTTTCTTTACACATGCGGACGCCTTCCACATCGCCCGTAATCTCTTCGAAAAGCTTAAGATACTTCTCCACCGATTCTTCCGCATAGCCATTCTCCTTCAGCTCTGCCGCCACGCCTTCCAGACCGATCTTGTCCATCTTGTCAAGGGTGATGAATACACTGTCGTAATCTTTCTCCTCAAATCCGCTGTACGCCGCCATAGCCTTTAAGAACCTGCGGTCGTTGATGCGGATGGTGAAGTTGTGGAAATCCAGCTTGCCAAGCACCGATGTTGTCGCAAGGATGAGCTCGATCTCCGCCAGGTTGGACGGCTCGCCGAGGATATCAATATCGCACTGCATGAACTGACGGAAGCGCCCTCTCTGGGGCCGGTCCGCCCTCCACACATTGCCCATCTGCAGCGCCTTGAAAGGCGACGGCAGCTCGTTTGCATGGTTCGCATAATACCGGGAAAGGGGAACGGTCAGGTCGTAGCGCAGGCCGCCGTCCACCAGGTCCGCTTCCTCCTTCGCCTCATCGATCTTCAGCTTCTCTCCCCTTTTCAGGATCTTGAAGATCAGCTTCTCGTTGTCTCCCCCCTGCTTGCTGCACAGGTTCTCGATATGCTCCACGCAGGGCGTCTCGATGGACGAGAAGCCGAACGTCCTGTAGGTGTCTTTGATCAGGCCGATCACATAATCCCTGATCTCCATTTCCGCGGGCATGATATCCCTCATGCCGGTAACCGGTTTCTTTTTCAGCGCCATAACCACTTTTCCTTTCGTTCTATCATTTCATCGATCCGGGCGATGTAGTCGTTGATGTTCTTTACATTCTCCGCCCGCACCAGATTTGCTTCTTTGCCGCCTTCCTTCCGGATCGGGTCTCTCAGCAGGATCTTCGTGGAAGCCCCCGCCCCCGCCGCAAGGATGGTCTGTTTTTCTTCCATAATCAGTATATTGTATATTCCGGCTTTGTCAAGTTCCGCATAGCCCGTATTCTCAAAATTCCCGGCGATATTCTTCTGCCGGTAGAGATAATAGGGCGCAAGCCCCATCCGCCGCGCGGACGCATAGGCCGCTTCCACCATGCCGGTGATCT
>CALWDN010000161.1 GCA_944376685.1 uncultured Mediterraneibacter sp. | reverse complement strand
TAAAATTGTTTTTTGTTACGCTTCTGGGGGCGATCCCGCTGGGGCTGATCATTTCATTCGGATCCATGGCCCGGTTTAAACCCCTCAGCTGTTTTACAAAGATCATCGTGTGGATCATCAGAGGTACGCCCCTGATGATCCAGCTTTTGATCATCTATTTTATGCCGGGCCTTATGGGAAGGAACATCTGGGGCGGCGGCGAGAGCGGAAGGTTCCTTGCGGCGGCGGTCGCATTTATCTTCAATTACTCGTGTTATTTTTCGGAGATCTACAGAGGCGGCATCCAGGGAGTCCCGAAAGGGCAGGAGGAAGCGGGCCTTGTGCTGGGTATGACGAAGAGCCAGATATTCTTTAAGGTCAAGCTTCTCCAGATGATCAAACGGATCGTCCCGCCCATGTCAAACGAGATCATCACGCTGGTAAAGGATACGTCCCTTTCCCGCATCATCGCGCTCCAGGAGATCATCTGGGCGGGCCAGTCTTTCATGAAAGGCAATATGGGGATCGCGGGCGTGATCTGGCCGCTGTTCTTTACGGCGGTATACTATCTGATCTTTAACGGCATCCTGACCGTCCTCCTGGGACGGCTGGAGAGAAAACTGGAGTATTTCAGATAGGAGGACGGCATATATGGCAATATTGGAAGTACAGCATGTGAGCAAAAGCTTTGGGAATACAGAAGTGCTGAAGGATATCAGTTTTTCCCTGGAAAAAGGGAAAGTGCTTTCCCTGATCGGATCTTCGGGGAGCGGCAAGACGACGCTGCTGCGGTGCCTGAATTTCCTGGAGCAGCCGGACGGCGGCGTGATCCGGGTAAACGGGGAGACGCTGTTTGACGCGGATGACCCCGGGACGAAGCAGGAGAGCGAGATCCGCAGGAAGCGCCTGCATTTCGGCCTGGTGTTCCAGTCGTTTAATCTGTTCCCTCAGTATACGGCCCTGCAGAATGTAATGCTGGCAAAAGAACTGCTGGCAAAAGAGAAGCCGGATTATAAGGCGGCAAAAAAAGAGATCCACAGCCAGATCGAGCAGGAGGCGAAGAGGCTTCTGGACCAGATGGGGCTTTCAGACCGGATCCATAATTATCCTCACCAGCTTTCCGGCGGGCAGTGCCAGCGGGTAGCCATTGCAAGGGCGCTTGCGCTGAGCCCGGACATCCTCTGCTTTGACGAGCCGACATCGGCCCTCGATCCGGAGCTGACCGGCGAGGTGCTCCGGGTGATCAGGGAGCTGGCAGACGAGGAGACGACAATGGTGATCGTTACCCATGAGATGGCCTTTGCCCGGGATGTTTCAAGCCAGGTGATCTTTATGGATGACGGCCGCATCCTGGAGAGCGGTACGCCGGAAGAAGTATTCGGCCGCCCGAAAGAAGAACGGACCAGGCAGTTCCTTTCAAGGTATACGGACGGATAATATCTGAACAGTACAGAAGGCAGACGGAAGATATTGATTTTCCGCCTGCCTTATATTATAATTTATAACCGGGTTTTGAACTATGAGCGGGCAGCGCCTGTGCGTCCGCGGATTTAAGAAAAGGAGAACAGAGAATCATGTCAAATGACCGTTATGTGAGCCCTCTTTCAGAACGCTACGCAAGCAGGGAGATGCAGTATATCTTTTCACCGGACAAGAAGTTCCGTACGTGGAGGAGGCTGTGGATCGCGCTGGCAGAGACGGAAAAGGAGCTCGGCCTCAATATTACAGACGAGCAGATCGAAGAACTTAAAAGCCATGCGGATGATATTAATTATGACGTGGCGAAAGAGCGGGAGAAGGTCGTGCGCCACGACGTGATGTCCCATGTCTATGCCTACGGCGTCCAGTGCCCGAAGGCAAAAGGCATCATCCACCTCGGCGCGACGTCCTGCTATGTGGGGGATAATACAGACATCATCATCATGTCCGAGGCGCTGAAGCTGGTGAGGAAGAAGCTTGTCAATGTGATCGCTGAACTGGCGAAGTTCGCTGAGGAGCAGAAGAGCCAGCCCACCCTTGCGTTCACACATTTCCAGCCGGCCCAGCCGACGACTGTCGGAAAGAGGGCGACGCTTTGGATGCAGGAGTTTGAGATGGACCTGGAAGATCTGGAATACGTTCTGGGCAGCCTGAAGCTTCTGGGATCAAAAGGAACGACCGGCACCCAGGCAAGCTTTCTGGAGCTTTTTGACGGAGACCAGGAAACCATTGACAAGATCGATCCGATGATCGCGGAAAAAATGGGATTTAAAGCATGCTATCCGGTATCCGGGCAGACATATTCGAGGAAAGTGGACACGCGCGTCCTGAATGTACTGGCGGGGATCGCGGCAAGCGCGCACAAGTTTTCAAACGACATCCGCCTGCTCCAGCATCTGAAAGAAGTGGAGGAGCCGTTTGAAAAGACGCAGATCGGATCTTCTGCCATGGCCTATAAGAGAAACCCGATGCGCAGCGAGCGTATCGCTTCCCTGTCCAGGTACGTGATGATCGACGCCCTGAACCCGGCCATCACCTCGGCGACCCAGTGGTTTGAACGTACGCTGGATGACTCGGCGAATAAACGGCTGAGCGTCCCGGAAGGCTTCCTTGCGGTCGACGGCATCCTGGATCTGTGCCTCAATGTCGTGGACGGGCTGGTGGTCTATCCGAAGGTGATCGAGAAGCGGCTGATGTCAGAGCTTCCGTTTATGGCGACTGAAAACATCATGATGGACGCGGTGAAAGCGGGCGGCGACCGTCAGGAACTGCATGAGCGGATCCGTGAGCTTTCCATGGAAGCCGGCAGAAATGTCAAGGAAAAAGGCCTTG
>CALWDN010000160.1 GCA_944376685.1 uncultured Mediterraneibacter sp. | reverse complement strand
CCTTCTCCTTCCTGAAAAGTTATTTCCATCAGATATTTTATGACGGTTATTTAAACTGAATTTAAACTTTGAGGGAGTTTCACAGTATTTTCATAAAAAAACCAGCCCTGTAAGCTTTTGCTTACCGGCTGGTCTTTTGTCTCAGGCGCACGTCTGAGCTGCTGATTCAAACTGGCTGTTATATAATTCTGCGTAAAACCCGTTCCGGGCGAGGAGTTCTTCGTGTCTGCCCTGCTCGACGATGTCGCCGTCCTTCATGACGAGGATCAGGTCCGCGTCGCGGATGGTGGAGAGCCGGTGGGCGATGATAAAGCTGGTCCTTCCTTTCATCAGGTTATCCATGGCTTTCTGGATGAGCACTTCTGTCCTTGTATCCACGGAGCTGGTTGCCTCATCGAGGATCAGGATCTTCGGATCCGCCAGGATGGCCCGGGCAATCGTCAGAAGCTGTTTCTGGCCCTGGGATACGTTGCTGGCCTCTTCGTTCAGTTCCATCTGGTATCCGCCCGGCAGGGTCTGTACGAACCGGTGGACGTGGGCCGCCTTTGCCGCCCGGATCACGTCTTCGTCCGAAGCGTCAAGCTTTCCGTACCGGATGTTTTCCATGATGGTGCCGTGGAAGAGCCAGGTGTCCTGCAGCACCATGCCGAACATTTTCCGAAGTTCGCTCCGGTTGAAATCCCGGACGTCGTGACCGTCGATGCGGATGGCTCCGCTGTTCACGTCATAGAACCGCATGAGCAGTTTGATCATGGTCGTCTTGCCGGCGCCGGTCGGACCGACGATGGCGATCTTCTGGCCTTCCTCCACTTTCGCGGAAAAGTCGTTGATGATCGTCTTGTAGGCATTGTATCCGAAATTCACATGGTCAAATTCCACATTTCCGCGCAAGCCTTCCACGGACACCGGATCCGGCACGGTCTGGTCCTCTTCCTTTTCATCCAGGAACTCGAAGACGCGCTCGGACGCGGCCGCCGTGAGCTGCAGCATATTGGTGACCTGGGCCACCTGCTGGATCGGCTGGGTGAAGTTGCGCACATACTGGATAAAGGACTGAATGTCCCCCACCTCAATGGTCTTCCGGATCGCCAGGAATCCGCCCAGGATCGCCACGCCTACGTATCCGAGGTTTCCGACAAACTGCATGACCGGCATCATCATGCCCGAAAAGAACTGGGATTTCCATGCCGAGTCATAGAGTTTGTCATTCGTCTCATTGAACTCCCGGATCACATCTTCCTCTTTATTGAATGCTTTGATGATGTTATGGCCGCTGTAGATTTCTTCCACCTGCCCGTTTACATTTCCCAGATATGCCTGCTGTCCGCGGAAATACCGCTGGGAGTGCTTCATCACAAAAGAGATCAGCAGGATGGACACCGGCAGGATCAGAAGCGCCACCAGCGTCATCAGCGGGCTGATGGACAGCATCATGACCAGCACGCCGATCAGCGTGGTCACGGAAGTGATCATCTGGGTCGCGCTCTGGTTCAGGCTCTGCCCCAGCGTATCCACATCGTTGGTCACCCGGGAGAGCACTTCGCCCACGGGCTTTGTATCAAAATAATTCATCGGCATGCGGCTGATCTTCTCCGATATCTCTTTGCGCAGCCGGTAGGTCGTCTTCTGGGACACCCCGGTCATGATGATCCCCTGGATAAAGGTGCACAGGGCGCTTATGAGATACAGCCCCAGCGTGAGCAGCAGGATCTGCCCGACCCGGCCGAAATCAATGCCGCTTCCGCCGGACACTTTGCTCACCAGACCGTTGAAGATTTCGGTAGTCGCCTTTCCGAGGATCTTCGGCCCCACGATATTGAAAATGGTTCCGCAGACGGCAAACACCGCCACGAACAGCATATGGACCTTAAAGGCGCTCATATACCGGATCAGTTTCCGGATCGTCCCTTTGAAATCTTTGGCCTTCTCTGTGCCAGCATGTCTTCCGTGCATTCCTCTAGGCATGTGCAGCCGCCTCCTTTCCTGTCTGTAATTCCGCTTCCGAGAGCTGGGACGCGGCGATCTGCCGGTAGACCTCGCAGTTCTCCAGCAGTTCCCGGTGGGTGCCGGTGCCGGCGATCCGCCCTTCGTCCAGCACGATGATCTGCTCCGCATTCATGATCGTACTGATCCGCTGCGCCACGATCAGCACCGTGCTGTCTTTCGTTTTCTGGCGGAGCGCCTTCCGGAGCGTCACATCCGTCTTAAAGTCAAGGGCAGAGAAACTGTCGTCGAAGATAAATACTTCCGGGTGCTTCGCAATGGCTCTGGCGATGGACAGACGCTGCTTCTGCCCGCCGGATACATTGGAGCCGCCCTGGGCGATGGGGCTCTGGTACCGGTCTTTCTTGCCCTCGATGAATTCTTCCGCCTGGGCGATCCGGGCCGCCTCGACCATCTCCGCCTCGCTGCCGTCCGGATTGCCGAACAGGATATTCGAAGCAATGTCGCCTGAGAAGAGCACGCCCTTCTGGGGCACATAACCCAGCTTCTCCCGCAGCTCATGCTGGGAGACATTCCGGATGTCCGCTCCGTCCAGCGTAATGCTGCCCGCCGTCACGTCATAGAAACGGGGAACCAGATTGACCAGCGTGGACTTGCCGCTTCCGGTGCTTCCGATGATGGCCGTCGTCTCCCCCGGCTTCGCCGTAAATGTAATGTCCTCCAGGACATTTTCGTCCGCCCCCGGATACCGGAACGACACATGATCAAACCGGAGGACCCCTTTTTCATTTTCAGCAAAATGCTCCGCCCGGTCCGGATCCTTGATGGCGGTCCGACTTGCAAGCACTTCTTCCACACGGTCGGC
>CALWDN010000159.1 GCA_944376685.1 uncultured Mediterraneibacter sp. | reverse complement strand
CGTTTCCCGGATATGACGCACATATACGATGCGGAACTGTCCGGCCTGATCCGCGATACGGCCCGGGAAGAGAAGATCCCGCTGCAGCAGGGGGTATATCTCCAGACCACAGGGCCGAATTTTGAAAGCCCGGCCGAGATACGGATGTACGGAGCGCTGGGAGCCGACGCTGTGGGGATGAGCACAGCCTGTGAAGCTATCGCGGCGCGCCATGCCGGAGTGCGGGTGTGCGGCAGATCGTGCATCTCGAGTATGGCGAGCGGTATTTCGGAAGAGGAGCTGAGCCATCTGGATGTACAGAACGTGGCTGACAAAAGAGCCGCGGAATTCGAGCGGCTGGTTACAAAAAGTATAGAAAAGACAGGAGCGCACATAGGATGAAGATAAGGATCTACAATGCGAAAATACTGACGATGGAACCGGACAGGCCGGTCTTTGACGGGGAGATCCGGATCGCGGACGGCAGGATCTCCGCTGTAAAACCGTATGGCGGAAAGGCAGAGGAAACAGACGGAAGCACAGGGGGATGGGATCAGGAGATCGATGCAGGGGGCAACCTTGTCATGCCGGGGTTTAAAGACGCCCACACCCATTCCGCAATGACATTTCTGCGGTCGTATGCGGATGATATGAAGCTTCAGGAGTGGCTGTACGATAAAGTGTTCCCGGCTGAGGGGAAGCTTACGGAGGATGATATCTACTGGCTGACCAGGCTGGCGGTCCTGGAGTACCTTACCAGCGGGATCACTTCTTCTTTCGACATGTATATGAAAAAACACAGGACGGCAGAGGCCTCTGAGGAGGATGGATTCCGGATGGTGCTGTGCGGCGACATCAATGATTTCGGCGGAACCGTACAGGATGTGGAAAATGATTTCCTGAAGTACAATAAAGATAAAGAAAGCCTGATCTCCTACAAGATCGGGTTTCATGCCGAATATACGACAAATCGCGGGCTGATGGAAGAACTGGCAGCCCTTGCGGACAGATATGGGGCCCCGGTATGCGTCCACTGTTCCGAGACGAAAAAAGAAGTGGAGGAGTGCAGGCAGCGGACCGGGATGACGCCGGTAGCCTATATGGACTCCCTCGGGCTTTTCCGCCACGGCGGCGTGCTTTTCCACGGCGTCCACATGGACGACGCGGATTTTGACATCATAAAAGACCGGGGGATCTGCGTGGTCACGAATCCGGCTTCAAATCTTAAGCTTGCAAGCGGGATCGCGCCGGTGAAGCGCTATCAGGACATGGGCATCCCGGTAGCCATCGGGACGGACGGGCCTGCCAGCAATAACTGCCTTGATATGTTCCGGGAAATGTTCCTTGTGACAGGGCTTCAGAAGGTGTTCTGTGATGATCCGGAGGCAGTTCCGGCTATGGATGTGCTGAGGATGGCGGTGGTGAACGGGGCCCATGCCATGGGGCTTTATGACTGTGACAGCATCGCGTCCGGCAAGCGGGCGGACCTGATCATGCTGGATCTTTCGCAGCCGAACATGCAGCCGCTCCACAATAACATCGAGAAGAATATCGTGTACAGCGCAAGCAAGCAGAATGTAAAGATGACCATGGTCAACGGGAAGATCCTGTACCGTGACGGAATATTCCATATCGGGGAATCAAAAGAAAGGATCTATGAGAAGGCCGGGCAGATATCCCGGCGGATCCTGGGAGTATAAACGCCGGTTTAGATCCGGCATCTGGAAAAACGTACATGAAAGAGAATATCAGAAAGGGGAGTCATACATATGATGAGAGCAGCAATATTTACGATCGATACAGGACTTTACAGAGCAAAAGAAGAGAGTGCGGCCGCTGCCGCGCTGAAAAGGATCCTCGGACAGGCGGGTTTTGAAGTGAAGGCGGCAGGCGTGCTGCCTCAGGACAGGGAGATGCTGGTCACTGTGATGGACAGGCTTGCAGATTCCGGGTCAGTGGATCTGATCCTGACAACAGGGGCGGCAGGATACCTGAAAGCTGACTGCGCCCCCGAAGCGCTTACAGCTTCAGCGGACCGGATGATCCCGGGGATACCTGAAGCGCTCCGCGCCTACAACCTCAGATACGGAAAATCAGCAATGCTAGAATCCCTGGCGGCAGGGATCCGGAAAAAAACGGTGCTGCTAAATCTCCCGGAGAGTGCAAAGACGGCGAAAGAGGATCTCGAATACATCCTCCCTGAACTTGTGCAGGTTGTGGAGAATGTGAGCCTGGAGTAAAACATATATCAGATATAAAGCGAGGGAAAAAGATGACTGTGAAAATCTATACGGACGGTGCGGCCAGAGGAAATCCGGACGGTCCGGGAGGTTATGGGAGCGTACTTGAATACGTGGACACAAAAGGCGTACTGCATGTAAAGGAGATCTCCCAGGGATATGTACGCACCACTAACAACCGGATGGAGCTGATGGCGGTCATCGCCGGCCTGGAAGCACTGAACCGTCCGTGTACGGTTGAGGTGTATTCGGATTCCCAGTATGTAGTGAATGCCTTTAACCAGCACTGGGTGGACGGCTGGCTGAAAAAAGACTGGAAACGCGGGAAGAACGAACCGGTCAAAAATGTGGACCTGTGGAAGCGCCTGCTTGCGGCAAAAGAAAAACACAGCGTAACATTCCACTGGGTAAAGGGACACGATGGGCATCCACAGAATGAACGCTGTGATGAACTTGCCACGTCGGCGGCGGATGGGGAAGATCTTATCGTTGACGAGGGTATGTGACAATAGTATAATCATAAAATGTGTCAAGTAGGACAGGCAATCGCGGCTGCATGCGCCGAAAGGCCGCAGACGAGGAAAGTCCGGGCTTCACAGGGCAGGATGCCGGATAACGTCCGGTGGAGGCGACTCCA
>CALWDN010000158.1 GCA_944376685.1 uncultured Mediterraneibacter sp. | reverse complement strand
GATCATCTTTCCGGCCAGCTTCGCGTTCGGCGTAAACCCGGACAGCGGCCCGAACCTGATCTTCATTACCCTGCCGAATATCTTTAATTCTATGGCGGGCGGAAGACTGTGGGGCGCGATCTTCTTCCTCTGTATGTTCTTTGCGGCGGCGTCCACGATCATCGCTGTATTCGAGAACATCATCGCATTCGCCATGGACCTGACCGGATGCTCCAGGAAGAAAGCGGTTGCCATCAATCTCGTAGCCATCCTGATCCTGTCCATGCCGTGTGTGCTGGGGTACAATGTGCTGAGCGGATTCGCACCGTTCGGCGAGGGGTCCGCGATCCTGGATCTGGAAGACTTCATCGTCAGCAACAACCTGCTCCCGCTGGGCAGCCTCATCTATGTGCTGTTCTGTACGAGCCGGTACGGCTGGGGCTGGAACAACTTCGTGAACGAGGCAAATACAGGCGAAGGATTGAAATTCCCGAAATGGGTAAGACCATACGTAACATACATCATACCGCTCATCGTAATCTTCCTGTTCGTACAGGGATACTGGAGCAAATTTGCGGGTTAGGCTTAAGCCGTGCACAAGGAGAAAAAGGTGCTTCCCTATCGTGTTTACACGAATAGGGAGCGCCTCTTTTTTCTTGTATAGGGCGCAGCCCGCGAGCGATGCTTTATATGCGATGGCTTCAGTCGGTTGAATATATACTTCCGCTGATAAGAGAATATTTGACTGGGCATGGTGTAGAATAAATTGTATTAATACTGAAAAAACATATATCCCCTCAGACAGTACTGGAGAAAAACTGTCTAAGGGGATATCAGTTTTTGTTCCAGGTTTCAAAATCGTTTCCGGTACATTTTCTCCACCACCCCGATCACGGCATACAGCGCCATTGCCATGATGCACAGCAGGCAGATTGAAAGGATGAGCCAATCCATTTTAAAGACCTGGCTGGAGTAGATGATGAGGTACCCGAGCCCGCTCCTTGCGGCCAGGAATTCCCCGATGATCACGCCCACCAGGCAGAGGCCGATGTTTACTTTCATGTTGCTGATGACGGCGGGCACGGAGCTGGGGAGCACGACCTTGAAGAGGGCGTGCCGCCGGTTCCCGTGGAGGGTGCTGATCAGCTTGATCTTCTCTTTATCAACGGTCGTGAAGCTGGTATACAGGTTCATGATGCTGCCGAATATGGCCACGGACATACCGGCCACGATGATGGTGGTCGGCGTGGCGCCCAGCCACACGATGAGAAGGGGCGCCAGCGCGGACTTCGGCAGGCTGTTCAGGACGACCAGGTATGGCTCCAGGATCTCTGAGAGGCTCCGGCTGCACCAGAGCAGCACGGCGGTGAGGATGCCGATGGCGGTCACCAGCAGGAAGCTGACAATGGTTTCATACAGGGTGACGCCGATGTGGAGGAAAATGGACCGGTCCACGGTCATCTCGTAAAAGCACAGGGCAATCCGGGAAGGGCTGCTGAAGATAAAGGAATCGATGATCCCCTCGTCCGCGCAGAACTCCCAGAAGAAGAGAAATAGGATCAGGATGAGGATCCGGGCGGTGCGTACGGTGACTCGGTGGAGGCGGAGTCTGCGGATGAAACGGGCCTGGCCGTCGGACGGTGTTTCAGCGGGGGTCTGCGGTGCGTGTTTCTGTCGGTTCATCGCGGTTCAGCTCCTTCCATATTTCATTAAAATAGATTTTAAATTCGGGCGCATTTCTCCGGGCCAGCGGCGTATCATCCGCCAGGTCGAATGTGACCGGGATGATGCGGGCGATCCTGGCCGGGCGCCGGGTGAGGATGATGACCCGGTCCGCCAGGCTGACGGCTTCGGAGAGGTCGTGGGTGACCAGGAGGGCGGTCTTGTCGGATCGGCGGATGATCTGGCCGATATCGTCGCTGACGGTGAGGCGGGTCTGGTAGTCCAGGGCGGAGAAGGGCTCGTCGAGGAGCAGAAGCTCCGGCTCCATGAGCAGGGTTCGGATGAGGGCGGCCCGCTGGCGCATGCCCCCGGACAGTTCAGAAGGCCTGGAACGGGAGAACTGTTTCAGGCCGTACTGTTCAAGCATGGCCTTTGCATGCCGCTTCGTTTCCGGGGTGAGCCGGCGGCTGATCTCCGCGCCTAACAGGACATTCCGCCAGATGCTCCGCCACTCGAAAAGGTGGTCGTGCTGCAGCATGTAGCCGATCCGGTCGGAATTCTCGGTCAGCGGCCGCCCGTTCAGGAGCATTTCGCCGCTTTCCGGCTGCATAAGGCCGTCGATCAGGGACAGGAGCGTGGATTTGCCGCAGCCGGAAGGGCCGACTACGGAGACGAATTCGCCTCTGGCCAGGGTAAATGAAATATTGGACAGGGCTTTGGTCTCCCCGTCCAATGTGTGGTAGGAATAATCAATATTTCTTAATTCCAGAATCGGAGTCATGAATTCACTTCCATCCGTCAGGTATATCTATAATCAATGTATGAAAATATTGAGGGTATGGTGTGTTCCGTGCAAGGAAAATGTGGTACAATAGGTGCGCACACGATACCATGTGTGCGGATGTGATACAGGAGATTTATTGATGAATATAGAGAAAATCAATTATCAGAAAGAATTGGAAAAACTTTTAAAGCAGCTTGAGGCGGAACAGAAGGTGCCGACTCTTCTGATCCACAGCTGCTGTGCGCCGTGCAGCAGTTATGTGCTGGAATATCTTTCGGATTATTTTAAGATCACGGTTTTATATTATAACCCCAATATTTATCCGGAGAGTGAATATACGAAACGGATCCTGGAGCAGCAGAATCTGATCCGGGCGATGAAGTTCCGCTATCCGGTTTCATTTCTGGCGGGCAGATATGATAAGGAAAAGTTCTATGCCATGGCGGCGGGGATGGAAGACTTACGGGAAGGCGGCGCCCGGTGCATGAAGTGTTACGAACT
>CALWDN010000157.1 GCA_944376685.1 uncultured Mediterraneibacter sp. | reverse complement strand
TCCGGCGCATACGCCTCCCCATAATTGATGCAGGCATATACCGCTTTCGGGTTCCGGTATGTCATCTGCCAGAATGGATACTTAATGATGCCCGGCGTATTCATTCCCACACCCAGCTCCAGGAACAAGATCCGCTTTCCCTCATGTTCTCTCAAAAACCGCTCATACCGTCCTGCCGCCTGGCGCCAGCCCGCATCCTGAACGAACGTATCGTCCGCCCGGAGGTTCATGCTCATCGGCGCCCCGCATTTTGGACAGCGCGGGATGAGTTCTGAAGGGATCGTCATTTCCGGCCGCCTTCCTTCCGGCAGGCTTAAGTCCCCGTCCGCTCCGGCCACATACCCCTGAGCCATCACCATCCTGCGGACTGTATCCCCATTCTCATAAGTTTCCTGATGACACGGCCTGCTGCACTGAAAGAGGCCGTAATCACCCTGGGTATAAAAAAGCCGGCGCTTATCAAATCCGGCTTTCTGAAAGCAATGATCCACATTTGTCGTCAGGACAAAATAGTCTTTGTCTTTCACCAGTCTGTAAAGATTTTCATAGACCGGTTCCGGCGGGTCCATATACCGGTTGATCCAGATATACCGGCTCCAGTACGCCCAGTATTCTTCCAGCGTGTCATACGGATAAAAACCGCCGGAATACATATCCCGGAATCCATATTTTCCCCGGAAATCCGCAAAATATTTTTCAAACCTCTCACCGGTGTAAACCATCCCTGCCGAGGCGGAAAGTCCCGCACCGGCTCCGATCACAACCGCGTCCGCCTCTGCAAGCACGCTCCCAAGCCGCCCTGCCGGCGTCCGTTCTTTCATGTTCTTATCCGTTTCCGAGGAGTTCCCGGTAGATGTGAAGATCTTCGTCTTTGAAAACATTGAATATCACCTCCAGCTTCCCGGCATCCGAATCTGCCGCCGCGGTCCGGTCCCGGAACTCCCGCACGGTCCGCACTGCGATCTCTGCTGCCCGCCAGTTCGGAAAATGAAATTCTCCTGTGGAAATACAGCAGAAGGCCACGCTTCCCAGATGGTTTTCTGCAGCAAGTTCCAGACAGGACCGGTAACAGGACTCCAGCAGTTCCTCATCCTTTTTCGTTACCCGGCCGCCCACGACCGGTCCCACCGTGTGGAGCACATACCGGCAGGGCAGATTGAACGCCGGGGTGATCTTCGCCCACCCGGTCTCCTCCTCATGACCCTGAGCCCGCATCAGCTCCGCGCAGGCGGCGCGAAGCTGCACGCCTGCGTATGTGTGGATCACATTATCGATGCAGCCGTGGCAGGGCACAAAGCAGCCCAGCAGCCGGCTGTTCGCCGCATTTACGATGGCATCGCATTTCAGCGTCGTAATATCCCCCTGCCACAGATAAATCCCGTCTTCTGCCGGGGTAAGTTCCGCGATGTCCGTGATCCCTTTCTGCCGGGTCTCTTCCTGCAGATACGCATCCTGGATCTCCAGGAATCTCCCGGAGACCGGACGGGGCATCCGGATATTGAACAGCGAACGGAGCAGACGCTTCTGCGCCTGCTCATCCGCCGGGATATCCGGGTCTTCATGCCGCTGCCCGCCGTATTCACTCTGCTCATTTAAAAGTTCTTTTATCAGGTATATCCGCCGTTCTTTCTGTGTCATATCCTTATTTCCTCACTACACTGATCCGCTCGCGGAAATGTTTTCCATTTACCGCCTCTGAGGAAATTTACTCCTCATCCCGGTAGCCGAAGTTCTTCATCATATAGTCGCTGTCCCGCCAGTTCTTCTGCACCTTCACCCACAGCTTCAGGTTCACTTTGCAGTCCAGCAGCCGCTCGATCTCATACCGGGCCGTGCTGCCGATCTTCTTGAGCATACTGCCCTGCTTACCGATGATGATCCCTTTGTGGGAATCCCGCTCGCAGATGATGGTCGCGTCAATGTGCATGACTTTGCGCTCCATCTTCATGCGGTCAATGGCCACCGCAATGCCGTGTGGGATCTCTTCGTTCAGGCAGTGCAGCGCCTTCTCCCGGATCAGCTCCGCCACGATCTGGCGCTCCGGCTGGTCCGTCACTGTATCCTCATCATAAAACTGCGGTCCGTAGGGGAGATATTTCAGGATCACCTTTACCAGCTCATCCGTATTGTCCCCGCTCCTTGCAGACACCGGCACGATATCCGCGAAATCATACTCCTTCCGGTATGTATCAATGGCCGGGAGCAGTTCCTCTTTCTTCACCATATCGATCTTGTTGATCACCAGGATGACCGGCGTCTTCACTTTCTTCAGCTGATCAAGGATGTGCCGTTCCCCCGCCCCGATAAACGTGGACGGCTCCACCAGCCAGAGCACCACGTCCACTTCATTGAGCGACCGCTCCGCCACATGGACCATATACTCGCCCAGCTTGTTCTTTGCCTTGTGGATGCCCGGCGTGTCGACGAAAACGATCTGGCCTTCTTCCGTCGTCAGCACCGTCTGGATCCGGTTCCTCGTCGTCTGCGGCTTGTTGGATGTGATAGCGATCTTCTGTCCGATCAGCCGGTTCATCAGGGTGGATTTTCCTACATTCGGCCTGCCGATCAGCGTGGCAAAACCGGATTTAAAATTATCATTCATACAAAATACCTCGGTTTGGGACGTAGTAAAATTCAATTTTACTACGTCCCGGTTCACAGTTTTTTCACATTTAGCTCAGTGTCTTTACTTCCATGAACATGTCTCTGTTCTCTTCGATCTTGTCTTCGCTTCCGATGACGCACAGGGACTGTTCCGCCAGGACCGCCCGCAGCACGTCCGCCAGGGCACGGATATCCGCCTGGTCCGCGTCCAGGATCTGATTCCGCTCGGTGCGGATCATTTCTTCTGATACATGGTTCATGTACAGGTTCATGGACCGGCTGCCTTTTGCCGCCGGGTTCATCGGGCGGTCGATGTTGCTGATCGTGCCGATAACGAATTTATTCATGTCGCGGTCGCTCACGCTGAAGTTCTCGAGATAATCAACCACGCCCTCGTACACATCCA
>CALWDN010000156.1 GCA_944376685.1 uncultured Mediterraneibacter sp. | reverse complement strand
GTGAGCAGATCCAGAACATTGAATAGGGGGATGAAGATGAAAGAAAGAGGAATCCTGATCGTTGTTTCCGGTTTTTCCGGCTCGGGCAAGGGAACGCTCATGAAAGAACTGCTTGGGCGCTATGAGGACCGGTATGCACTGTCTGTGTCGGCAACGACCCGCAGACCCCGTGAGGGAGAAGTCCATGGCAGGGAGTATTTCTTCCTGTCCAGGGATGAATTTGAAAAAATGATTGCCAAAGACGAACTGATAGAGTATGCTAAGTACGTGGAAAATTACTACGGTACGCCGCGTGCATATGTGGAAGAAAAACTGGAAGAAGGAAAGGACGTGATCCTGGAGATCGAGATCCAGGGCGCCCTGAACATTAAGAAAATGTTCCCCGATGCACTGCTCCTGTTCGTTACTCCGCCGGATGCGGATGAACTGAGACGGCGGCTGGTGGGAAGAGGTACGGAGACGATGGATGTGATCAAGTCCCGTATGGACCGCGCCTGCGAGGAGGCGGAAGGCATGGAGAACTATGATTATCTGATCATCAACGACAGCCTGGACGAGTGCGTCTGCGAGATGCATGCGATCATCCAGGGCGAACACCGGCGGACTTCCAGAAACCGTGAATTTGTAAAAAGAATTAAAGAAGATCTTGAGAGACTGAAAGGAGAAGGATAAACTATGCTGCACCCGTCTTATACAGATTTGATGAAGGTAGTAAACAGTGATGTGGAGGAGGGCGATACAAAGGTAGTCAACAGCCGGTACTCCATCGTAATGGCAACTGCAAAACGAGCAAGACAGCTGATCGCCGGCGACCTTCCGCTGGTTCCGTCCAGGGAGGGCGAGAAACCGCTTTCCATCGCGGTAGACGAGCTGAACCAGGGAAAACTGAAGATCCTTGCCGAGAACGCAGAGGAAGAAGAATAGATCCGGACAGGCAGATGCACGCGTGGTATCTGCCTTTTTTACAGTTAAAATGAAAGTCATGATAATCATAAGACCGGAGGTTATATTATGAAGATACTGTTTGTATCCCTCGGATGCGACAAGAACCTGGCGGATACCGAATCCATGCTGGGGCTTCTGGCATCCAGGGGTTATGAGATGACGGATGATGAGACAGAGGCTGACGTGATCGTCATCAATACATGCTGCTTCATCCATGACGCTATGGAAGAGAGCATCCAGAATATCCTGGAGATGGCGGAGTACCGGAAAAGCGGACAGGCGAAAGCGCTGATCGTAGCCGGCTGTCTGGCACAGCGGTACCGGCAGGAGATCCTGGATGAGATCCCGGAGGTGGATGAGGTGCTCGGCACAACGGCTTTTGACCGGATCCTGGACGCGGTGGACGCGGCCCTTTCCGGCGAACGAAGCGTGATGCTTGCAGATCCGGACGCCCTGCCCCTGCCGGAGACAAAACGGCTGGTGACGACGGGCGGCCATTACGCCTACCTAAAGATTGCCGAAGGATGCGACAAACACTGCACCTACTGCATCATCCCGAGCCTGCGTGGCAGGTTCCGGAGCGTGCCTATGGAGCGCCTTGTCAAAGAGGCGCAGGAACTGGCGGAGCAGGGGGTAAAGGAACTGATCCTGGTGGCCCAGGAAACCACCCTGTACGGGAAGGATCTGTACGGGGAAAAATCCCTTCACATCCTATTAAAAAAACTCTGCGGGATCCGAGGAATCCGCTGGATCCGCATCCTCTACTGCTACCCAGAGGAGATCACGGACGATCTTATACGGGTCATGAAGGAAGAGCCGAAGATCTGCCATTATCTGGATATCCCGATCCAGCACGCCAGTGACGCGATCCTGAAACGGATGGGAAGGCGTACGTCGAAGCAGGAACTGATCGATATCATAGGCCGGCTCCGGAAGGAGATCCCGGACATCTGCCTTCGGACCACGCTGATCACCGGATTCCCGGGAGAGACAGAGGAACAGCACGAAGAACTGATGCAGTTCGTGGATGAGATGGAATTCGACCGTCTGGGCGTCTTTACCTATTCTCCGGAAGAGGGCACGCCTGCTGCAGCGATGCCGGACCAGACAGATGAAGAGGTGAAGGAAGAACGGCAGGCGGAGCTGATGGAGCTTCAGCAGGAGATCGCATTTGACGCGGCGGAAGATATGAAGGGCCGGGAAGTGCTTGTTATGATCGAAGGAAAAGTAGCTGATGAGAACGCCTATGTGGGCCGCACCTACAAGGACGCCCCGAATGTGGACGGGCTGATCTTTATCAATACAGACGAGGAACTGGTGTCCGGGGATTTTGCAAGAGTAAAAGTAACCGGCGCTCTGGATTATGATCTGATAGGAGAATTGTTATGAATTTACCAAACAAACTGACTGTGCTTCGGGTTATCATGGTGCCTTTTTTCGTGTTTTTTATGCTGACTGACGTGGGCGGAGCAGTCAATAAATGGATCGCCCTGGCGATTTTTGTCATTGCCAGCCTGACCGATATGCTGGACGGGAAGATCGCACGGAAATATAATCTGGTGACGAATTTCGGGAAATTCATGGATCCGCTGGCGGACAAGCTTCTCGTCTGCTCGGCCATGATCTGCCTGATCCCTTCGGGAAAGCTCAACACGGCGATCGTGATCGTTATCATTGCCCGTGAGTTTATCATAAGCGGATTCCGCCTGGTGGCGTCCGACAGCGGGATCGTCATTGCGGCCAGCTACTGGGGCAAGTTCAAGACCGTGTTCCAGATGGCCATGATCATTGTCCTGATCGCGGATTTCGGCGGCGCATTTGACCTGATCGGCCAGATCCTGGTGTGGATCGCCCTGGCGCTTACGGTCATTTCCCTGATCGACTACGTTGTAAAGAACCGTCAGGTCCTGACCCACGGAGGCATGTGATGGGAGCGGCGAAAACACTGGAAGAGGAAGTGGTAGGGCTTCTTGCCCGGAAGCACCTGACGGTTACGACCGCGGAATCCTGCACGGGCGGCCTGATCGCCGGCACACTCATAAATGCGGCCCGGGCTTCGGACGTGCTGGATGAGGGCTATGT
>CALWDN010000155.1 GCA_944376685.1 uncultured Mediterraneibacter sp. | reverse complement strand
ACAACGTGGGCGGACTTCCGGAAGACCTGCAGTTCGAGCTGGTTGAGCCGCTGAAGCTGCTCTTCAAGGATGAGGTGCGTGTTGTGGGCAAGGCGCTGGGACTTCCGGACGGCATGGTTTACCGTCAGCCGTTCCCGGGACCGGGACTTGGCGTGAGATGCCTTGGCGCGATCACCCGTGACCGTCTGGAAGCGGTGCGTGAGTCTGACGCGATCTTGAGAGAAGAGTTTGCGAAGAACGGACTGGAAGGCAAAGTATGGCAGTACTTTACTGTGATCCCGGATTTCAAATCTGTCGGCGTGAAGGACGGCAAGCGCTCCTTTGAGTGGCCGGTGATCCTGCGGGCGGTGAATACGAAAGATGCGATGACGGCGACGGTTGAGGACGTGCCGTTCTCCCTGCTGCAGCACATCACAGACCGGATCACAAAAGAAGTGCCGGGCGTGAACCGGGTGTGCTTTGACCTGACGCCGAAGCCGACCGGAACGATCGAGTGGGAATAGGGAAAAGTATGAAACAGGTATTTCACCGGTTTAATTTTGTTTTCTGCCTCCTGCTCGCCGGGCTTGGCGTTCTGATGATCGTCTTTCGCGGCGAGGCGCTGGAGGAGCCGACCTCGATCTTTATCATCATGGGAGGCGTACAGATCACGCTGGCGTTGGTCATGTTTCTGATCGGCGCGCTCCTGCCGAAAGATGGCAGATATGTGACCGGGAAGGCGAAGATCATTTTAAAGATCATCCTGTTGCTGGCAGCGCTGGGCAACAATAGCCCCGGCAGCCTTGCTGCATATGACCTGGCGGACGGCAAAGTGAAAGTCCAGCGCTTCTGGGAACCGGCGCTGCCCCTTACATGGCTCTTTACGGAGGCGGCGTTCCTGGCGTTCTTTCCGTCGTCCGGGATCCTGGCTGCGGCAGTATTCGCATCCGGGGCGGTTCTGGCTCTGCTGTTTATCGGCTCGCTTGGCTGGAAGATACTGGAATTAAAAGAGAAAAATATATACCGGCTGCTCTATGTTATTCTGCCGAGCCTGGTCATTATCGGGATTTTTGCCCTGATCTTCCTGATCACATTTATCCAGCAGTGGCTCCGGGGTCCGGCATTGAGTGAGCAGCTGGAGGAAACACGGGCGGAGATTGAAGAGACGCTGGATTCATATGGGGAAGAGATGGATGCGGATGTGCCGGAAGCATATTCGGATCTCGATATGGACGGGGTTGTGGCGCTTGTGCGCGCAGATCTTGATGAAGATATGTATTACCGGTGGGTCATCGGTGATGATAATATGTGCAGCATGGTCCTCTGGAGTGATGCGGATGATGAGGTCTATGTGTATCAGTTTGAGGAAGACGGAGGGCTTTATGATTACATCTCGTCATTTTCTTCAGGTTCTATAAGCAGGGCGGATGTAGAAGGGAAGGAAGACGGTATCATACCGGCGGGATCCGAATAAACGGATCCCGCTCATTTTATTTACGCGAAGAATTCCGCCGCGGCGCGGATGAGATATTCTGTATCCTCCACGCCTGCCGTCTCGTAGGGGGAGTGCATGGCCAGCTGGGGCAGGCCGATGTCCGCGGTGCTGACGGCCACATGGGTGCTGGCGATGTTGCCGAGGGTGGAGCCGCCCGCCATATCGGACCGGTTGGCGAAGGTCTGGACCGGGACGCCGGCTTGTTTGCAGATATCCCGGAACATGGCGGCGGAGATGCCGTCGGTGCAGTACTTCTGGCTGGCGTTGAATTTCAGCACGATGCCTTCGTTGAGGTAGGGCCGGTTGGACGGATCGGCCTTGTCCGGATGGTTCGGGTGTACGGCGTGGGCATTGTCGGCGGAGAGCATGAAGCTTTCCGACAGGCGGATGAGATAGTCCTCGCGGCTAAAGTTCAGGCAGCCGCAGATCCGCTCCAGCGTATCTGACAGGAAGGTGGATGCGGCGCCCTGTTTTGTCGTGCTGCCGGTTTCTTCGTTGTCCAGCACGCAGTGGACGGCGGCATATGTTTCCTTCTTTCCGGTGAGGAATCCGCGAAGGGAGGCGTAGGCGCACTGCAGGTCGTCCAGCCGGCCGCAGGAGATGAACTCCCCGGACGCGCCCCAGACGCTGGCCTTTTCCCGGTTGTAGAGGAAGAGGTCGTGCCCCAGGATCTCGGTTTCATTTACGCCGGCGGCCTCTGCCACGGTTTTCATGAACGTGTCTTTGCCGGACAGGGTGCCGTAGAGGGGCAGCAGGTCTTTCTTCATATCATATTTATAGCCGTTGTTGGCCTCCCGGTTCATGTGGATGGCCAGGCTCGGGATCAGCAGGAGGTCCCGGTCGATATTGACGAGCTTTGTGTGAAATGTATCGTCAGCCGGATCTTTGACGATGACGCGGCCTGCGACGGAGAGCGGCCGGTCGAACCAGGGCGCGCAGAGCATGCCGCCGTAGCGCTCGGTATTGAGCCGGATGTAATGGCCGTCCGTCTCCAGCTCCGGGTTCTCCTTGATCTTGAAGGAGGGGGAGTCGCTGTGGCTGGCGATGATGCGGAAAGCCTTGAAATCTTTGTCCGGTATGGTAAATGCGATCAGGGCGGAGCCGTTCCGCGTGACAAAATATTTCCCGCCGGGGCGGAGCTGCCATTTCTGATTTTCATGTAATTCTGTAAATCCATCCTTTAATAATTCATCCCGCATGTTTGCAACGGCGTGGAAGCAGGAAGGGCTGCCTTCCAGAAATGCGGCCAGGCCGCGCGCGGTATCGGATCCTTTCATAACAGGTGCACCTCTTTCTTTATATTACAGCCGGGCATATCCGGGCTGTTCATTCCGTATTTTCAGCATATTATCTGTACTCGGCCTTGTCAAGATGATACAATGATACCAGATTGACGGAATGGAGGGCATGAAGGATGAGGATACTGATCGCAGAGGATGAAAAGGACCTGAACCGGATCATTACCGGGCGGCTTAAAGAAGAGCATTACAGTGTGGATTCCTGCTATGACGGGCAGGAGGCGCTGGAATATCTGGAGAGCGCAGAGTACGATGCGGTGGTACTGGATATCATGATGCCGGGGACGGACGGCCTGACGGTGCTCCGGAAGATGCGGCGGCGTAATGACGCCACGCCGGTGATCCTG
>CALWDN010000154.1 GCA_944376685.1 uncultured Mediterraneibacter sp. | reverse complement strand
GGAGGGCGAAGAGAGCACAACGATCGACAGAGGATTCGTGGATAAAAAGACAAAGAACCAGAATGTAAGTTTAAAAGGCGAGGGGGAGCTGGACCCGGAGATCGAGATGATCATCGGGACCGGCAGCTATAATTATAATGTGGAGCAGGACACCCTGACTCTGACAGAACGGGAATACGGAGAGCAGTTCGTATTTGAACGGACCGGGAAATAAAAAACGATGGAGAGTTCCGCTTGCGGGACTCTCCTGTTGTACTGTAATACAGCAGATCTTAAATTCAGCAGGATAAGGAGAAGAGCCATGTTAAGGGAAAAAACGAAAGTGATCGATATCGGCGGCGTAAAGATCGGCGGGACATACCCGGTTGCGATCCAGTCCATGACCAATACAAAGACAGAGGATGTGAAAGCAACGGTGGAGCAGATCCTGAAACTGGAAGCGGCCGGCTGTGAGATCATCCGCTGCGCGGTTCCGACTATGGAAGCAGCGGAAGCGCTGAAAGAAATAAAAAAACAGATCCACATCCCGCTGGTGGCGGATATCCATTTTGATTACAGGCTTGCCATCGCGGCGATCGAGAACGGGGCGGATAAGATCCGCATCAATCCGGGCAATATCGGGTCCGAGGACCGTGTAAGAGCAGTCGTCGACAAGGCGAAGGAATACGGCGTGCCGATCCGGGTCGGCGTGAACAGCGGCTCCCTGGAGAAGCCCCTTCTGGAGAAATACGGCGGCGTGACGGCGGAAGCCATCGTGGAGAGCGCGCTTGATAAAGTGCATATGATCGAAAACATGGGATATGACAACCTGGTCGTCAGCATCAAGTCATCGGACGTCCTGATGTGCGTCCGCGCCCATGAACTGATCGCAGAGCAGTGTCCGTACCCGCTCCATGTGGGGATCACGGAATCGGGCACGGTTTATTCCGGCAATGTCAAGTCGTCGGTCGGCCTTGGCATCATCCTGTATGAAGGCATCGGCAATACGATCCGCGTCTCCCTGACCGGCGACCCGGCGGAGGAGATCCGCACGGCGAAGCTGATCCTGAAGACGCTGGGGCTTCGAAAAGGCGGCATCGAGGTGGTTTCCTGCCCGACCTGCGGCCGGACGAAGATCGACCTGATCGGCCTGGCCAATGATGTGGAGAAAATGGTGGCCGACATTCCCCTTGATATCAAAGTTGCGGTCATGGGCTGCGTGGTGAACGGACCGGGAGAAGCCAGAGAGGCGGATATCGGCATCGCCGGCGGCATCGGCGAAGGGCTGCTGATCAAAAAAGGCGAAGTCATCAGGAAAGTAAAAGAAGAAGAACTTCTCGATACGCTCCGGCAGGAACTGCTGAACTGGAAGGAATGAGGCTCTGTCTGCGCGTTATCGGATAAACAGGAGTGTTGACAGTGGAAAAAACAAGAAATGACAAATCTTTTTTCTATGTATTTCCGACACTGAAAGTAGAGGAGGATATTCAGATCCTCTTCACGGATGTGGAGGTTCAGAAGATCACGACGAATTCCCGGCGTGATTTTCTTCATGTGTACATATACAGCCGCCATCTGATCCAGAAGAGACAGATCCGACAGATGGAACAGCGGATCAAAGATCAGCTCTTTTCAAAAGTCCCGGTGGATGTGCAGATCGAGGAAGAGTATGCCCTGTCCGGACAGTATACGCCGGAAGCGCTCCTGCGCGAATACCGGGACAGCATCATCCTGGAACTGAAAGAACGAAGCATCCTTGCGTCCAATATGTTCGCCCAGGCGAATCTCCATTATGAGGAAGGAAATGTAGTCTGCGTGGAGCTTCTGGATTCCATCGTGTCAGAGGGGAGAAAAGAAGAGATCCTGGCCTTTCTTGAAAATCTGTTTGCGCGCCGGTTCCATATGAAGGCGGATATCCGCATTACATACCGCGAACCGGACGGCGAGGGGACCCGGGAATACGATGAGCAGAGGGTGCAGCAGGAGATCAATGCCATCTTTGAACGCCGTGCGCTTCAGAAGAATGAAACAGCGGACACTCCGGACGATGCAGGAACCGGCGGCAATGCCGCTGCGGAAGGCGTGACGGTTTCCGCTTCATCTGACAGGGCACCCGCAAAAACAGAGAAAAAAGAAAAGAATCCATCCGGAAACGGAGGGCATACAGGACGGAAAAACGGTAAAAAAGGAGAATTCCGTAAAAAAGATTACTATCGTCCTGTTAAACAGGGGGACGATCCGAACCTGATCTACGGGAAAAACTTTGATGATGAGCCGATCTCTCTGGACCAGGTTGTCACCGAGATGGGCGAGATCACCATTCATGGAAAGATCATCAGTTTTGACACCCGGGAGATCCGTAATGAGAAGACGATCATCATGTTCGCGGTGACGGACTATAATGATACGATCACGGTGAAGATGTTTGCCCGCAACGAGCAGCTGCCGGAAATCCTGGGCGAACTGAAGAAAGGCGCTTTTGTCAAGATCAAGGGCGTGACGACCATTGACAAATATGATGGAGAACTGACCATCTGGTCTGTGACCGGAATCAAAAAGATCGGCGATTTTACGGTTTCACGGAAAGACCTGAGTCCTGCAAAACGTGTGGAACTTCACTGTCATACAAAAATGAGCGATATGGACGGGGTGTCCGAGGTGAAGGACATCGTGAAGCGAGCCCACGACTGGGGCCATCCCGCCATTGCCATTACAGATCACGGCGTGGCCCAGGCTTTCCCGGATGCCAATCATTATATTGAGACACTGGACAAAGATGACCCCTTCAAAGTCATCTACGGGGTGGAAGGCTATGTTGTGGACGACCTGACGGAGATCGCCGTGAATGCGGGCGGTCAGACGCTGGATGATACCTATGTTGTCTTTGATATTGAGACCACCGGCTTCAGTTCCATCCGGGACCGGATCATCGAGATCGGCGCGGTGAAGGTGAGCGGAGGGAAGATCACAGACCGGTTCAGTACTTTTGTCAACCCGGAGCGTCCGATCCCATTTGAGATCACCAATCTTACGGGTATTACCGATGAGATGGTCATGGAATATCCGGAGATCGGGGTGATTCTCCCGCAGTTTCTTGAATTCGTCGGGGACAGTGTGCTGGTTGCCCACAATGCGGGATTTGACGTGGGATTTATCGAACAGAACTGCAGGAGCCTGGGGCTTAATGACCATTTTGCCTATCTGGA
>CALWDN010000153.1 GCA_944376685.1 uncultured Mediterraneibacter sp. | reverse complement strand
GCATATGACAGTATATGACAACATGGCATTCGGACTGAAGCTGCGCAAGGTTCCGAAAGATGAGATCGACAAGAAAGTCCGCGAGGCTGCAAGGATCCTTGACCTTGAGAAACTGCTCGACCGTAAACCGAAGGCTCTTTCCGGTGGTCAGAGACAGCGTGTTGCCATGGGACGTGCCATCGTCCGCAACCCGAAGGTATTCCTGATGGACGAGCCGCTCTCCAACCTGGATGCAAAACTGAGAGTCCAGATGCGTATTGAGATCTCCAAGCTCCATGAGAACCTGGGCGCTACGATCATCTACGTAACACATGACCAGACAGAAGCTATGACCCTTGGTACAAGGATCGTCGTTATGAAAGACGGTATCGTACAGCAGGTAGATACACCGCAGAACCTCTACAACACACCGTGCAACCTGTTCGTTGCTGGATTCATCGGATCCCCGCAGATGAACTTCATGGATGCTGTATGCAAGGTAAACGGCGAAGACGTTACACTGACTGTTGGCGAGCATGTGCTGAAAGTGCCGGCTTCCAAGAAGAAAGCGCTCATCGAAGGCGGATATGACGGAAAGACAGTTGTTCTCGGCATCCGTCCGGAAGATGTACACGACTCAGAAGCGTTCATCGCAAACTCACCGGACAGCGTGATCACATCTACGATCAAAGTATACGAGCTGCTCGGAGCAGAAGTATTCCTGTACTTCGATGTAGAGGGCACTCAGATGACAGCACGCGTTAACCCGCGTACTACACTGAGAACAGGCGACAAAGCTGTATTCGCACTTGATATGGAGAAGATCCACGTATTTGATAAAGAGACAGAGTTGACGATTACAAACTAATGCCTTAAAATTGGAATAGCAGCTAGGCGGTTGCAAAGATGCTATTCACCGCTGGCCG
Source organism: uncultured Mediterraneibacter sp. (assembly GCA_944376685.1). Classification (GTDB taxonomy): domain Bacteria; phylum Bacillota; class Clostridia; order Lachnospirales; family Lachnospiraceae; genus Mediterraneibacter. Next base: position 2,494 of record CALWDN010000153.1, on the reverse strand, counting down.
TCCCGGCCGGCAAGCTTACCGCTTATCTATTATAATACGAGGGGGCTGCACTTGATCAATGAGTGCAGCCCTTTTCATGGATATCACGGAGAGAATGATGGAGCACACGCAGGAACTTGAGAAAGCACTGGCAGAACTGAAACGCATTACAGGGATCACGGTAGATGTAACGGCGTCCACGCCTGAAGAGGCAGAAAATGCGCTCACCCAGATCCGCTGTCTGTGCACGGCATACAGGGAGAAATATAATAAAGCTGATTTTCTCAAAGGCCTGATGACCGGAGGCATCCCCGCATATGATATCGCGGAACGGGCGGCGCGCCTCCATATCAGCCCTGACGAACGGCGCGTCCTGTTTCTCCTTGAAGCAAAGGAGATCGATGATGCGGTCACGGAAATCCTGAAAAGTCTTTTCCCTGCGCAGACAAAGACTTATCTTGTCCCTGTCGCCGAAAATTCACTTGCCATACTCCGTCCTGTGCGTTCGGGAGAAGACGGGACGGACAGCCGGAAGATCGCCCGTATGATCGTAGACACGCTGAATACAGAAGCCCTGGCCCAGGTGCAGCTGGCGTACAGCTTTATTTTCGACAGTCTCTCCGGGCTTCCGGAAGCGTTCCGCGAAACAGGGCTGGCCCTTCGCGTAGGACGGCTTTTTTATTCGGAACAGACCATATTTCCGTACAATGAACTCGGGATCGGGCGGCTGATCTATCAGCTTCCGGTTTCGCTCTGTGAAAATTTCCTGAAGGAGCTTTTCGGTCCGGATATCCCTTCTTCCTTTGATGAGGAAACGCTGGGGACGGTGAACCGGTTCTTTCAGAACAATCTCAATATCGCGGAGACATCCCGCCAGCTCCATATGCACCGCAATACGCTGATCTACCGGCTGGAACAGATCGAGAAGCACACCGGGCTCGATATACGGCTCTTCGAAGACGCCATGACATTCAAGGTCGCCATTATGGTGCTGAACTATTTACAATCAGAAAGGAACAAATAAACTATGAATGACGCATTATATGAACAGCTTATCTCCCGCAGGCCGAAAGCATACGACATCCCGGTCAGGATCCTTGTGATCCTCGTGATCGTGGCAGTGGCCCTGCTCGGCATGCCGTTTATAGGCTTCCTCTCCTTCGTTGTTGCGGTTGTCCTTGCGGCAGTTGCGTATTATTTCATCTTTCCGAAGCTCAGTGTGGAATACGAGTATATTATCCTGAACCATGACCTTCAGATCGATGCGATATACAATAAATCAAAGCGCAAACGCCTTCAGAGCCTGGATATCCAGGGGGCGGAGATCATCGCGCCGAAGGGTTCTCCGAGGCTGAATTCCTACAAACCGGACAAGACGTATGATTACACGTCAGGCGATCCGAACGGAAAGGCATATGCGATCATGATCCCCATGAATCAGAAAAATATCTGCATCTGCATCGAACCCGATACGAAAATGATCGATCACATGAGCCAGTGGATGGGTATGAAAATGTTTAAAGACTGAAACAGAAATTGTTAGCACTCTTATCAAAAGAGTGCTAATTTTCTATTGACTTTTATTTTTCGCTGAGCTAGAATGTCTTTTAGACGAAAGGAGTGTTCAATAATGGCAGTGAAAAAAGGAACATTATCAATCGACAGCGAAAATATATTTCCTATTATAAAGAAATGGGTTTATTCGGATCACGATATTTTTGTCCGTGAGATGATCTCCAACGGCTGTGATGCGATCACCAAGCTTAAGAAGCTGGATATGATGGGCGAATATGAACTTCCGGAAGACTATAAGCCGAAGATCGAGGTGATCGTCAACCCGGAAGAGAAGACCATGAAATTCATCGATAACGGACTTGGGATGACCGCGGACGAGGTAGAGGAATACATTACCCAGATCGCATTTTCCGGTGCGACACAGTTCCTGGAGAAATACAAAGATAAAACGACAGAGGACGACATGATCGGCCATTTCGGACTGGGCTTTTATTCTGCGTTCATGGTGGCTGACGAGGTACAGATCGATACGCTTTCCTACAAAGAGGGCGCCGTGCCAGTGCACTGGGCGAGCCAGGGCGGCACGGAATATGAGATGCAGGAAGGAAATAAGACGACAGTGGGATCAGAGATCACCCTGTACCTGAATGAAGAAAGCCTGGAGTTCGCCAACGAGTACCGCGCAAGGGAAGTGCTGGAGAAGTACTGTTCATTCATGCCGGTGGAGATCTTCCTCTCAAAAGCGAATGCGGAGCCGCAGTATGAGACGATCAGCGAGGATGAACTGCTGGATACGGATACGGTGATCGAACATATCGAGGAGCCTGCAAAAGACGCAGAGGAAAAGGACGGAGAAGAGAAGGAAGAGCCGAAGAGGAAAGTCAAGATCCTGAAGCGCCCGGTATCCATCAGCGACATCCATCCGCTGTGGGGAAAGAACCCGAGCGAGTGCACGAAGGATGAGTATATTGAATTCTACCGTAAGGTATTTATGGATTAC
>CALWDN010000152.1 GCA_944376685.1 uncultured Mediterraneibacter sp. | reverse complement strand
GCCCGGTGTCCGGCGCTGCCGTCTCCGGGACTTTTGTGGTTTTATCATCTGGCATACACGTTTACCTCCTGATTTTGGGCATGAAAAAAGGGGCCTGACTTTTCATCAGGCCCCGGTGGGGTGGTTCCTCCTTTCTTGCCAAGCTACAAAAATACCGCCCGTAGTCTCGTTTGGGCGGTACTTTGTATAAGGTTGGCAGTTCAATTATTGTAGATTTATCGTGTATGCCCTTGTCAACCGTTGCTTCTTTCTATTATTGAAAATTTCTGCGAGTTATCGCAAAAGTTTTTCATTTGTATTATACCTCATCTGGACTTTTTTTACAATTCATACTAAAAATTTCTGCGAGTTGTCGCAATTTTATGCAGTAGAACCTGCCAACGGACTGTTCTCCAAAGGCTTCTTCCTCATATTGCTTTACCTATGACGGATCATAATCTACAACTGTATTTATTGACAAACCCGCCTCAAATTGCTAAGATTTTTCAGATATATTCTAATTACATGTAATATTTACGAAAGAAAGGATCTGTTACCATGAACCCTCTTAAAAAAGCGTACTGCAGGACCTTTCAGACAGGACTGAAAATTGCTCTGCCCTTCCTGCCCTACCGCAAGCCGAAGATCACCGGAAGTGTGAAGTCTCTGCCGGAAGTCATCCGGAAGAAAAAATGCACCAAAGCGCTGATCATCACGGACGCCGGGATCCGGAAGTTTGGACTTACCCGCCGTCTGGAAAAGGCGCTCACAGCCAATGGCATTCCCTACTGCATTTACGACAAAACCGTTGCGAATCCGACGACCGTCAATGTATCCGAAGCGATCGAACTCTATCAGGAAAATGAATGCGACTGCATCATCGGCTTCGGCGGCGGGTCCAGCATGGACTGCGCCAAGGCGGTCGGCGCACGCCTGGTCCGCCCGAAGAAATCTCTTGCCAAAATGAAAGGGATCCTGAAGGTGCGCCGGAGGCTGCCGCTCCTGATGGCGATCCCGACAACTGCGGGGACCGGAAGTGAGACGACCCTAGCGGCGGTGGTCACGGACGCTGAGACCCGCCACAAATACGCGATCAATGATTTCCCGCTGATCCCGCGGTATGCGGTGCTGGACCCGAAGGTGACGCTCAGTCTTCCGCCCTTTATCACCGCGACCACCGGCATCGACGCGCTGACCCACGCGGTGGAGGCTTATATCGGAAATTCCACGACATACGGAACGCGCAAAGACGCGCTGCTGGCCGTGAAACTGATCTTTGAAAACATCGATGCAGCCTATACGGACGGCTCCAATGTGGAAGCACGACGCAATATGCTCCATGCTTCCTTCTATGCAGGATGTGCCTTCACCAAGTCCTATGTGGGATATGTGCACGCCATCGCCCATTCCCTGGGCGGCGAGTACAACGTGCCCCACGGCCTTGCAAACGCCGTGATCCTTCCCATGATCCTGGAAGCGTACGGCAAAACCATCCACAGGAAGCTGGCGCGACTGGCCCGTGAAGCCGGCGTTGCGGACGCGGATCCGGGAGACCGACATCCCGAAGCTTGCCCACTATGCGGATAAAGAGGCTAATCCCCTCTATCCGGTGCCGGTGCTGATGAACGCATCGGAACTGGAACCGTTCTACCATATGCTGATGAAAGGAGAAGATGAAAATGACGGAACAGGAAATTAATGCCATCGTTGCGGCGCAGCGAAAATATTTTCAGACCGGAGCGACCCTTCCGGTCAGCTTCAGGATCGACGCTCTTCGAAGACTCTATGACGCGGTCTCCGGCAGTGAGAAGGAGATCCATGATGCGCTGCGAAAAGATCTGGGGAAAAGCGGATTTGAAAGTTATATGTGCGAGACCGGACTGGTGCTGGAAGAGATCAGCTACATGCTGAAACATGTCCGCCGTTTCGCCGGGGAGAAGCGGGTCCGCACCCCTCTCTCCCAGTTCCATTCAAGAAGTTATAAGAAGCCTTCACCGTACGGTGTGACGCTGATCATGAGCCCGTGGAACTATCCGTTCATGCTCACCCTCTCCCCGCTTGTGGATGCGCTGGCGGCCGGGAATACGGCCGTGGTCAAACCAAGCGCCTATTCCCCCTGGACGAGCGAGGTGATCCGTCAGATCCTCACGAAATGCTTTGAGCCTCAGTATGTGTCGGTCGTGACCGGCGGACGGGCGGAAAACACCTGTCTCCTGCACGAGCATTTTGACTATATTTTCTTTACAGGCAGTCAGTCCGTGGGGAAGGAAGTCATGCGGAGCGCTTCGGATCATCTGACGCCGGTGACGCTTGAACTGGGCGGAAAGAGCCCCTGCATCGTCGATCAGACCGCGAACATCAAGCTGGCGGCAAGACGGATCGTATTCGGGAAGTATCTGAACTGCGGCCAGACCTGCGTGGCGCCGGATTATATCTACTGCCACCGCTCCATCCGGGACAGGCTGATCAGAGAAATACAAAAACAGATCCGCAGACAGTTCGGCAAAAAACCCCTTGATAATAAGAACTATGGCAAGATCATCAATGAGAAGCATTTCGACCGGATCCTGGGACTGATCGATAAAGAAAAAGTAGTCTTCGGCGGGAATTCTGACCGGGATGCGCTTCGGATCGAACCGACGGTCATGGATAATGTGACATTTTCAGACGCTGTCATGCAGGAAGAGATCTTCGGACCGGTCATGCCCGTCCTCACCTTTGACAGCCTGGATGAAGTGATCCGCAATATTAACGCCATGCCCCATCCGCTGGCCCTTTACCTGTTTACGTCCAGCAAAACTGCGGCGAAAAAGGTTGCCGCGCGGTGCGGATTCGGAGGCGGATGCATCAATGATACGATCATCCATCTTGCGACAACGGAAATGGGATTCGGCGGATTCGGCGAGAGCGGCATGGGCTCTTACCATGGAAAGACCGGCTTTGATACATTTACCCACTATAAGAGCATCGTGGATAAAAAGACCTGGCTCGATCTTCCCATGCGCTATCAGCCCTACCGGAAAATGCACGGGAAAATGGTGCGGTTTTTCCTGAAATAAGAGATCCTTATTTTACTTCAACAAGCTCGATCCGGAAGTTCAGTTCTTTCCCGGCCATTTCATGGTTCGCATCAAATGTGATGGTTGTCTCATCTTTGGCTGTCACTTTGACCGGGAAGGGCTGTCCGAACTGATTGGACAGATAAACCTGCTGTCCGGCTTGCAGTTCTTCAGAACCCGGAAGCTGTTCGATCTCAACGGTAAACACTGCAGCCGGATCAGGCATGCCGTAGGCTTCTTCCGGCATCAGGTGTATATCTACTGTCTGGCCGACTTCCATGTCAGCCACAGCTTTGTCAAATCCCAGGATCATCTGTCCTGCGCCGCATACAAACTCCAGCGGCTCACCCCGGTCATAGGAAGAATCAAACTGTGTCCC
>CALWDN010000151.1 GCA_944376685.1 uncultured Mediterraneibacter sp. | reverse complement strand
GGCTGGCGGCGATCCGGAACCGGGTGACCGATGAGCAGATCCGGGAGAGCATTGCCCGGGTGGGGCTGGATCCGTTCTCAAAGAAGAAGGCGGGTCAGTATTCCCTCGGGATGCGGGAGCGGCTGGGGATTGCCCAGGCGATCATGGAAGACCCCAGGCTGCTTGTGCTCGATGAGCCTTTCAACGGACTGGACAAGCGGGGCGCACAGGATGTATGCGATCTGCTGGATGAACTGCGCAGCAGAGGGCGGACGATCCTGATCGCGGCGCACAACATGATGGAGATCGAGTATCTGTGCGATACCATCTGCGAGATGGATGCAGGCGTGCTCACACAGGTAAAATAAAAGTGAAAATGTACTTCTGAGATATGCGGAAGCCGGCGGCTGGATAGTCTGCCGGCTTTCCGCTGTTTGAAAATAAGCTGAGATAAAAAAATAATGCCACGGCGGATGCAGTATGGTATACTTTATGAAAAGGATGGAAGGTGCCATTTCACGAGGAGGTGTAGATTATGAGTAAAAGATCCATGTCAATGATCCTTGCAGGTCTTGCCCTTTTCCTGACCGCCTGTGGAAGTCAGGCTCCGGAAACCAATTCTCCGGACGATCCGTCGGAAGGGGCGGATGTTCAGGCTGAACTCCCGGCCTGGCTGGATAAATTTTATAATGGCAGTTATGAGTATCTGAACAGCACGATCGATCCGGAAACAGGAACTGCTGTCACTGTTATGTCGGGAAAAAGAATCTCATCTCCATATACCGAGTATGTAAAAGTGGTTGAACCGGGAGACTCTGTCTGGTCGGAAGCGTATTTTCACGGCGACGGGGATGAGATTGAGGCAATTCTCAATACGGAGAACGGATATGTGACCCAGCAGGCGAAGCGCGGATATCCGTATGGGTATGGAGAAGAACTGGAATTTACTGAACCGGAGAAGGAGCAGCTGGGCGATGTGGAATGCGATGTCTATGAGACGGAATATACGGTGGACCTGGCGGAACAGATGAATGAGGATGCGGGCGAAGAGGTGATCAGTGAACCTCTGACGGCGGTTGTCACCCAGAAGTATTACGTGGATCCCGGGAAGGATGAACTGATCCGGGTTGTGACGGATCTGACCGATCAGACAGCCAAGACCGAAGCGTCTGTGTTTATGATGTCCCAGGGACTTTCAGCAGAGGAAGCGCTTGAAAAGACGAGCGGAGATCAGCTTCAGGAATTGATTGAGATCACAGCTTATGATGATGACCTGAGCATCGAGATCCCGGATGTCTGATAATTTTTAAATCAAAGGAGAGATGACAATGAGAACGATCAAAGCAGAACCGATCACCTGTGAGGCTTACGCGCCTTACGGTACATTTTACAGCATGACCGCGCCTTCCGGCTATTCATTAAACGGTGAGATCCACCGTTTTTTCCCGGACCGGATGACCGAGTCTTATGTGTCCAGAGCGGCTTTTTCCCCGATCCTGGTGAAGAAGCCGGATGTGATGAAGATCACCCAGGCGGAGTATCACACGACCACGCCGGAGATGATCCTTCCGCTCAATGACGACATGATCATCCATGTGGCGCCGGCATCCGCAGGTACGCCGGTGCCGGAACTGACGAAGGTGTTTATTGTGCCGAAGGGCACGCTGGTGAAGATCAATTCTGCGATCTGGCATCTGGCGCCGATTCCGGTCCATGCGGACGAGCTGCAGGCGATGATCATCCTGCCGGAGTGCACCTATGCCAACGACTGTACGGTTGTAGATTATGCGGAAGAAGATCAGTTTATTATCGAACTATAGCTGAAATGCATATCTTTGCATGACCTGCGGGCATTAGACATGAGGTTGTTCAGGCATTATAATGTTAATCAGAGATCATGCATTTAAAGAAAAGAGGGACTGATACGATGATTTACAGAGATTTTCAGGATTTAAAGCTTTCCGCGCTGGGACTGGGGACCATGCGTCTTCCGGTTATGGATGGAGATGATTCAAAGATCGATACCGCAGCTGCAGAAGAGATGATCGGTTATGCGATGGAGCATGGGATCAATTACTATGACACTGCCTGGGGATATCATAGCGGACATTCCGAGACGGTCGTGGGAGAGGCGCTGAAGAAATATCCGAGGGAGGATTTTTATCTGGCGACGAAGTTCCCGGGATACGATCTCGCCAACTTCGGCAGGGTGGAAGAGATTTTTGAGAAACAGCTGGAGAAATGCCAGGTGGACTATTTTGATTTCTACCTGTTCCACAATGTGTGCGAGATGAATATCGACCATTATCTGGATGATGACACCTACGGTACATACAGATACCTGATCGAGCAGAAGAGGAACGGCCGGATCCGTCACCTGGGCTTCTCGGCTCACGGGGAATATGATGTGATCAGACGTTTCCTGGAGGCATACGGGAAGGATATGGAATTCTGTCAGCTCCAGATCAATTATCTGGACTGGACGTTCCAGAGGGCAAAGGATAAGGTCGAGCTCCTCAAAGAGTACAATATCCCGGTATGGGTGATGGAGCCGCTGCGGGGCGGGAAGCTGGCCTCGCTTTCTGAGGAAAATGAGCAGAAATTAAAGGCGCTCCGTCCGGATGAGACGATCCCGGCATGGGCGTTCCGCTTCCTGCAGACCATTCCGGAAGCCACGATGGTGCTCTCCGGCATGTCCAATATGGAGCAGCTGAAAGCCAATATTGAGACCTATAAGGAAGACAAGCCGCTTAGTGACGAAGAAATGAAGACACTGCTGGGCATTGCGGATCAGATGCTGGGCAGGAAGACGCTTCCCTGTACGGCATGCCACTATTGTGTGAGCCACTGTCCGCAGGAGCTTGATATCCCGACGCTTCTGAACCTGTACAATGAGCACTGCTTCACAGAGGGCGGATTTATCGCGCCGATGGCTCTTTCTTCCTACCCGGATGACAAGAAGCCGGGCGCATGCATCGGCTGCAGGAGCTGCGAGGCTGTCTGTCCGCAGCAGATCAAAATATCAGAGGCGATGGCGGATTTCGCCGAAAAACTTGCAATGTAAGAAAGGAACCGGATTATGAACATTCAACGCGTAGAAAATATGGCCGGCGGAAAAGGCCATGTAATCATTAAGCACATTCTTGGAGATAAGGAGATGCACGGAAACTGCCGGATGTATGCGGAAGTGACGCTGGAACCGGGATGCTCCCTCGGTTATCACGAGCACCACGGAGAGAGCGAGACTTATTATATCCTTTCCGGACAGGGAAATTATGACGATGACGGGCGGATCCGTCCGGTAAAAGCCGGCGATGTGACATTTACGCCGGACGGCCACGGCCACGGACTGACCAATTCCGGCAATGAGGACCTGGTGTTCATGGCGCTCATCATAATGGACTAGAAGAGGAGAGCGGTACATGAGGACAATGGAATTTACGATCGAGGACACCGAGGCGCTGAAGCCGGGC
>CALWDN010000150.1 GCA_944376685.1 uncultured Mediterraneibacter sp. | reverse complement strand
TGAGGGAAAGCGGATCTTGTTCCTGGAGCTGGGTGTGGGAATGAATACGCCGGGCATCATTAAGTATCCATTCTGGAGGATGACGTATCAGAATCCGGAGGCTGTGTATGCCTGTGTAAATTGCGGGGAGGCGTATGCGCCGGAAGAGATCGCGGGGCGATCAGTTTGTATTGACGGGGATATTGGGAATGTACTGGGACAGATGGGACTTGTATTTCTGTGAAAGATGTGTTATATTATTTCCGACATATGACGGAAATGAAACGGAGGTGTCTCTATGGCAAGACCGAGAAGATGCAGAAGGGTCTGCACGGAACCGGATTATTTAAGCTTTGCGCCGGACGGCATTCCCTGCGGGGAACGTGTGACGCTGGCGGTGGAAGAATATGAAGTGATCCGGCTAATCGATCTGGAGAAGCTGACCCACGAACAGTGCGCGAAGCAGATGGATATTTCCCGGACAACGGTGACGGAGATCTATGAATCTGCACGTGAGAAGATCGCGGACTGCATCGTGAACGGCAGGCCCATGGAGATATCGGGAGGCAGTTACCGCCTGTGCGACGGTTCCGCTGTTCATTTCTGCCGGAAAAAATGCCGGCGGGGCACAGGTGCGTTCCCGGAAAGCGCGGATGCGCGGGAACCGGGAACAGCTCCGGAGCGCCATCCGGATATAGCAGAGAAAGGGGAACATGCAATGAGGATCGCGGTAACATTTGAAAACGGAGAAGTATTTCAGCATTTCGGACATACGGAGCAGTTTAAAGTCTACGATGTGGAGAACGGGCAGATCGCGAAAGAACAGGTCGTTGACACGAACGGGAGCGGCCACGGCGCGCTGGCAGGTTTTCTGACAGACATGAGTGTGGATGCGCTGATCTGCGGCGGCATCGGCATGGGTGCGAAAAATGCCCTGGCGGACGCCGGGATCGATCTGTACGGCGGCGTTTCCGGAAATGCGGACGAGGCGGTAAAAGCGTTCCTTGCAGGAAATCTGTCCTATAATCCGGATGTTCAGTGCAGCCACCACGGTAAGGGGCATCATCACGGAGAAGGACATCATGGCGGACACTGCGGCGAGAACAAACACGGCTGTGGCGGAAACGGAAGCTGCCACTAGAAACTGCCGCTAAAAGAAATTGATATCAGACGGGAAATTCATTATAATGTGAATGGACTGTCAAGGCTTTACCCTGCAAAAAGTCCTGGTATTTTTTGCGGGGTATAGTGTTTTTATGAGCCGGGAAACCTAATCTTATCACATAAGACGAGGTGGACCGATGAAAGAGACATACTGGGATCAGTTTATGGCAAGCGGCAGGATCGAAGATTACCTGAATTACAGGATGACGGCCGACCGTGAATGCAGTGCGGGAAAAACCGGCATCTTCCGGGAAACCTGCGGAAAGGAACAGCGTGAATCAGATCGTACTTACAGGGATGGTGCTCTCCACCATGCCCATCGGGGAATATGACCGGCGGGTGGTCATACTGACAAAAGAACAGGGAAAGATCTCTGCGTTTGCCCGCGGTGCGAGGCGGCCGAACAGCCCCCTTGTCGGCGCGGTCAATCCGCTGGCGTTCGGTGAATTTACCATGTATGAGGGGCGGACTTCCTATACGATCCAGTCGGTCAGTATCACCAACTATTTCGCGGAGCTGCGGGAAGATGTGGTGGGCGCCTATTATGGATTTTATTTTCTCGAGGTGGCCGATTATTATGCAAAGGAATATACCGATGAGCGGGAAATGCTGAAGCTGCTTTACCAGTCCATGCGTGCGCTGATCAATCCCCATATCCCCAACCGCCTCGTGCGCCGGATCTTCGAACTGAAAGCGCTGACGGTCAACGGGCAGGCGCCCCAGGTATTTCAGTGTGTGATCTGCGGGGATAAAGAACGGCCCGCCGTATTCAGTCCGGCAAAGGGCGGCCTTGTCTGCAGCGAGTGCAGCGGGGACGTCATAGACGGGATGCTCCTTGATAATTCCACGTTATACAGCATGCAGTACATAGAATCCACGCCGGTCGTGAAACTGTATACATTTACTGTGGCGGAAAATGTGCTCGCCGAACTGGAAAAAGTGATGGACCGGCTCATGGAAGTATACGTGGACAGGCGGTTCAAATCGCTGGAGATCCTGGAGACGCTGACATGACGGATGAGGGCAGTCAGAGGGATGCATGTACAGCAGGGGAAACATTGCGCGCATTCCCTTGAAAAAAATGGATGCAGCCGTTATAATAAGTACCGATTGAGAAAAAGAAATGTGAGGAACATAATTATGGTTGAAAAGACAATGGATAAAATCGTGGCCCTTGCCAAATCAAGAGGATTCGTCTATCCGGGATCCGAGATCTACGGCGGCCTTGCAAACACATGGGATTACGGCAATCTCGGTGTGGAACTGAAGAACAATGTAAAGAAAGCATGGTGGAAGAAATTCGTACAGGAGAATCCGTATAATGTAGGCGTTGACTGTGCGATCCTGATGAACCCGCAGACATGGGTGGCGTCCGGACATCTGGGCGGCTTCAGCGATCCGCTGATGGACTGTAAAGAATGTCATGAGCGTTTCCGCGCTGACAAGCTGATCGAAGACTACTGTGAAGAAAAAGGCATCACACTGGAAGGCTCCGTGGACGGATGGTCACAGGAGCAGATGACGGCATTTATCGAGGAACACCAGATCCCGTGCCCGACCTGCGGCAAACATAATTTCACAGATATCCGCCAGTTTAACCTGATGTTCAAAACCTTCCAGGGCGTCACCGAGGATGCGAAGAATACTGTTTATCTCCGTCCGGAGACGGCCCAGGGAATCTTTGTAAACTTCAAGAATGTACAGCGTACATCCAGAAAGAAACTGCCGTTCGGCATCGCGCAGATCGGAAAATCATTCCGGAACGAGATCACGCCCGGCAACTTCACATTCCGTACAAGAGAGTTCGAGCAGATGGAGTTGGAATTCTTCTGCAAACCGGATACAGACCTGGAGTGGTTCGATTACTGGAAGAGCTTCTGCCTGAACTGGCTGTCATCCCTCGGCCTCAAAGAAGACGAGGTGCGCTACCGTGACCATGACAAGGAAGAACTTTCCTTCTACAGCAAAGCAACCACAGATGTAGAATTCCTCTTCCCGTTCGGATGGGGTGAACTGTGGGGCATCGCAGACCGTACAGATTACGACCTGACCCAGCATCAGAACGTATCCGGCCAGGATCTGACTTATTTTGATGATGAGATCAACGAAAAATATATCCCGTATGTTATCGAGCCTTCACTGGGAGCCGACCGTATGGTCCTGGCGTTCCTGTGCAGCGCATACGATGAGGAAAACATCGGAACAGAAGAAAAGCCGGATATGCGTACCGTGCTTCATTTCCATCCGGCGCTGGCACCGGTCAAGATCGGAGTGCTGCCGCTTTCCAAGAAACTGAACGAGGGTGCGGAGAAGATCTTCACGGAACTGAGCAAGTATTACAACTGCGAGTACGATGACCGCGGAAACATCGGAAAACGTTACCGCCGTCAGGATGAGATCGGAACACCGTTCTGCGTGACT
>CALWDN010000149.1 GCA_944376685.1 uncultured Mediterraneibacter sp. | reverse complement strand
CTCATCTCAGGAAACTTTCAATGATCACGGCTTCAGCCTCTTCCTCATTCATGCCGAATGTCCGGAGTTTTACCAGCTGCTCATCGTTGATCCTGCCAATCGCCGCCTCATGGATGATCTGGGCGTCCACATGTTTCGCGTCGATCTCCGGAATGGAACTGATCTCCGCCTCATCCATGATAATGGAATCGCACTGCACATGGGCATGACACCGGCTGCTGCCGACCGCCCTCGGGTGGAAGACCTGACGGGACTTTCCTTTCCCGACAGAGCGGGACACGATCCTGGCAGAACTGTCCGCGCCCTTCAGTTCCACATCCATGTTTGAGACGGCGGTCTGCCCATCGTCTGTCATGAGCTTCTCTGTCACAAAAAGCTTTGCATTGTCTGCAAGCTCGATATAATTCTCGCGCTCTGTGGAATCGACGCCCCTGATCTGGGTCGTCTCCAGCGTAAACACTGAATCCTCGCCAACGAAGATCTTTGTCACCGGATTGAGCACTTTCTGTCCGGTTCCGTTTCCTTCTGCATAATGGTTTTCCACATATTTCACATTGCATCCTTTTCCCACATGGAAGGTATGGATCCCGTCGTGACGGGTCTCGGAGCAGCCTTCCCCGTGGATGCCGCATCCGGCGATGATCGTCACATCCGCGCCGTCTTCAATATAGAAATCATTATAGACTACATCAACGCCTTCCTGGCTCATGACCACCGGGATGTGCACCTGCTCGTCTTTCGCCTCGCCGCTGATATGGATATCGATCCCCGGCTTGTCTTCCTTCGTTATGATCCGGATATGGCGGCTGTCCCCGTGGCACACGGCCATGCCGTTCAGCCGCAGGTTGTAAGCGCCTTCCTGGTTAAACCCGTAGGAGTCGATCACATTCAGCACCGCTTCCGTGATCTTGTCAAGGTCTACTTTCCCCTGGCCTTTCTTCGCCGCTTCCTGCGCGATCTGCTCCACTGCTTTTTCCGCAAGCGTCTGCTTATTCTCCATAGAGCTCACCTCCCTTTTGCCTCCTGCATTCGCAGGAATCCATCTCCTGGTTGAAAAGCGTCGGCATGATCTCTTTTGCTTCCCCGACAGACTGAACTTTACCGTCGGAGATGACCATGATCCGGTCTGCCATCTGGATGATCCGCTCCTGGTGGGAGATCAGGATCAGACTTTCCTTCTTCTCTTTGTGGATCTGCTCGAAACGCTTGATCAGCATGGAGAAGCTCCAGAGGTCGATCCCCGCCTCCGGCTCGTCGAAAATGCAGAGCCGGTGCTGTTTCGCAAGAACGGTCGCGATCTCGATCCGCTTCATCTCACCCCCGGAGAGCGTCGCATCCGCTTCCCGGTCAATGTATTCCATCGCGCACAGCCCCACACTGCTCAGGAGGCTGCAGCATGTCTTCTCATCCAGTTCCTCGCCCGCCGCCAGCGAGAGGAGCCTTCGCACAGTCATCCCCTTGAACCGGGGCGGCTGCTGGAATGCGAATCCAAGTCCCGCTTTCGCGCGCTCATCGATCGTACAGTCCGTGATATCCTGGCCGTCCAGCAGGATCTTTCCGCCGGTCGCCTTATTAATCCCCATGAGAAGTTTGGCAAGCGTGGACTTCCCGCCGCCGTTTGGCCCGGTGATCACCAGCATCTCGCCTTCGTTTACAGAGAAGCTTACATCCGAAAGGATCTCGGACTGCTTCCCCTCTTCTACAACATCATATGATAAATGTTCTACCTGCAGCATATCTGTCGTTCACTTCCTTCTTATCTCTGTGCCTGCCCGGAGAATCTGCGGAAGATCTCTCTGTACCTTTCTCCGTAAATGCTGCCCCGCCTCCAGATAAAATTAAACTCATGATACACCTGGAAATTGCGGAGCGGGATCTGGATGAGCGTCCCTTCTTCCAGTTCCTCCTGCACGGCAGTTCCATATAAGAATGTAATACCGCATCCCGCTTTTGTCAACTCTTTAATCGTCTGCAGGCTGCCCGCTTCCACAGTCCGCTCAAAGTCAGAAACACTGAAGTTCTGCGCGTTCAGGCAGCGCTCCAGCACTTCTCTCGTACCGGAGCCTTCCTCTCTGAGAAGAAGCCTTTCATGAAAAAGATCCTCGATCACTTCCGGCTGCTCACGGAACGGGTGATCCGGCGCGCAGACCGCGATATACGGCTCATCGGAAAAACGGATGCACTCATACTCATTCTTCTGGAAGAAGCCTTCCACCAATGCAAAATCTATAGAGCCCTCATCAAGCCGTTTCAACAGTTCCCGCGTATTATCCACGGTCATCCGGATCTCCGCGTCCGGATAACGGTCCATGTATCTCTTCAGGATCTTTCCCATCAGCACATCGCCGATGGTCCGTGTCGCCCCAAAACAAAGTTCCTCGGCATTCGCCCCGGCAGCCATCCGGTTCTGCATGGACTGCTCGTCATGCATCATCGTAAGCGATGCATTCCGCAGGATCTCGCCCGCCTCCGTCAGCTTCAGCTTTCTGCCCTCATAGCGGAAAAGCTTCACATGATAATGGTCTTCAAGAAACCGGATATGCTGTGATACAGCCGGCTGTGTGATATTCAGTTTTTCCGATGCCCTGGTATAATTCATGAACTGACAGACTGTAAGAAATGTCTCCATCCTGAAATCAAGCATGACCCAACTCCCCTTTTGCCACGCAGATATGTTTTATCTGAAATATCCGGGCGGAGACAGTTCCGGTTGTTCTCCGCCCAAACCTATTTTTAACTACTCCCTGCACCATATAATAACATATCTTTATGATAAAATAAATATTAATAATTATATTTTATTGTAATTTTATGCTATTATCTGGTCTGGAAATTATTATCAGTATTTTAATTACGAAAACACGGAGGATTAATATTATGGATTTTATCAGGAAAAACAGCGCCGGGCTCCTTCTCTGCCTGATCATCGCCATTCCCGCCTGGTTTGCCGGACAGGCCGTTCCGGTTATCGGCGGACCGGTCTTCGCCATCCTGGCAGGGATGATCATCACCCTGATCCTTACAGAAAAAGAGCCGTTCACGGCCGGCATCAACTATACATCCAAAAAGATCCTGCAGGCGGCTGTCGTCTTTCTCGGCTTCGGCATGAACCTGACCGAGATCCTGGCAAAAGGGAAGCAGTCCCTGCCTATCATCATCTCCACCATCGCCACCTCGCTGATCATCGCATACATCTTGTACAGAGCACTGAAGCTCCGCGCAAACAACGCAATCCTCGTGGGCGTAGGCTCCTCGATCTGCGGCGGAAGCGCCATCGCGGCAACCGCACCGGTCATCGACGCATCCGATGAAGAAGTGGCGCAGTCCATCTCTGTCATCTTCCTGTTCAATGTGGCCGCCGCGCTGATCTTCCCTGCCCTGGGCGCCGCGCTGGGACTGAGCAATGAAGGCTTCGGCCTCTTCGCAGGGACAGCGGTCAACGACACCTCTTCCGTCACTGCAGCCGCGACCGCCTGGGACGGAATCCA
The DNA here is from genome assembly GCA_944376685.1 of uncultured Mediterraneibacter sp. Classification (GTDB taxonomy): domain Bacteria; phylum Bacillota; class Clostridia; order Lachnospirales; family Lachnospiraceae; genus Mediterraneibacter. The sequence continues at coordinate 177 of CALWDN010000149.1, read as the reverse complement.
TGGGAGCAATACGCTGGAAGCCGCCGCGATCGTAAAAATGACAAGGACGCTGGCGATCATCCCGATCACCCTTGCCCTTGCCATCTGGCGCGGAAGGAAGGAGAAAGATAAAGCCGGCTCCACATTCAGCCTGAAGAGAGCCTTCCCGTTCTTTGCATTATTTTTGGTTCTTGGGTG
>CALWDN010000148.1 GCA_944376685.1 uncultured Mediterraneibacter sp. | reverse complement strand
TCTACACGTTTGTCTCTTGGTAAGTCTACACCTGCAATACGAGCCATGTGTCTTTCCTCCATTTTCTTTGTTGATATTTACTTTAACTGAGGCTGCGGATGCGCTGCAGAAATATCTGATCTGCATTGATGGTGTCATGCATCCTACCGGGGTATCTTTGTCTTCCCGCGATATCCCAGCCCAGGCGTGTCAAATAGCCTCCACGCCCTTTCCCGGCACGGACCTTATTCAGATTCCGCCAATGCAAACGCCGGGTATTAGAAGCAATATACAGAAGTGCCAGACCAACCGCCCTGCGGTACCTGTGTACAGATGCGGTGTATCCTTACTGTATATTAAACAGTTCTACACACTTCCGTGTGTATCATACTGTCAGCCGCCTGATTCATAGCACATACATAATATGGATGTTTATCCCTGACGCTGTTTGTGCTTCGGATTCTCACAGATAACCCTGATGCTTCCTTTTCTTTTAATGATCTTGCATTTTTCACAAATTGGTTTTACTGATGATCTAACTTTCATGTCAAATCCTCCTTCCCTTCTGTGCTTTGCCTACATTTTCCGGCCATTTTTGGGCACACCACCCCAAAAGTGACCATTTCATAGTATAGCATCAAATTATTCATGAAGTCAATGATTATTTTCTATTTTTCGCTAAGTGCTTTCTAAGGAAGTTCCGTTCGCTAAGTGCTTTCGGTCATTTATCTCTCCAGATGATCCTTCCTTTGCTCAGATCATAGGGAGACATCTCAAGTGTCACCTTGTCGCCCGGCAGAATCTTGATAAAGTTCATTCTCAGCTTGCCACTGATATGGGCCAGTACGATATGGCCGTTCTCCAGTTCCACCTTAAACATTGCATTCGGGAGCTTCTCTGCTACAACTCCCTCGATTTCGATCACGTCAGCTTTTGACATTTTTAATCCTCCTGTCGGATAAATTCTCTGATGATCCTTCGGATCCCCTCATCATCCGGTATTCCTTCCAGACGCATCTTCAGGATCGGCTGAAGATGTCTGCTGTTTTTCCGCTTCATATGGCGGAGGGGTCTTAATTCCCCGTCCGCCACATATACATATTCATTTTCTGTTTTGATTATGACATAGACCCGATCCCTGTCATGTCCCGCCTTCGAGCGGGCAAGCATTCCCGGTTCCAGTTTCATACGGTCCTACTCTCCCAGGATCTCCACGATCGCCGCAAAAACATCGTTGATATCAACGGTTCCGTCTACTTCTCTGAGGATCCCCGCCTCTGTATAGTAGTCGATCAGCGGCTGGGTCTGCTCGTGGTACACGCCCAGTCTCTTAAGTACGGTCTCCGGTTTGTCGTCATCTCTCAGGATGAGGCTGCCGCCGCATTTGTCGCACACGCCCTCAACCTTTGTCGGAGCATACTCGATATGGTATGTCGCGCCGCAGTCTACACAGGCTCTTCTGCCGCCCATGCGGTTTACGATGTTGTCGTCCGGAACTTCCACGTTGATGGCGTAATCCATTTTCTGCCCCATTCCGGCAAGGGCTTTGTCCAGCGCCTCAGCCTGCGGGATCGTACGCGGGAAGCCGTCCAGCACGTATCCGTTCGCGCAGTCGTCCTGGTTCACTCTGTCGACAACCAGGTCTACGACCAGCTCATCCGGGACAAGAAGCCCCTGATCCATGTACGTCTTGGCTTTCTTGCCAAGCTCTGTTCCGTTCTTGATGTTGGCACGGAAGATGTCGCCTGTGGAAATGTGCGGGATCGCATATTTCTCTGCGATCTTCTTCGCCTGGGTGCCTTTTCCTGCGCCCGGTGCTCCAAGCATGATAATCTTCATAGTCCTACCTCCTTTTGATTATATGGAATAATTGTATCACATCAGCCCAAAGAGCGCATTCATAAACCCCCGCTTTCGGGCCTTTGCTTTATATACGCCGCAAGCCCGCAGGATTTCACCTGTTTACGGGCGAAATGACGCGAGCTTAAATGGGCCTAATATCCGAGGTAGCTGTTGGACATGCTGCTTCCTCTGTTATTTAAAAATCCTGTGTAATTTCTCACAAGCATCTGGGACTCGATCTTCTTGATCGTCTCAAGTACAACTCCGACGATGATGATCAGTGATGTACCGCCAAAAGAAACATTTGCGCCGAATACACCATTAAAGAAATACGGGATGACCTGTACGATGATCAGTCCGCATGCGCCTATGAAAATGATGTAATTCAGGATCTTCTGCAGATACTCAACCGTCGGCCTGCCCGGGCGGATGCCCGGAATAAACCCGCCGCTTTTCTTCATATTATTCGCGATCTCAAGCGGATTAAATGTAATCGAAGTATAGAAATACGCGAAGAATATCGTAAGCAGGATATAAACAACAAGCCCGATGGAATAGAGCGGCTGCTCCGGATCACACCAGTTGTTGGAGTTCATTCCTGCAAGTATCTTGCTCCCGATCCCGGTTCCGTTTCCTTTGCCCAGGAAGCTGGCGATAACGATCGGCGTCTGCATCAGGGATGACGAGAAGATGACCGGTATCACGCCCGCCGTGTTGACACGCAGCGGAATGTGCGTGGACTGGCCGCCGTACATTTTACGTCCCTGTACTTTCTTGGAGTACTGCACGGCAATCCTTCTCTCACCACTCTGGAGAAGTACGACAAACACTATGACAACCAGCAGGACCGCAAGGATGATCACTGCGGCAAGGCCTGCCTGCGCCAGCTTTTTGCCTGACATAAACTGCTGGTACAGTGTCACGAAATCGCTCGGGACACGGGAAATGATATTGATCAGAAGCACGATCGAAATACCGTTTCCGACGCCGTTTTCTGTAATACGCTCACCGATCCACATAAGGAATGCGCTTCCTGCAGTCAGCGTGCATACTACGATCGCACAGTTTACAAAATTGTAGTTTTCCAGAAGTCCCTGCCGGCCCAGTCCTACCGCGAGTGCGGTTGACTCGATCAGCGCAAGCCCGACCGTCACATATCTTGTGATCGCCGCGATCTTCTTTCTTCCCTCTTCTCCTTCTTTCTGCATTTCCTCAAGTTTCGGGATTGCGATCGTAAGGAGCTGCATGATGATGGAAGATGTAATGTACGGTGTGATGCTCAGGGCAAATACGGAAAAATTCGTAAAAGAGCCGCCGGTGAACGCCTCAAAGAAATTGAACGCGTCACCGGTATGCTGATTGAAAAATTCCTGAATAAAGGTCGGATCCACTCCCGGAGTCGGCAGTTCTGATCCAAGCCTCACCACGATGAGCATTGCGAATGTATAGAGGATCCTCCTGCGGATATCCTCGATCTGGAATGCTCTGCGTACTGTCTTAAGCATTAGATCACCTCTGCTTTTCCACCAAGTGCCTCAATCTTCTCAGCAGCCTTTGCACTGAACGCATTAGCCTGGACTGTAAGCTTCTTGGTTAACTCTCCGTTTCCAAGAATTTTAACTCCGTCTCTCGGGTTCTTAACGATGCCGCTCTCGATCAGTGTATCAACGGATACTGTAGCTCCGTCTTCGAATCTCTCAAGCGCACCAAGATTGATCGCTACGATCGTTTTGGAATTTCTGTTCGTGAATCCGCGCTTCGGGATCCTTCTGTATAAAGGCATCTGACCACCTTCGAATCCAGGTCTTGTCGCACCTGAACGGGCTTTCTGTCCTTTGTGGCCTTTGCCGGCTGTCTTGCCGTTTCCTGAACCATGTCCGCGGCCTCT
>CALWDN010000147.1 GCA_944376685.1 uncultured Mediterraneibacter sp. | reverse complement strand
GCCACCGTTCCGTCCGCCAGGCGGACCTCAGCCTCAACCGTCGGATTTCCGCGGGAATCAATGATCTCTCTTCCGGTTACTTTTTCAATCTCCAGATAAGCCATACTTTCATCTTCCTTTCCGTTTTTTATATACCGTTAGTATGGCTGATTTCTGAATAAAAAAACGGGATGCGGCAAAATCATCTGTGCCGCATCCCGGATCGGATCATTTTAAATATAATTTATCTCTTTACAAAATACTCTTCATACCATACAAGGAATGTATAGATCGTCCATACTTTCCTCCAGTTGTCGGAATTGCCGCCCACATACTCGTCAAAGACCGCCTGGATCTCATCCACATTGAAGAACTTCTCTGCAATCTCACTGTGGAACAGCCTTCTGACATCGCCGTTATAGCGTTCGTCCGCCATCCATATACGGATCGGCACGATGAAGCCCAGCTTCTTGCGGAACGCGATCTCATCCGGCAGCACTTTTGCCGCCGCGGTGCGGAACGCCACCTTGTTCTGCTCCTCATTGACCTTGAACCTTGCCGGCATCCTTGACGCGATATCAAAGATCCTGCGGTCTGTAAGCGGCATGCGGATCTCAAGCCCGGCCGCCGTACTCATCTTGTCAACATTGAGGTAGATGTCTCCCTCCAGCCAGATCTGGATGTCCACGTCCGACATCTTCGTCAGCGGGTCAAGTCCTTCCGTCTCCTCATAGGTATGCTGCGCCAGATCGGTGGGAAGCACGTCCGGATCATATTTTTTCAGGATCCGCTTCTTCTCAGCTTCCTTCATGATGTTGGTATTCCCGACATAGAATGTCTTCAGGTTGTCCCCGTAGCGCTCAGCATTGCGGTACATATTGTAGCCGCCGAAGAACTCGTCCGCGCCTTCGCCGGAATAACAGAGCTTCGTGTGTTTTGCCGTTTCGTTGCAGGCAATGGTAAATGCGATCGCTGACGCATCGCCCAGCGGCTGCTCCATATTGTACATTACATACGGAACGATGCCGAAATACTCTTCCGGTGTGATCAGGCATCTGGAATTCTCTCTTCCAAGGATATCCGCCGTCTGTTTTGCCAGACCGGACTCATCAAAACGCTCCTCCTCATATCCGCAGGAATCGGACATCTGCGCATCCGACATGGCGAGCACATAAGATGAATCCACACCTCCTGAGAGGAAAGAGTCCGCCGTCTCGTCAGCCGTCTTCACCTCAGGCATGATCTCTTTGATCGTTGAGTGGATCTCATCCGCCCAGTCTTCCAGCGTCCGGCTTTCATCCGGATGGAACGTAGGCGTCCAGTACCGCGTGATCTCCAGCTTCCCGTCCTGCCATACCAGGTAGTGGCCCGGCATCAGCTTCTTAAGTCCGCGGAAGAATGTATTCTCGCCGGCAGCATAAGTGAGGCTCAGATAGATCTGCAGCATTTCTTCATTCAGTTCTTTCTTAAACCCCGGCTGGCCGATGATCTGACGGATCATCGTTCCGTACAGGAGCTGTCCGTCCTCCGTCTCATAGTAATAAAACGGCTTCGTTCCGAACTGGTCCCTCAGGCAGAAAAGCTTCTTCGCCTCATCATCCCACAGTGCAAATGCAAACATGCCGTACATGTGGTCTGCCATCTCATATCCCCAGGTCTCGTATGCCCTGACCAGGATGCGCTCTTCCCGCTCCTCCCTTGAAAGATCCAGGGGCAGTTCCAGCCGTTCGCACAGTTCTTCCCAGTTCCTGATATGTCCACGGTATTCTTTTACTGTTATCATCTGTAAATCCTTTCTTTAAAAGCGGATCCTGAATCAGATCAGCCGATTTTATTTTTCTTCCGTGCGGATCCTCGCCACGCCGCTCTTTACCGCCGCTTCCGCGGTAGCCTTCGCCACGGCGTCCTTTACGCGCGGATCAAATGCCGCCGGAAGGATATAGTCCTCATTCAGTTCTTCATCGCTTACCAGGCCCGCGATCGCATAAGCAGCCGCGATCTTCATCTCATCGTTAATATCTGAAGCCTGCACATCCAGCGCACCTCTGAAGATCCCCGGGAAGCAGAGGACATTGTTCACCTGGTTCGGGTAATCCGAACGTCCTGTGGAAACGACCGCAGCGCCTGCCGCCTTGGCCTCCTCCGGAAAGATCTCCGGCGTCGGGTTGGCGCATGCGAAGATGATCGGCTTGTCCGCCATTGTGCGCACCATCTCTCCCGTAAGCGTTCCCGGTGCGGATACGCCGATGAATACGTCCGCTCCTTTGATCACATCGGCCAGTGAGCCTTTTTCATGATTAAAGTTCGTGATCTTCGCCATCTCTTCCTTGATCGGGTTCAGGCCTTCACGTCCTTCATAGATCGCTCCTTTGCGGTCCGTCATGATGACGTTTTTAAGGCCCATTGCCATCAGGAGCCTGATGATCGCGATCCCGGCCGCGCCGGCGCCTGAAGTAACGATCTTCACGTCCTCTATTTTCTTTCCGACCAGCTTCAGCGCATTGATCAGGCCGGCAAGCGTGATCACCGCCGTCCCGTGCTGGTCGTCGTGGAATACCGGGATGTCGCAGCATTCTTTCAGCCGCTTCTCGATCTCAAAACATCTCGGCGCAGAAATATCCTCAAGGTTGATCCCTCCGAAGCTTCCGGCAAGGAGGCTTACGGTCTTTACGATATCGTCGACATCTTTGGAGCGCACGCAGAGCGGGATCGCATCCACGTCCCCGAAAGCTTTAAAAAGGACGCATTTTCCTTCCATGACGGGCATTCCCGCTTCCGGTCCGATATCGCCAAGGCCCAGGACAGCCGTTCCGTCTGTAACGACGGCAACGGTATTCCAGCGTCTCGTCAGGTCAAAACTCTTATGTGTGTCTTTCTGGATCTCCAGACAGGGCGTTGCAACACCGGGTGTATACGCAAGGCTCAGCGCTTCTTTCGAATCAACCGCAGCCCTGGTCTTTATCTCGATCTTTCCCCGCAGGTCATAGTGCATTTTTAAAGATTCTTTTCCGTAATCCATAGTTTATCAGTTCCTCCTTTTCTGGAAAAAAGATCTGCCTGTATTTTTCATACACGTCTATAATACGCCCAAGCTTCTTTGTAGTCAAACATTTCCTGCCGTTTTCTTCTTCCCCGTTTTCTTTTTCGCCGGCTTCTTCCGGACGCTGTACCCGAACGTCCCAAGTTTCTTACCCAGATCAAGATATTCCCCATGGGAGTAGGCGATCAGTCCGGTACGGTTCAGGTCGAATTTTCCCTTTTTGTCCAGATATGCCTCGTCCACCTGAACTGCTGTCACCTCCGCCAGGAACATATGATGGCTTCCCAGCTCCTGAATACTTTTCACCTTACATTCAATACTGACGGGAGCCTCTTCGATCACAGGCGCATATTTCAAAGACGATGCGCTGCCTTTTGTCAGCCGGCACTCTTTCCACTTATCCACGTCCCTGCCCGAACGGACGCCGCAGTAGTCCGTGGCACGGGCAAGCTGCTTTGTAGTCAGGTTGATGACGAACTCTCCGCTCTCTTTGATCATGTGATAAGAATACCGCTCCGGACGGACGGATATATACGCCATCGGCGGATTGGTGCACACGGTCCCTGTCCAGGCGACCGTCAGTATATTGCTGCTGCCCTCTCTGTCCGCCGTACTCACCATAACAGCAGGCAGGGGATAGATCATATTTCCCGGTTTCCATGTCTGTTTTGCCATACTTTTTTACTGATTCTCCTTTTATACAGTGCTC
>CALWDN010000146.1 GCA_944376685.1 uncultured Mediterraneibacter sp. | reverse complement strand
ATTTCGAAAAACTTATGCAGAATGAACTGCTGGATATGGAAGCATATCTGAAGCTTCTTAAAAACACGCTGAAATCAGAAGGATATAAAGAAGCTGAAAAGAAAGGACAGGAAACATCCAAATGAAAAAGAAAATCATCGGCCTTGTATTGCTGATCGCAATAATGCTTGTGATCGGAGGCATCTACCTCGCAACCAGCCGTACCCCGAAGATCGTCGCTGTAGACGGATACGTAGGCGGCGAGAAGATCGAGCTGCTCGAAGATGAGGAAGTGCAGGCAATCTTTGAAGAGGCTTACGGCGTACAGGCAGACTACTCCCGCGCCGGCTCCCTTGACATGATGACTGCGGACATGGAAGGAATGGACTATCTCTTCCCGTCAAGCAGCATTGCCGAAGAATATTATGAAGATCTGCACGGCTCGCCGCAGCAGAGCGAGATCGTCCTCAACACACCCATCGTCCTCTACACCCACCGGGCAGTACTTGATGCATTTGACAGCCAGGGACTGATCACTCAGTCCGGCAGTGCATATTACGTCGACATGCCCAGACTGGTGGAACTGATCCAGAACGATACCGCCTGGGCGGATATCGGGCTTCCTGATCTGTACGGCACGATCTCAGTAGACACCACGGACCCGGCCAGTTCCAACTCCGGAAATATGTTCGCCGCCCTTCTTGCAAATGTGCTGAACGGCGGCCGGACACTGACAGAAGAAAACCTGCCGGAGATCCTGCCGCAGCTCGAAGATATCTTCAGTAAGCTGGGTTATATGGAAACCTCGTCCTCCGACCTGTTCAGCCAGTTCCTGCGCATGGGCATAGGCGCCAAGCCGGTCATCGCCGGCTACGAGAGCCAGCTGATCGAATATGCGGCGCTCTATCCGGAACAATATGACGCCATAAAAGACGACATCATCATGCTCTACCCCGCCCCCACCGTCTGGTCCGCCCATGTGTTCATCGCACTGGATGACAGCGGAGAGCTTCTCCTCGATGCTCTGCTGGACAAAGACGTACAGCGTCTGGCATGGGAAAAACACGGATTCCGCACCGGAAACTATACAACGGTGTCCGAGAGCGAAGGACTCATCGCCGCCGGCGTGGCCGACAATATCACACAGGTCACACAGGTGCCGTCATACGATGTCATGAAGGTCATCATAGAACAATTACAGTAACCATGCTCCTGGAAGAGGAGCAGAAAAGGAGACAGTTATGCCAGAAATCACACTTGCTGATCTTGTAAAATCAAACGCTGCGTCAGCTCCCGCAGCACCAACGGCGGAAGCTTCCGCCGAAGAATTGGATACCCGGCTCACGGTCCTGACACCGGAAGAAAGAAAACAGGCAGATGAACTGAAAGAACAGATCGATATCCGCGATTCCCAGATGCTTATGCAGTACGGATCCGGCGCAAAACAGAACATCGCTGATTTTTCCGGAAACATCCTGAACAATGTACGCTCTAAGGACTCTGGCTATGTCGGGCAGCTGATGACCGACCTGGTCACCAATGTGCAGGATCTGGACTTTGACTCCCTGAGTAAAGAATCCGGGATATTCGGCATCTTCCAGAAAGCCGGTGCAAAGATCAAAAAATTCCTCGCCCAGTATGAAAAGCTCGAGGTCCAGGTAGACCGCATCGAGGGAAAACTGGAGGAAGCGCGCATGGAGATGCTCAAAGACATCGGCATGTTCGACACCCTGTATGAGAAAAACCTGGAATACTTCAAACAGCTCCAGATCTACATCACCGCCGGGGAAGAGAAGATCCTCGAACTCCGGGAACAGACTATCCCGTCCCTGCGCGCCGAAGTACAGAAAAGCGGAGATCCCATGCACGCACAACTTGTCCGTGACTTTGAAGATACAGTCAGCCAGTTCGAGAAAAAAGTGCACGACCTGAAGACCAGCAAGACCATCGCCATCCAGACCGCGCCGCAGATCAAACTGATCCAGAACAATGACAAACTCCTGGCTGACAAGATCCAGACCGCCATCCAGGAAACCATTCCGCTGTGGAAGAGCCAGATGGTCATGGCTCTCGGCCTCGCACGCCAGCAGGAAGCGCTGAAACTCCAGCGCGACGTCACAGACACCACCAACGCCCTGCTGCTCAAAAACTCCGAGATCCTCAGGCAGAACACCATCGATGTGGCCCGGGAATCCGAGCGCGGCATCGTCGACATCGAAACGCTGAAAAAAGCGAACCAGAACCTCATCGACACCATGAATGAGGCGGTCCGCATCCAGAAAGAAGGCCATGACAAACGCATGGCCGCCGAACAGGAACTCGTAAAGATCGAAAATGAGATCAAACAGGCGCTGCTCTCATAGAGCGGCGCCTGCCATCGTTATTCACCGGATGTGGAGTCCTCATCCAGATCTTCACCCAGATAAAACACTTTAAAGAATGTCTCCAGCGACTCGAAAAGCTCCCGTTTCGTCTGCTGAAGCTCCTTGATCTTCAGGACGCTTCCGATCTCATCAAACGCAAAATCATCTTCCTTATGGTCCACTTTCAGCTCAAGATTGCCGTCTTCATCAAACACCAGCATCAGGATGCCGCCCACATCCGCCGTGTACAGTACGCACATGATCTGCAGTTCCTGCCGCACGCTCTCCGGAAGCTGGTCAAACTCCGGGTTCAGATAAAATTTCTCCTCATAGGCGCTGGCCGCGCACAATACGATTTCTTCATCCATAGCTTCATCCACCTGATTCCTTTCTGTCTTATCCTAGCATCCGGGATGGATTTTTGCAATTCTATCTTATAATTTTATCGTACGCGTTTAAAGATAATATCCGCCCGGAACAGATCCCCGTCCAGGTACAGTTCGAACTTCCCGCCCTGCATAGAGGTCAGGCTCTTGGCGATGGACAGGCCCAGCCCGCTGCCTTCCGTGCTCCTTGAGATGTCGCCGCGGATGAAGCGCTCCGTCAGTTCTTCCGCCGGGATATTGAGGGGCTGCTCCGATATATTTTTCAGTGAGAAATGAACCTCATCCTTCGACATCGTCAGATCTGCATATACGCGGGTGCCCGGCATGGCGTACTTGGCCGCGTTGTTGAAGATATTTTCCAGCACGCGCCACATGCGCCGTCCGTCCACATGGATGACCGCCGGCTCATCCGGCAGGCTGACCACCATGGTCAGCTTCCGCGCACTGAACTTCTCCGCCATCTCGCCTTCCGTCTGCCGGATCAGCTCCCGGAGATCCACGTCCATGTATTCCAGCGTGATATTTCCGCTGCTGACTTTGGAAGCCTCTACCACATCTTCGGTAAGCGTCTTCAGGCGCTGCGCCTTGGCCTCCAGGATGTCAAGGTATCCGCGGATCTTCTCGTCCGCGATATCGGACCGTTTGAGGATGTCCACATAATTGATGATGGACGTAAGCGGCGTCTTGATATCGTGGGACACATTGGTGATCAGGTCGGTCTTCAGCCGTTCATTTCGCATGGCTTCATCCACCGCCCGGTTAAGGCCGCCGCCGATATCATTGACCTTCTCCGCCATATGCCGGTCGGTTCCGCGAAGGCCGGTCAGGTCAATGCGGTACGCCAGGTTGCCGGACGCGATCTCCTCGATCCCCTTCCGGATCCGCCCCTTCGCCATGACACCGGTCAGGATGAACCAGAATGCAGCAAAGTCCGCCAGGAGCGCGAGGAAAATAACCGGCACGCTGCGGGAGGCGATCGCCAGCAGCTGGAGCACGATCACCCCGGCTGTAAGG
>CALWDN010000145.1 GCA_944376685.1 uncultured Mediterraneibacter sp. | reverse complement strand
GAAGTTCATGCTCAACGGCGCGGTGGCGCTTGGAACCGAGGACGGTGCAAATGTTGAGATTCACGAGGAAGTGGGAGACGAAAATATCTTCGTATTCGGCGCATCCAGCGACGAGGTCATTGAACATTATGCGAAAGCCGACTACGTATCAAAAGATTACTACGAGAACAATGAGGCGATCAAAGCGGCCGTAGACTTTATCACAAGTGAAAAAATGCTGGAAATTGGCTGTGAAGAGAACCTGACCCGTCTGAAAAACGAACTGATCAATAAAGACTGGTTCATGACGCTTCTTGATTTTGACTCATACAAAGAGACAAAAGAGAAGGCGCTTGCCGCATACGCGGACCGCAGAAAATGGGCGCAGATGGCACTGGTAAATATCGCAAAAGCAGGATTCTTCTCATCAGACCGTACCATCGAAGAGTACAACAGAGACATCTGGCATTTAGGAGAGGAATAAAAAATGGAAAGAGCAGGCGGAGTTTTATTACCGGTGTTTTCCCTGCCGTCAAAATACGGGATCGGATGTTTTTCAAAGGAAGCTTATGAATTTGCAGACCAGCTGCAGGAAGCCGGCCAGCGATACTGGCAGATCCTGCCGCTTGGACCGACCGGGTACGGGGATTCCCCGTACCAGTCGTTCTCCACATATGCGGGGAATCCGTACTTCATCGATCTGGAGACGCTGATCAGTGAAGGGCTTCTCACAAGAAGCGAGTGCAGACGTTACGACTTTGGAAAGTCGGAAGATATCGATTACGAGAAAATCTACAGATCCAGATTCAAAGTGCTGAAAAAAGCCTACGACCGTTTCTGCGCAGACGGCGGCGAGAACAGTGAGGATTACAGGACATTTGTCGCAGAACAGGCATACTGGCTTGATGACTACAGCCTGTTCATGGCGATCAAGGATGATAACGGCGGCGTCAGCTGGAGCGAGTGGCCGGAGCCGCTGAAGAACAGAGAGGCTTCGGCTCTTGAAGAAGCCGGGGAAACACTGGCCGGAGAGATCGGATTCTATAAATTCCAGCAGTATGAATTCGACAGACAGTGGAAGAAGCTTCATGCATACGTGAATGAAAAAGGCATTCAGATCATCGGCGACATCCCGATCTACGTGGCGTTTGACAGCGCGGACACCTGGGCGGCGCCGGAGATGTTCCAGTTTGATGAGAACAATGAACCGACCGGAGTGGCAGGCTGCCCGCCGGATGCATTTTCCGCAACGGGCCAGCTGTGGGGCAATCCGCTCTATGACTGGGAATATCACAAACGGACCGGTTACGAGTGGTGGATCCGCAGGATCGCATACTGCTTCAAACTTTATGATGTAGTGCGCATCGATCATTTCCGTGGATTTGATGAATACTATGCCATCCCCTACGGAGATAAGACGGCGGAAAACGGCAAATGGATGCCGGGACCGGGTATGGACCTCTTCCATGCCATTGAAGCGAAGCTCGGCAGACCGGCCATCATCGCAGAAGACCTCGGCTTTCTCACGCCGAGCGTGCTCCAGCTTCTGAAAGACAGCGGCTTCCCGGGGATGAAAGTGCTCCAGTTTGCATTCGACGCCCGCGAGTCGTCCAACTACCTGCCGCACACTTATCCGACAAACTGCGTAGTCTATACCGGAACCCATGATAATGATACGACCCGGGGGTGGTATCACGAAGTCGGAAAAGCTGCAAGAGATTTCTCCAAAGAATATATGTGCAAAGAAAGACTGGATGAGGATACGCTGACAAAAGACTTCATCGCCATGGCTATGGGCAGCGTGGCCGACCTGTGCATCATTCCGGTGCAGGATTACCTGAATCTGGGAAGCGAGGCCCGGATCAATATCCCGTCCACACTCGGCGGAAACTGGGTATGGCGGATGAAGAAAGGGCAGTTTGATAAGGAAGTTGTAAAAGAGATCGCCAGAGTGACGAAGCTCTATGGGAGATAAATTCCTGTTTATCGAACTGACTGGTAAAGCACAGCACTGAATACTGCAAAAGAATTTTATCAGAATGCGGATTCACGGAATAAGGGATAAAACCTTTCCGTTTCCGGCTCCGCAACTTAAGAAAAACTACAAAAACGGAACACTGACAAAAAACAGGAGCAGAGATGAAGAACTCACATTCGCTCAGACAACTTCATCTCTGCTCCTAAAGTCAGCGCTCCGTTTTTTAGTTTTTCTACAGTCGCTCCACAGTCACCGGTCCGGCTTTATCCCTTATTCCGTGAAAGTCGCATCCGCTCGGAAATTCTTCTGAAATTCTGTGCTAAGGTTACCTGGATCAGTTTGACAAACAATAACCAAAGAATGTGTTGGGATGGGGCTCAGGATCTGGGCCGCAAGCAAGACAAAGTCTCATTCTGACCGTAACCGGTTGTAATAGGACATAAGCCCCTTTTAAACAGCTTCCTTTTAGGGTAGAATTCCTGTTTTCCGGACGGGTGATTCAAAAGTATTGGGCAGTCTATTCTGTGATGGGGAAGTGATTCTGCGCAGCAAAGATGTGAGCAGGTGAATTTGAGAGAATTATAGAAAAAAATCAGGCCACAAAAAGTCGGCGTTAAAAGAGGAATTGGAGCTGTCTGAGCCTGAAAGGCGAGTTCTCCAATTCCTCTTTTCGTAGTTAGCCGGCTTTTCGTGGCCTTAGATTTTTCATAATTCTCGAACTGAACCTGAACACATCTTTTGCTGTGTCAGAATCCATTCGTTATTCATGAAATATTGATAAATATTTTCGTGAACCAGCTTGTCCGGAAAACGGAAATTTTCTTGTCAGGGCGGCCTGACTGTGCTATCATGTGTATAACACACCAGAGAAAGGAGCTTGTTATGATCATTGAAGTTGATTTTAACAGTGATGAGGCAATTTATGTTCAGCTCTGCAATCAGATCATTCTCGGGATTGCGACTTCCGTCATCAGGGAAGGAGATTCTCTCCCGTCGGTGCGTCAGCTTGCTGACACGATCGGCGTGAATATGCATACGGTGAATAAGGCATATAGTGTGCTGAAGCGGGAGGGATATATCAGCCTTGATAAGCGCAGAGGCGCTGTGATCGCCATTGATGCGGATAAGCTTGAACAGCTGGAGGAGATGCGGCGGGAACTGCGGATCGTGCTTGCGCGGGGATGCTGCAAGAATATTTCGCGAAGAGAAGTCCATGATCTGGTGGATGAGATATTTGATGAATACGGACAGCCGGGAATGACGGATGGACGTTAATACAGACAGCTGCAGGAGGATTTTATGCACATTTCATATACGAAACAGGCAGAGAATGCCATTAAATACGCGGAGAAAAAAGCTGCAGAGATGCACCATCCGTACATCGGTACAGAGCATCTGCTCCTGGGCCTCCGGAGAGAGTATGCAGGAGTTGCGGGGCAGATCCTGGCGCGCAGCGGCGTGGAAGAAGAGAAAATATGCCGGCTTATGGATGAGCTGATCGCCCCGGAGGAGAACGTGATGCGTGCAGGCAGGCCGGAGAAAAGTCCGCGCTATCAGGATATTCTGGAGAACAGTGAAAAAGAGGCGCACCGGCTTCATACAGAAGAGGTCGGCACGGAGCATCTTCTCCTTTCGATCATCCGGGACGTCGACTGTGTAGGCGCCAGGATCCTGATCACGCTGAATATCAGCCTGCAGAAGATCTTTCAGGATATTATGACGGCTGCGGGGATCGACCCGAAGGAATATCAGGATGATGTCCAGGAGGACGGAAGAAGCGCCCATTCCATGATGGACCA
>CALWDN010000144.1 GCA_944376685.1 uncultured Mediterraneibacter sp. | reverse complement strand
GTGGACGGCGTCCCGTACAGGTCGTACGGCGTTGCGTGATATACGTAATAATTCACCCAGTTTGTATACAGGTTGTTTGCATGGGATCTCCAGGTGAGCACCGGCTTGTTCTCCGGGTCGTCATCCGGGTAATAGTTCTCCGGGATCTGCGGATTGAGCCCCCGGCCCATATCCCTCTTATATTCAGAATCCAGCGTCATGCGGTCATATTCCGGATGCCCCATGACAAATACCTGCCTTCCTTCCTGCGCCATACAGAGGAATACGCCCGCCTGGCGGGAATCCGCAAGGATCGTGATCCGTTCATCCGCCTCCAGAAGGGACTGGGGCACTTCCGTATGCCTGGAATGGGGGGCCATGAATATATCGTCAAATCCCCGGACCAGTGGGATCCTTCTGTTGCGCACACGGTGACGATATACGCCTGAAAGCTTTTTCGGCAGATCCGTCTTGTTGATGCCGTAATGATAATAGATCCCGGCCTGTGCACCCCAGCACAGATGAAGGGTTGACGTTACGTTCGTCTTCGTCCACTCCATGATCTTCTTCAGTTCTTCCCAGTAGTCCACCTCTTCAAAAGGCATCTGTTCCACGGGGGCCCCTGTGATGATGAATCCGTCGAATTTTTTCTCCCGGATGCTCTCAAAGGGTTCATAGAACTTGTAAATATGGCTGGTGGATGTATTTTTGGATACGTGGCTTGTCATCCGCACGAAGGTCACATCCACCTGGATCGGCGTATTGGACAGGGAGCGCAGGATCTGAAGCTCCGTATCTTCCTTTAACGGCATCAGGTTCAGAAGCCCGATGCTCAGAGGACGGATATCCTGGTGTGCAGCCCTGTACTCATCCATCACAAATATATTTTCCTGTTCCAGTATCTCTTTTACCGGAAGATCGTTCTGTACACGGATCGGCATATTTTTTCTCCTCTTCTGTCATATGTGTGATCCCGGCACATCCGGCCGGCATTGCGATAGTAAGATTATACCTCTTATGTAAAGAAAGCGTCAACTGCAAAAAGCTCCGGCAGAGGAGCCGGAGCTTTTTTTCATGATTCTTTCAACTTTACGCCCGCCAAATGGACGTTTTATCCGCAGTGGCACTGGAACGTCGCGCATTCTGTGCCGTCGCATGTCTTCGCATTGCCGCCTTCTACGCTGATCTTGCCTGCGTGGCATTTGCACTGTTCATTGTACATACAGTTTTCTGCTTTGCAGTCAATAGTGGAACATTCTGATGCCGCGCGTCCTGAACTTACGGAATTGCTGTAGCTTCCGTCCTTTCTCTCCTGGAAGCTGTCGCAGCATGTCTCCTGCGGGTTCCTGGCGTCAGAACCGCCCACCCGGATCTGGTCCAGGTCACAGAGGAACTGCTGATTGTGTACACAGGTCTGCACCGTACATTTTAATTCCGGCATAATGAATACCTCCTCTTTCTACAGATTCAGATTCATTATGTCCTCTTTTTTCCCGGAATATACATTTTTATCAGGAGATAAAGCACCGCGAAAAATTCCCTCGTCAGATAGTTGACCTGAAATACAGGGTTGGAAGTGGCGGGGATCCTGCATATGTGCCTGTAACCTTCCTGCTTTGCGATCATCTCTGCCCTGAATATGTGGAATCCGTTCGTTACGATCCCGACGCGGCTGGTTGCCGGATCCATATACTTCCTGCTGTACGCGAAGTTCTCCCGCGTTGATGTAGATCTCGCTTCCCTGATGACCCGGTCCGGTCCTATCCCTGACCTTATCAGGTATTCAGCCATGGCGTCTGCCTCTGTTATGTCCTCGCCCGGCCCCCGGCCGCCGGAAACGACCGCCTTTGTTTCCGGAAAACGGCGGAGATACTCCAGCCCTTTATCCAGACGGCGTTTCAGGGAGTCAGTGATCCTTTTCCCCCGGACCTGTGCGCCGAGGATGATGATATGATCCACCTTCCTGTCGCACCGGGATAACATGGCCCTTATGATCAGCCATTCGATCACAATAAAAGTACACCATCCGGCAGCGCACAGGATGCATAGTGCGGTATACATGTATACCGGAAGCGGCGCGCATCCAATGATCAGATGTGCGCCGCCCAGGATCACCCAGAAGACTGCAAATGTCGACCGGAGCCTTCTGGAATAAAATACAAGCACCATATAATACAATATACTCAATATACCTGTAACAAGAAAATAAATCCGCATTAATTATGCGTTTCTCCCGCAGCAATGCTTATACTTTTTGCCGCTTCCGCACGGACAGGGATCGTTTCTTCCGATCTTCTTCGGCTTGCGGATCGTTCCGGAAGCTTTCTGTTCTTTGTAGAGACGTTTTCTCGTCTCTTCGTCGAAGATCTTCTCCCACTGCGGAAGTTCGTACAGCCAGTCCGCTTTGGCGTCGACCATATTTTTATACAGTTTTTCTTTATCAAAGCCAAGGCTGACTTCTGTATCTTCTGTCATCGTCTCGATCGGGTTCGGCTCAACAAGGCTGTCGTTGATCCCGTCAAGGAAACCGGTCATGGTCATAACGCTCTGTCCGTATTTTTCGGCCAGTTCTTTCACCGTGCCTTTTACTTCCGTATCCGGGTCATCCAGCAGCTGCTCATAGATCCCTTTCTCGATCTGGAAATAATTTGCCCAGAAGTTCTGCAGCTGGTCTTTTGAAAGCGTCTGGTCATAGGCAACCTTACGCCACTGCTCTAATAAACTTTTTTCGCTCATTGTATATTGCTCCTTTATCTTATTATCTTTTACCGCAGATAATTATATACCAAATCCCGCTTGCCGTAAACTGTTTTTGCAGTTATACTTGAACTATTACAACCTGCAGATCTTAGATGGAGATTTTACAATGAACAGATTAAAACGTATTTTGGCACTGGCGGGCGCCCTGCTCCTTGCCTGCATGTATATCGCGACTCTCGTATTTGCACTGATCGATTCGCCTGCGGCTTCCGGATTTTTCCGGGCCTCTGTCGCAGCCACCATACTGGTCCCGGTCCTGCTGTACGGATACATACTGGCCGCGCGCCTGCTCGGCAGCCGCCGTGCAGATGACACTGCCGCGGACGACATTCCCGCGGGCGGCACGGATGACAGTCCGTCCGGACGCGAATGATCAGACGCAGATCAATTCCGCAAGCTTCAGGGCATAAGGCGGCTCTTCCGTGCCATCCCCGTTCCAAGCTTTTTCATTCAGGGCCGCCGCCCGCCTGAGTTTCAGATATTCTTCCATCGTTATCATCTTTTCCGCCGTCTCTTCACTGATCTGATGCATCTTTCTTCCCTCCTTTATCTCAGCTTTACATTATATGAAGCATACGGCCCGGATATGACATAAATAAAAAACCGCAGTACGCGGATACATTTCTGCACGCTGTACTGCGGTGTGCTGTATGTTTTTATTTATTGCGGTAGATAATGTCGTCACGGCCCGGCCCATTGCTGATCATCGTGATCGGGTAGCCGATCTGGCTTTCGATAAACTCGATATAGTTCCGGCAGTTTTCCGGCAGTTCTTCGTATTTACGGATGCCGCGGATATCGGTCTTCCAGCCCGGAAGCTTCTTAAGCACCGGTTTTGCCTTCTCAAGCAGATGCGTCACCGGGAAATCGGTCGTCACTTCGCCGTTGATCTCGTAGCCCACGCATACCGGGATCTCATCCAGGTAGCCGAGCACATCGAGTACGGTGAATGCAACATCTGTCGTTCCCTGCATCCGGCATCCGTATTTGGAAGCCACACAGTCGAACCAGCCCACACGCCTCGGACGTCCGGTCGTCGCGCCGTATTCGCCGCCGTCTCCGCCGCGGTTTCTGAGCTCGTCAGCTTCATCCCCGAAGATCTCACTCACAAAAGCGCCCGCGCCCACAGCACTGGAATACGCCTTGCAGACTGTGATGATCTGTTTGATCT
>CALWDN010000143.1 GCA_944376685.1 uncultured Mediterraneibacter sp. | reverse complement strand
CCTGCTCCTGAAGTTGGTCTTTCAGCTTTCGATCGAAGATATCCCCAGTACGATGCTCACATTCGGAATGGGCGCGTCCTCGATGGCGCTGTTCGCCCGTGTGGGCGGCGGCATCTACACGAAGGCTGCGGACGTCGGAGCCGACCTGGTAGGAAAGGTTGAGGCAGGCATCCCGGAGGACGACCCGAGAAACCCGGCGGTTATCGCTGACAACGTAGGTGATAACGTAGGCGACGTTGCCGGAATGGGCGCAGACCTGTACGAGTCTTATGTCGGATCCATCCTGTCAGCATGTGCACTTGGCGTGATCGCATTCAACAAGATCGCGGAAGTAGACAGAGTAAATGCAGTGATCATCCCGATGGTGCTGGCCGCAGTCGGCGTCCTGGCATCGATCCTCGGATCACTTCTTGTCAAGACCGGCGAGAGCACGGACCAGAGTACGCTTCTGAAAGCGCTCCGCCGCGGAACAAATACAAGTGCGATCATCATTGCGGTTGTATCGTTCCCGCTCGTATGGTTTATCCTGGGCAGCCACTATATCGGATTCTATTTCGCGATCCTCGGCGGACTTCTCGCCGGTGTGCTGATTGGATTCTTTACGGAGTATTTTACATCTGACACATATAAACCGACGCAGAAGCTGGCGGACAAATCCGAGACCGGATCTGCGACGATCATCATCGGCGGCCTGAGCCTCGGTATGCTTTCAACGGCAGTCCCGATCATCATCATCGCGATCTGTGTAATGGCTGCATACGCATTCTCAGGCGGATTTGTTGAGACGACAAGAGGCCTCTACGGCATCGCGCTTGCCGCAGTCGGCATGCTGTCCACACTGGGCATCACTCTGGCGACGGACGCATACGGCCCGATCGCAGATAATGCCGGCGGCATCGCTGAGATGGCCGGACTTGAGGCGGAAGTAAGAAAGCGTACAGACGCGCTGGATTCTCTTGGAAATACGACAGCTGCAACCGGAAAAGGATTTGCGATCGGTTCTGCGGCTCTGACGGCGCTGGCCCTGATTGCTTCCTATGTAGAGAAAGTACAGGAAGTAGGCGGAGCGGACGTTGTGCTTGATATGAGCGTTATGAACCCGACGGTTCTCGTCGGCATCTTCATCGGTGCATGCCTGCCATTCGTATTCGCGGCGCTGACGATGGATTCTGTCGGACGCGCGGCACAGAGCATTGTTGTCGAAGTACGCCGTCAGTTTAAAGAGATCACCGGCCTGATGGAAGGCAAGGCTGATGCGGATTATGAGAGATGCGTGGACATCTGTACAAAGGCGTCCCTGCACGAGATGATCCTGCCGACGCTGCTGGCGATCATCACCCCGGTCGTGACCGGACTGGTCCTTGGCTACAACGGCGTGATCGGACTTCTGACCGGAGCGACAGCAACCGGATTCCTGATGGCGATCTTCATGGCGAATGCAGGCGGTGCGTGGGATAATGCGAAGAAGTACATCGAGGGCGGCAATCACGGCGGAAAGGGAAGCGAGCAGCACAAAGCTGCGGTTGTGGGCGATACGGTAGGCGATCCGTTCAAGGATACGTCAGGCCCGTCCATCAACATCCTGATCAAGCTGCTGTCCATGGTATCCATCGTGTTCGCGGCGCTTGTAGTGAACTATCATATTTTTTAAATAACTAAGAACAGATTTCCCGACAGAGGAAACTGTGAAAATAAAAATCCGTCAGTTTTTATGGCTGACGGATTTTTTTTACTAAAGATTATCTGGAAAATGTGATATAACTCTGAAAATATTGATATAATCTGTCAAAAGAACTCTATATTATTTGTCTCAGTAGAAATAAAAGCCCATACGGGAGTCAGGAGATCACGATAGTATGAATTATTCACTGGATTTAAACAAATATGCAGTGCTGGCGCGCAGGACCGCAGCGGAAGGATGTGTGCTGCTGGAAAACAGGGAGGGCGCCCTTCCGCTGAAAAAAGGCGTGAAGACGGCTGTTTTCGGGAGAGCGGCCTTTAACTATTATAAAAGTGGTCTGGGTTCGGGAGGTCTGGTCAATACAAGATACACGGTCAGCATTCTGGATGCGCTGAAAAAGGAAGACACGATCTCAGTAGACGCACGGCTGGAGGAAATCTATAAGGCATGGATTGCAGAACACCCTTATGACCGGGGAAGCGGATGGGGAAAAGTGCCGTGGTTTCAGAAAGAGATGCCCGTTACGGAAGAAATGCTTGAAATTGCCCGAAATTGTGACATCTCGCTGGTGATCATCGGAAGGACCGCAGGTGAAGATGAAGATAATACAGATCAGCCGGGAAGCTGGCTTCTGACCGAAGAGGAAGAAAGCCTGATCAAGAATGTTACAGAAAACAGCCGGTGCACGGCTGTGCTTCTGAATACCGGAAACATCATTGATATGAGCTGGGTGAAAAAATGCGCACCTCAGGCAGTGATGTATGTCTGGCAGGGCGGGCAGGAGGGCGGAAACGCTGTTGCCGACGTACTGACCGGAAGAGTAAATCCCAGCGGCAGACTTTCAGATACCATTGCTGATGGGATCGGTGCATATCCGTCTACAGAAAATTTCGGCGATGTATCCAGAAATTATTACAGGGAAGACGTTTATGTGGGATACCGGTATTTCGAGACATTCGCAAAAGAGCATGTGTTATATCCATTTGGATATGGTCTGTCCTATACTGCCTTTGACATACAGACCGAGATCGTCGGCAGAAATAAAGAGTCGTTGACCATACAGTCTGTGGTGAAAAATACGGGGACGGCGCCCGGCAGGGAAGTCCTCCAGATTTATGTAGAAGTTCCGCAGGGAACGCTGGGGAATCCACTAAGAAAGCTGATCGGATTTGCTAAAACGAAGGAACTGGCGCCCGGAAGCGCAGAGACGGTCAGATTGGAAATTCCCAAATACACATTCGCCTCATATGATGATTCAGGAAAGACTGGAAATAAATCCTGCTATGTGCTTGAAGCAGGCGTTTACAGGATCTATGCCGGCAGCAATGTAAGAGACGCGGCATATGCAGGAGAATTTTATGAGAATGCCCGGGTGCTTGAGCGTCTGGAGGAGCATTGCGCCCCGGTGCGGGCGTTCGACCGGATGCGGCCGCAGATCAGAGATGGAAAGGTAAGCCTCTGTTATGAGGAGACGCCGCTTAAAAATACAGAGAACTGCCAGGATGTTCCCGGTGAGATATCATATACCGGCGACATGGGATATAAGCTGCAAGACGTTTTTGAAGGAAAGATCACGATGCAGCAGTTCATCGCGCAATTGCCGGATAAAGAACTGATCACAATGTTCCGAGGGGAGGGCATGTGCAGCGGGCGTGTCACGCCCGGTACGGCATCGGCGTTCGGCGGAGTAAGTGAAGGGCTCAAACAGTTTGGGATCCCAGCCGCGTGCTGTGCGGACGGACCGTCCGGCATACGGATGGACTGCGGCACGAAAGCGTTCCTGCTCCCGTGCGGGACACTGCAGGGATGTACGTTTGATCCGGAACTGATCCAGAGCCTGTATGAGATGACCGGACTTGAACTGCGTCTGAATCAAGTGGATTCCCTGTTGGGGCCGGGAATGAATATACACCGGAACCCGTTGAATGGCCGGAACTTTGAATATATTTCAGAAGATCCGCTCCTGACCGGAAAGATCGCCGCGGCTCAGACCCGCGGAATGGGGAAGATGAAGATTGGGAATACGATCAAACATTTCTGCTGCAATAACCAGGAAGCAGGACGAAGCACTTCCGATTCAGTCGTCTCGGAACGTGCGCTGCGGGAAATATATCTGAAGGGTTTTGAGATTGCCGTTAAAGAAGGCGGCGCCCGCGCGGTCATGACAAGCTACGGCGCAGTGAACGGTCTGTGGACGTCGGGAAATGAAGAATTATGCACGGGCATTCTCAGA
>CALWDN010000142.1 GCA_944376685.1 uncultured Mediterraneibacter sp. | reverse complement strand
CCCACACGGCAGCTCATGGCGTACTGGCTGGCAAGGTCGCTGTAGTCCCTGATGGCTGCATAGAAAGCTTTGAAAGAGTACACGGTCTGCTGGAACATTTTTACTACGGGGATGCCCCGGACATATTCCACGGCCTCACCGCTCATGCGCTCGATCTCCTTCTGATAGCGGTGGAAAAAGCCGGCGTTCTTTCCGCCCATCATCAGGCACATGGACAGCAGCGCCAGCACCATGGTGAGCAGGCAGAGAAGCCCCATTTTCCAGTCAAAGAGGAACAGCATCAGGACGGCGGCGACCGGAGTGACGATCGTTCCCGCCAGATCAGGAAGCTTGTGAGCCAGCAGATCCTCCGTGAGACCTGCATTGTCATCGATCAGTTTCCTGAGCCGTCCGGACTGACTGCCCGTGAAGAACCCGAGCGGAAGCTTCAGAACATGCGCCATGGCAGCGCGCCGGATATTCCGGGCCGTGCGGAAGGCTGCGATATGAGTGGACATGAGCGCTGCAAAATACAGAGCGATACTTATGACAGCGGTCCATACCGCCGTCCAGCCCCAGCGGGCAGATCCGGACACGCCGGTGAGCGCGGGCCAGGTTTCCAGGACGTCCCTTGCCGCAAGCCATACACACACATAGGGGATCAGCCCCAGTACCGCGGACAGGGCGGAGAGGATACAGCCCAGCAGGGTGAGATTTCTGTACCCGCCCGCATAACCCAGGATGCAGGCAAGGCTGCTTTGCTTTTTCTGTTTCAAATGATTACCTCCCTTTTGTTTAAAATATTTATCATGAAGTTAGAAACAACTAACCATCATGCAAAAAAGATGGGGGCTACGGCCCCATCAGTTTCAGCCATCCGGCTGTATAAAAGTCCCTGAGCTGATCTACATAGCGCAGGGCCCTGCCTTCCGGCATATCGTGTATCACGATCTCAAAGATCCCGTTAAACATGCCGCTGGCAATGATATGGCACATCTGTTCATCCAGCTCAGGGATATCCCGCCCGAGGCGGCGGAGGACGTCCATATATTTCAGTGTATATTCCACTTCCACCTCAACCATGTTATGGACAAAATGTTCATAGCTGGTGCCTTCTGACCGGCTGAGCAGCAGCTTTACCGGTTCCCGGTGCCGGCAGATATAATCCACCATCCAGTGGACGCAGTCCGAGGATTCTAAGCCCATGTGATCCGGCTGCTGTTCTTCGGGCAGTTCCGCGAAGGAAGTCTGGGCCTCCATAAACCTTCCCATAAGGGCGGCGGCATGGGGCTCCACGATAGAAGCGAACAGGGCTTCCTTGCTGGAAAAGTAGCCGTAGAAGGCGCCGGTGGTCACACCTGCGTTTTTCACGATCTGGCGCAGGGAAGCGCCCAGGAATCCCTTCTCTGAAAATTCGTCCAATGCGGCCTGCTGGATCCGTTCTAATGTAGATAATGTTTTTTCATCCATGGCAATCTCCATATAACAGTGATATATAACAATGTTATATTATGGAAATATCCAGTTGCTGTCAAGTGGATTTCAGGGATTATGCAGGATAATGAGAAGTTTTATCGACAAGGCCGATTAGCTTTGACTACCCTGGGAGAGTGTTGTTATGCTGATACGGTATCCTTATTGTAATTTAATAAAACAGAAGGAAGTGATGGCACATGAAACAGCACAGATTCTGGGCATGGGCTGCCGTGTTCTGTTTCATAATGGTATTTTATACCGGATACAGACACAAGTGATCAGCCGGCAGCAGAGCAGTAAAAAGTATTATCAGGAGGTAGAAGTATATGTTCAGTGAGTCATTGATGAAAAAGATCGGATTATTTGCAGGAGGAGTCCTCTTCGGGACAGCCGGGGTAAAGCTTTTATCCAGCAAAGACGCGAAGAAGGTTTACACAGAGTGTACGGCAGCGGCGCTGCGCGCAAAGGACTGCGTGATGAAAACGGTTACGAACGTACAGGAAAATGCGGAGGATATCCTTGCGGAAGCCCAGCAGATCAATGAAGAGAGGGCGGCGCAGGAAGCGGCGGCTGTGCAGGAGACAGAGGAAGACGGTGCGGATCTTTCAGGCGAAGGAACGACGCAGCGTTCATGAAATTTATCATAAAACACGAGATCAGGGGCCGTCTCCGCATCCATGTCGTTCAGGGAAAAATGACATGTGCGGAGGCGGACATTCTTTTCTGGTACCTGGACAGACAGAGCAATATAACAGATGTGAAAGTGTATGAACGCACCGCAGACGCTGTCATCTGTTATACAGGGGAGCGTGCCGCGCTGATCCGTCGGCTGAAGAGCTTCCGGTATGAAGATGCAGCGGTTCCGGAAACCGTTGTCCGCAATTCCGGAAGGAAACTGAACGCATCTTATAAAGAAAAACTGATCGCGAAAGTGCTGTTGCACTATGGCGGAAAGCTCCTGATGCCTGCGACCCTGCGCGCTGGGATCGTGACGCTCAGGTCGCTTCGATATCTTGCGGCGGGGCTGCGCTGCATCCGGAAGGGGAAGATCGAAGTCCCGCTCCTGGATGCGACTGCCATCGGGGTCTCCGTCCTGCGGCGGGACTTTAATACTGCCGGTTCGGTCATGTTCCTGCTGGGAGTGGGAGAACTTCTGGAAGAGTGGACCCATAAAAAATCCGTGGGAGACCTGGCGCGGAGCATGTCCCTGAACATTAAAAAAGTCTGGCTGAAGCGGGATGGGCAGGAGATCCTGGTAAAGGCGGATCAGATCCGGAAGGGCGACGTTGTGACCGTACATATGGGAAATGTGATCCCCTTTGACGGAGAGGTGTCCGGCGGGGAAGGCATGGTAAACCAGGTCTCCCTTACAGGGGAGGCCATGCCCGTGCGCAGAGTGCAGGGTCAGTCCGTCTATGCGGGAACCGTGGTGGAGGAAGGCGAACTGGACGTCCGGGTAAAGGCGGTTTCCGGCTCCACCAGATTTGAAAAGATCGTTGCCATGATCGAAGATTCGGAGAAACTGAAGTCTTCCATGGAGAGCAGGGCGGAGCATCTGGCCGACCGGCTGGTTCCGTACACTCTGCTTGGCACAGTGGCAGCCGGGCTCCTGACCAGAAATGTGACAAAGGCATTGTCCGTGCTTATGGTAGACTTTTCCTGCGCCCTGAAGCTTGCCATGCCCCTGACCGTGCTGTCGGCGATCCGGGAGGCCGGCGGGTATGGGATTACTGTAAAAGGCGGGAAATTCCTGGAAGCGGTCGCGGAAGCGGACACGGTGGTCTTTGATAAGACCGGGACGCTCACAAAGGCGAAGCCCACGGTGAAAGAAGTGATCCCGTTCGGGGATGAACCGGAGGAAGAATGTCTGCGGATCGCGGCGTGCCTGGAGGAACATTTCCCCCATTCCATGGCAAAGGCCGTGGTGGATGCGGCAAAGAAGCGGCGGCTCGCCCATGAGGAAATGCATTCGAAAGTGGAGTATGTGGTGGCGCATGGGATCTCCTCGTATATTGACGGGAAAAAAGTGGTGATCGGAAGCAGTCATTTTGTATTTGAAGACGAAGGCTGCACGGTCCGTCCGGAATGCCGGGAGAGATTTGAGGCGCTGCCGGAAGAATACTCCCACCTGTATCTTGCCATTGAAAAGGAACTTGTCGCGGTGATCTGTATCGAAGATCCGCTGCGGGAAGAGGCGGCGGATATGATCCGTGCGCTGAGAGCGGAAGGGGTACAGAAAACGGTCATGATGACCGGGGACAGTGAGAAGACCGCGGCCGCTGTCGCCCGCCGGGTCGGCGTGGACGAGTATTACGCGGAGGTGCTGCCGGAAGAAAAGGCAGGATTTGTGGAGCGAGAGAAAGCGCTGGGCCACAAGGTCATCATGATCGGGGACGGGATCAATGATTCCCCGGCCCTGTCCGCCGCTGACGCGGGCATTGCCATCAGCGACGGCGCGGAGCTTGCAAGAGAGATCGCCGACATTACCATCGCGGCGGAAGA
>CALWDN010000141.1 GCA_944376685.1 uncultured Mediterraneibacter sp. | reverse complement strand
TTGGCAAATCCTCTCCAGATCATATCATTTTCCAGTACCCGTTTATATGCATCCAGCGTCCAGTCTTTAAAATCAAAACTGATCCCCTGGTTGTTCAGTACATTCGGATCCATAAAAGAGGCGAGCACCACATAGACCAGCGGGACAAAAACCGCGAGCACGAAGAGCCCAAGAAGTGTATAACCCACACCCAGGATTATGCGGTCGGATGTCCCGAGTTTCATTTTTCTTCTCGTTTCCATAGTCATATCCCCCTTTTATAATCCTTCACCGTCATTAAGTTTCTTTACTACCCAGTTTACGAAGATCAGCAGGATCACATTTATGATGGAATTAAACAATCCCACTGCCGTAGAATAACCGTAGTCGCCATTCAGAAGACCGAGTCTGTATACATATGTAGAAAGGATCTCAGAAGCCGGCAGGTTCATATCTGTCTGCAGCGCATATGCCTTCTCAAATCCGATGCTCATAATGTTACCTGCCTGCAGGATGAACTGTATTACAATGATATTCTTGATAGCAGGAAGCTGCACGTATCTGATCTGCTGCAGGATATTCGCGCCGTCCACGATCGCTGCTTCTTCCAGGTCTTTGCTGGCATTTGAAAGCGCTGCCGTGTACATGATCGAAGACCAGCCTGCCGTCTGCCAGATCCCGCTGGCTATGTAAATTGTCCGGAATGCCTCCGGCATGGTCATCCAGTTGGTGTCAATGCCGAACAGGGCGTTGATCGGGCCAACCGGTGAAAGGAACATACGCACCATACCACAGAGAACGATGACTGAAATAAAATTCGGTGCGTAGATCAGAAGCTGGATCTTCTTGCGGATCCCCGTCCGGCGGATCTGATTGAGCAGAAGCGCCAGGATGATCGGGATCGGGAAGCCCCAGAGCAGTCCGAAGACGCTCAGCTTCAATGTGTTCATCAGATAATTCATGAAATCCGGTGAAGACAGGAACCGTCTGAAATAATCAAGCCCCACCCACGGACTTCCAAGCACGCCTTCGATAACATTGTAATCCTCGAACGCGATCAGAATACCGCCCATGGGCCCGTACTTGAAGATCAGCGTAAGCAGAAGCCCCGGGAGCAGAAAGAATACATAAAGCTGCCAGTTCTTCTTTACATACTTCAGTTTTTCCCGCGGCGTCTGCTTTACAGCAACAGCCGCTGTTTTATTTTTACGGAAAACTCTCATTTAGTAACCCCTCCTTTTTTACATTTGCACCATCCACATTATTTGACCGGTCATTTTATGCATGGTTTATCTAAAGGTTACCTTTACAGTACCACCATTTGTGCACAATGTCAACATATGTTTTACATTTGCATAACATTTTTATTGTGCATTTGCACTATTTGCTTATTTTTCCATTTCAAAAATGTCTTTTAATTATATTTTTCACTTATTCTCAGTTTTACATTTGACAAATCATGCACCATCATTTAAATTAAATGTAACAGAATTATACACATAAACGGAGTATTGTATTATGGAGAAAAAAGTTACGATCCAGGATATTGCAGACAGTCTCGGTTTATCCAGAAATACAGTTTCAAAAGCACTGAACAACACCGGGGTCCTTGCCGAAGAAACCCGCCAGAAAATCCTGACACGGGCGGCAGAAATGGGATACCGGAGATTCATATACCTGCAGCAGGATCAGCCGGAATATAATACCGCCCCCGGCGAACTGGCTCTGATTTCCCAGAACATGCCCTACGGTTCGCATTTTGGGACTTATGCGCTCAATACATTTCAGGAGAAGATCAGCCAGAACAACTACCGGCTCACTATGTTTCCGGTCCGCGAAGAAGAGATTGCCACACTGCAGCTCCCTCTTGGATTTGACAGAGAAAAGACAGCCGGCATCATCTGTATGGAGATGTTCCAGCCCGAATATATGGAAATGCTGAATTCGCTCGGCATCCCTCTGTTGTTTATTGATGCCGCTTATGATACAGACTTCACACAGATCAATGCTGATTTTCTGATGATGGAAAACCGGATCAGCGTGCACAACCTGACAGACGCTCTGATCCAGAAAGGGCTTACACGGCTTGCTTTCGCCGGCGACCGCAGACACTGCCGCTCGTTCTTCGAAAGATGGCAGGGATTCACGGACGCCATGACGGGAAACGGTCTCACCCCCTGTACAAATCAGTTCACAGATACCAATGTCTTCGCAGAAGCCGCTCTTCTGGACGAGACACTAAAACGCACATTAAAACTACCTGAAGTATTTATCTGTGCCAACGATTTCATCGCCATCGACCTGATCCGCGCACTGCGCAGACAGGGAGTCCGGGTGCCGGAAGATATATTCATCACCGGCTTCGACAACTCCGCTGAATCACGGATCATCGAACCGCATCTGACTACGATCGATATTCCGAGTTCAAAAATGGGGTACATCGCAGCCGATCTGCTGCTCTCACGCATCCGCGAACCGGAGACTCCGTATCGCATCATGTATGTACGGACAAATGCAAAATATCGTGAATCCGCAATAATTTAGCCAAAAAGGCTGCCGCACTAAACTGCGGCAGCCTTTTTTAACTGCTGTATACATTTCTTCCGGACGAACCAGAAGCAGACCGCCTGCATAAGGATCGTGGCGATCCAGGATCCCGGATACGAGATGAAAAGGAAGAACAGCGACCGGTTGTGCGGGAAGAACCCGTAGATCCAGATGATCCTCATTCCCACCGTTCCGATCACGGACAGGATCATCGGCACCGCCGAGTGCCCCATCCCCCGAAGCGCTCCCGGAATCAGATCCATGATCCCGCACAGAAAATACGGCACCGTTGTAATGGACAGGATCTCCAGTCCGCACTTGATCACTTCCGCATCCGTTGTGTAGATGCGGAGCACCTGGGAGCCGAACGCCCAGGCGCCCACACCCAGGATCAGCGACACTCCTACCGAAAGGATCCCGCAGTCAAGCAGCACCCGGTCCATCCGCTTTTGTTTCCCGACGCTGTAATTCTGGCTGGTGAAGCTCATGCATGCCTGGGTGAACGCATTGATCGCCGCATACAGGAAGCCGAGGATGTTATTGGCCGCCGTATACCCTGCCATCGCCGTATCTCCAAACGAATTCACGGAAGACTGGAGCATGGCATTGGAAAAGTTGATAACTGTACTCTGGATGCCGGCCGGTATCCCCACTGCAAAAATATGTTTCAGGTAGATCCATTTTATCGTCAGCTTCGAGAAACGGAGCTGATAGGCCCCTTCCGACCGGTACAGACACCGGAGCACCAGGATGCAGGATACCATCTGGGAGCTCACCGTACCGATCGCCACGCCTGCGACGCCCAGCGGGATCACAATGACCAGAAGAAGGTCCAGCACCACGTTGGTCAGGCCGGCAACGATCAGGTAAAGGAGCGGACGCTTCGTATCCCCGACCGCCCTTAAGATAGCCGCGCCGTAATTGTAAAGCATAAAGAACGGCATGCCGCAGAAATAGATCTTCATATAGAGCGTCGACTGCCCGATCACATTCGCCGGCGTCGCCATCAGCTCCAGCGCGCCTCTCGATAACAGGACGCCCACCACCGCCATCAGGATCCCGCTGACCAGCGCCAGGGTGATCGCCGTATGTACCGCCTCCGACATTTCCTTCGTCCGCCCCGTGGCCTGATACCTGGCAGCCAGGACATTGGCCCCCAGCGAAATCCCGATGAACAGGTTGGTGAAAATATTGATCAGCGCCGTCGTGGATCCAACCGCCGCCAGCGCCTCCCTGCCGTTAAAATGCCCCACGACGATGATATCCACCGCGTTGAACATGAGCTGAAGGATGCTGGATGCCATCAGCGGAAGTGCAAAGGACACCAGTTTGTCCATGATGGATCCCTTGCACATGTCTATCTCAAATCTGCTGCTTTTCAAATCATGCGCCCCCTTACGCAAATTTATCATTGATTTTTACCACAGCATATCTTACTGCTTTTGATGCTTCCAGTCAACCTTATCCGAGCGTCTCGATCACACCCTTCGCATTCTCATCATCCCGGATGATCTCACCCACCTCCGGAACCGTGATATGGCCG
>CALWDN010000140.1 GCA_944376685.1 uncultured Mediterraneibacter sp. | reverse complement strand
ACGATGGCCGGCTTTCCGAACACATCCCCCATGATCAGATTGGCGCTTTTCCTGCCCACGCCCGGAAGCTTCAGAAGAGCGTCAAAATCATCGGGCCCCTTCCCGCCGTATTCATCCCGGATCATCTTCATGCAGGCGCTGATGTCCCGCGCCTTGCTCCTGCCCAGGCCGCAGGGCCGGACAATGGCTTCGATGTCGTCCACATCCGCGTCCGCCAGCGCATCCACGTCCGGGTACTTCTTATACAAATCTTCCACCACCACATTTACACGGGCGTCAGTGCACTGGGCGGCCAGCCGCACGCTGACCAGCAGCTTCCATGCCTGGTCATAATCCAGGGTGCATCCGGCGTCCGGATACTCTTCCTTCAGGCGGCTGATCACTTCCAGCGCCCGCTGTTTCTTCGTCATGATCTATGTTCCTCCAGTGTATCTTTCAGTTCTTTAAATGCTTCTGCAAACCGCTTCGAGGACGCCGTCGGGTTGCGTCTCAGCTGGCTTGCGATATGCCGGTAATTGCGGTCCGTCCGGGCGCCCATTTTCCGCAGTTCATCCCGGATGGCTTTCCTCAGGTCCGGAAGTTCATCCTTCATGAAAAGCCCGGCGCGCTCCGCCAGTTCCTCCAGCTGCAGCCTTCTCTGCTCACGCTGCATGCCGATCCGCTCCAGATAAGCCTTCCGGTAGGAACGCCGCTTCTGCGCCAGTTCCTCTGTCCGTTTCCTGTGTTCCTCGGCCAGCTGCTCGGAACGTTTCTTATATTCTGCCACCAGCTCATCCGCACGCTGCCGGTATTCGCCAACCAGCTCGTCGGAACGCTGCCGGTATTCCTCCAGCTTCTCCTCGGAAGCGGCCAGCACCCGTTCCTGAAGCCTGCGGATCTGCTCTTTGCTCTCTTCCAGCTGGGCCAGGACCCTTTTGAAATCCATCGCCTCGTTGAAAGACTGGGTCAGGTCGACCGACGCCGCGACCGTCAGCACCATGGCCGTGATGTCCGACGCCAGAAGCGGGATCCCCAGCACCACCCGCTCGATGGGCACATGGACGAACCGCACGAGCAGGACGGAAAACACGCCCCAGCAGAGCGATGAACTGGCGCAGATGTATCCGTGCACATTCAGCTTCTGATTGCTGTAATCCCAGTACCGCACATGGAACATACGCTCCATCACCGCGCCGGTCACATACTCAAGCGCCGTGGCGGCGACCAGGCCGAAGATAAAGATCAGCCACGGATGCTCCCGCACGCCGATGGTGCTGACCAGGATGACTACCGCCCCCGATCCGTAGATCGGCAGCATCGGTCCGTGAAGGAACCCCCGGTTCACCCAGCGCCGCTTCCGTGCAGACACATAGCAGCTCTCCCAGATCCAGCCAATGAAGCTGTAGATAAAGAAGAAGATCAGCCACTGGGATAAATGATATGCATGCATAAACTACTCCTTCTCTTCGATGGCCATCAGCATATCGACTCTCCGCTGATGGCGGCCGCCTTCAAATTCTGTAGAAAGCCATGTATCTACGATCATTTTCGCCAGCTCCGCCCCCACGACCCTGGCGCCGAAGGCCAGGATATTGCAGTCGTTGTGCGCTCTCGCCATTTTCGCGGTAAAAGGTTCGCTGCAGACTGCCGCCCGGATCCCCTTCACCTTATTCGCCGCAATGGAAATGCCAAGGCCTGTTCCGCAGATCAGGATCCCCTGCTCCACTTCGCCGGACGCCACCGCCCGCGCCACGATCTCCCCGTAAACAGGATAATCGCAGCTCTCAGACGAATTTGTGCCATAATCCACAACCTCGTGTCCCTTTTCCTTCAAAAATTCAATGATCTCCGCCTTCATCTCCAGCGCGGAATGGTCGTTTCCGATCCCGATCTTCATAATGCGTCTCCTCTCTCCTGCCGCCTGCACGACAGCCGCTGTCTCTATATTCTGTGTATTCCGGAGCACGGTTCTGACTCCATCTCCATCATAACAAATTCACCGGGCATGCGCAAGGAAGGACCCGGTCAATTCTGTTTTAAGACAGAAAAAGGATCCCCGCAAAACACATTACGTTTTACAGGAATCCCTTTAAGTTTCTGTATGATTTCAGGCAGTCCGTGCACGTCCTGCGCACGCGGCTTCATATTCCCGCAGCTTCCGTTTCGCCTCCGCGCTCAGATTCTGCGGCACGCTGATCTGCACTGTCACATACTGATCGCCGCGCTCGGACGGTTTTTTCATGGAAACAATGCCTTTCCCCCTCAGCCGGATCTTCGTACCGGACTGGGTGCCTTCCCGGATCTTGCAGACCACATTGCCATACAGCGTGCCAACGACCGCCTCGCCGCCAAATACCGCCGTGGTATACGGAATGCTGACCGTTGTATAGACATCCATTCCCTTCCGTTCATAGCCCGGTTTCGGCGCCACAGTGACTTTCAGGAAGAGATCGCCCGCTTCGCCGCCATTTGCGCCCGGCATGCCTTTCCCTTTCAGCCGGATGGACTTGCCGGTGTCGATCCCGGCCGGAATATGCACCTGGAGCGACTGTACCCCGCCGGTCCTGCCGGAAGGATCCTGGAGGCGGACCACCTTGTCGCAGCCAAAGGCTGCTTCGTCGAACCCGACCGTCACATCGGCATGGACATCGCTGCCCTTCTGCGGGAAACTGCCGCCGCCAAAGCCGCTTCCGCCGAAACCGCTTCCGCCAAAGCCGCCGCTGCGCGATGAGCGGCCTGCGCCGCCGGTCCCGTGATGGAACATATCCCCGAAAATATCTCCGAAGATGTCGTCCATATTGCCGCCCTCAAAATGATATTCCTGGTAACCGCCGCCCGGTCCGCCTGAACTGTAGGTCCGCCAGAATCCGCCGCCCGGCCCGCCGTAGCCTGTGCCGCCGAACCCCGCGCCCGCATTGCCGTAGCCTGCGCCGGCTCCGGCGGTCTGGTCAAAGGCCGCATGACCGAACTGGTCGTACAGCTTTCTTTTTTCTTTATCTCCAAGGACGTCGTACGCCTCGGTCACTTCTTTAAATTTCTGCTCCGCCTCCGCATTGCCCGCATTTGTATCCGGGTGATATTTCTTGGCAAGCTTCCGGTATGCTTTCTTGATCTGGGCTTCATCCGCATTCCTGCCGACGCCCAGTACATCATAATAATCTCTCTTTGCTGACATGGCAACCACCCTCCCTGATCTCTGAATCTGACTGCTGTTATTATTACATGAGAACATCCGCCCGGGGCAGACGCCCCGCGCGGACAGATCATAATTTCTTTGTTCTATTTGTAATATAACAGCCATTTTCAGAATTGTCAAGAGGCTGGCGTTACACTTTCATTGTCAGCTGGATCCTTTTCTTCTTCAGATCCACACTCATAACTTTCACATCCACGATGTCGCCCACGCTGACCACTTCCAGCGGGTGTTTGATATACCGGTCCGTGATCTGGGAAATGTGGACCAGTCCGTCCTGATGCACGCCGATATCAACAAAGACGCCGAAGTCAATGACATTGCGCACGGTTCCCTTGAGCACCATGCCTTCTTTCAGGTCTTTCATTTCCAGCACATCCGTGCGAAGGATTGGCTTTGGCATCTCATCGCGGGGATCTCTCGCCGGCTTTTCCAGTTCCTTAACGATGTCTCGCAGTGTGATCTCGCCGATCCCCAGTTCTTCCGCCAGTTTTTTATAGTCGTGGATCGTCAGTGACAGTCCGGCCAGCCGGCGGGCGGTGATGTCTTCCAGAGTAAATCCCTGCTTCTTCAGAAGTTTTTCTGCCGCCTCATAGGATTCCGGATGAACGCCGGTGGCGTCAAGGGGGTTCTTCCCGTCCTGGATCCGGGTGAACCCGGCGCACTGCTCATAGGCTTTCGGTCCCAGCTTCGACACTTTCAGGAGTTCTCTGCGGTCTGCAAACCGGCCGTGCTCCTCCCGGTATGCCACGATATTCTTTGCGATCGTCCCGCTGATGCCCGCAATATAAGAGAGCAGCGGCGCAGACGCGGTATTGAGGTCCACACCCACTTTATTGACACAGTCTTCCACCACGCCGTTCAGGGACTCGCCCAGCTTCTTCTGGTTCATGTCGTGCTGGTACTGGCCGACGCCGATGGATTTCGGATCGATCTTCACCAGTTCCGCCA
>CALWDN010000139.1 GCA_944376685.1 uncultured Mediterraneibacter sp. | reverse complement strand
GGGTGGCGGCCATCACGAGGAACTCACTCATAACATTGAGGTCTTCCCGTTTCATGCTGCGTATATACTCCATATACTGATTCGTGATCTCTACGATCGGGATATCGTATATATCTATTTTATTTTTGTCGATAAGATGAAGCAAAAGGTCAAGCGGCCCTTCAAATACTTCTAGTTTTACAGGAATACCCATATCTTCCCCCGGTTCATTTAAAATATCAGTATTACATTATACTGGAACATACGTGTTTTTACAACGCTTTTTTCAGCCGGATAACGACCAGCTCAGGCATATTGAAAAGGCGGATATTAAGCGTATGGGTGCCCAGGCCTCTGCTGACAATAACATTCCGGTCTCCTTCCCGGGTCATTTCGCCGGAATATTTCGGGAACAGGAAGCCCTGCGGGGTCACGATCCCGCCAAGGCCCGGGATGCGCACCAACCCGCCGTGAAGATGGCCGGACAGGATCAGGTCGGCGCCCCATCCCAGATAGGCGTCCATGTAGGCGGGATTATGGGCAAGAAGGATGCTGAACGATCCTTCAGAAGGATCCGGCTGCTGTCCCAGGCATTCTGCGATGACATCCGGTGTAACGGCCGATTTCCGGAATTTTCTGTAGGTCCGGACCGGAAGCTCCAGGCCGGATATAGAAGTTTTCAAACCTTTACAGTCTGCTGATGCAGTTTCATCTTCCAGAAAACGGATCCCCGACGCTGCCGCATCTGATTTAAATCGTTCATAGGCGTTGCCGTATTGATCCGGATCGTCTTTCATCCGCTCCTCATGATTGCCCAGCGCATAAAAGACCGGTGCGATCTCCGGCAGCTGCTTTACCAGATCAAGAGCGGGCTGAAAATCCGCATTTCTTTTTCCGACCAGCATGTCTCCGCCGATCAGGATCAGATCCGGCCCGGCTTCCCGTACAGCCCGAAGAAGATCCTCGTTTTCCTGTCCGTACGTGCAGTTGTGCAGGTCGCTTAAGAATACAAGCGTGGCATCATCCGCAAGGCCGGCCAGATGCGGTCCGGATACGGTATATTCCGTCACACAAAAATGATGCAGCTCACGGTGTATCTCAACCGCGGCTGCGATCATGGCTGTCAGGGTTAAAATCAAAATTATCACAGGTAGTACCATGTTCATTCTCCGCAATTTTTCTTTTCGGATTTATTATAATCGATTCAACCACCGCGGACAAGAAGATTCTTTTTCAAAGCAGGAGCAGGTGCACGGTTTCTGCCAGCCGGTCAGGAAAAGATGCTTTTTTGATATTTTCCAGTGCGATAATATCAGATTCTCCTATGGCCTCTCCCGCCAGAGAATATTCAATGATGCCGATTGTATCTCCTTTATTTACCGGCGCGGCGATTTCCTGCTCAATTTTTATTTCACGCTCTATCCCGCTCAGGTTTGCACCCCCGGTATCCAGATAAGTAAAGGGCTCCTTCCGCCCGGCTTTTACCGACTTCTGCACGCCGTTCTCCACAGGCACGGATCCGATGCCGTCCACGCTGTCGTCTGTGTAGAGCTGGCATTTCCCGAATCCGTAATTCAGGAGCTTTACGGCATCCGAGAAACGCTCTTTTGACGATTCGGCGCCCATGATGACGGCGATGAGTTCAATGCCGTTCTTCTCCGCGGTTGCAGAGACACAGAACTTCGCGTCTCCTGTTGAACCGGTCTTCAGGCCGGTCGTATATTCATACTGCCGGACAAGTTTATTCGTATTGGACAGGCCGAATTCCGATTCGCCCTTCGCGGTGCGGTGCGTGATATCCTCCATCCATATCATAGAATAATCATGGACCTGCGGATACTTTGTCAGAAGCTCCCTGGACATAAGGGCAATGTCATATGCGCTTGTAAGATGCCCTTCCGCATCCAGCCCGTTGCAGTTGACGAAATGGGTGTGCTCCATACCCAGCCCCGCTGCCCGTTCATTCATCCGGGCGACAAACTCTTCCTCGCTGCCGCAGATTTCCTCGGCCATGGCCACACAGGCGTCATTGGCGCTTGCCACCGCGATGCATTTGAGCATCGTGTCCACAGTCTGGACTTCCCCGGCTTCCAGATAGACCTGGCTTCCGCCCATGGAAGCCGCATATTCTGATACCGTCACTTCATCGTCAAGACGGATCCGGCCGTCCCCAAGGGCGTCAAAGATCAGCAGCATGGTCATGATCTTCGTTACGCTGGCCGGCGGACGGGCTGTATCCTTATCCTTTTCAAATATCACTTCCCCGGTAGAAGCCTCCATCAGCACGGCCGACGGGGCGGAGACCTCCACAGCCGGCGTCTGCGACTGCATTGAAGCGTCCGCACCCTCCTGCGGCGCTTCCTCCGCATACAGAACATTAAATGCAGGTAAATTCAGTGTCAGGATGCAAAAACCGAGAATGATTGCTGTGATCCGTTTCATATCTGCCCCCGGTGTCATACAGCTCTGTTAATACTATAAGCAGCCGCAGCAGTAAATATGACCATACAGATTCCGGTAAATACACATTTTTCTGTCTTTTCGCCAGATTGACTTTTACCATATGTTGGCGTATATTAACCATGGAGTATAAATCAGTTATTATATAAGGAGTAATGTCATGACGAACGCTCACACTTATTACGACATACTGGGTGTTTCAAGAGATGCGACATCAGAAGAGATCACAGCGGCAAAAAACGCATTGGCTAAAATCTACCATCCTGATGCAAATGTACATAAAGATATCGACACAACCGGACTTATGCAGGAGATACTCGAGGCGTACCGCACACTCTCCGATCCACAAAAGCGCAGAGCATACAATATAGAGGTATTCGGAACCGCTGAACAGCGCGTCTTCCGGACATTTACCGTTGGACCGGAAGACCAGGGCGATGAAGAGCCGGCGTCGTTTGTCACATACTGGAATGCAGCCAACCGGCTTCACGAAACCATCCGGAAAAGCATCCGGCTGATGGACCGGAAAACGCAGAAAAAGAAACTTTCCCACCGCTTTCTGCGCAGGATAGGAAAAACAGAAAATCAGGACCCGGCTGAAATCAGCCGGCAGATCACAGAATTATCCGAACAGGCAGTTGAATATATCACCATACTGAAAC
The DNA here is from genome assembly GCA_944376685.1 of uncultured Mediterraneibacter sp. Classification (GTDB taxonomy): domain Bacteria; phylum Bacillota; class Clostridia; order Lachnospirales; family Lachnospiraceae; genus Mediterraneibacter. The sequence goes on along the minus strand of CALWDN010000139.1, from coordinate 1,112 downwards.
TGGCCGGGATCCCCATGCATTACTGGTCGGCAGACGCCATGAACTGGATGCTGGTCCGCTGGGGCCAGAAACAGAGCATGGATTATCATCTCCTGTTTGCAAAATATGATTCTTATGTTGAAGAAACAAAATCCGGCACTGAAAAAATGCGCCTGAAGTCTCAGACGCGCCGGATGCACCATAATTTAAAGCGTCTGCTCTCCTACAGCTCATAGATGGAGGAGGCAGTCATTGAGGAGGGCTTCGCAGCCCTCTTTTACGTCGTCATAAGTCACATCAAAATTACCCGTGTACCACGGGTCTGCGATATCCTGCCCCTTCCGGTCTGTAAAATCCAGAAGTCTGCATACCTTCCCGTCCGGATCTCCGTTCCCGATGATCCGGTTAATATTGCGGATGTTCCAGGAATCCATTCCTATAATATGATCAAACCGGTCATATTCTTCCGCCCGGAGCTGACGCGCCCGGTGGTCTCCGCAGGGAATGCCCAGCTGCCTGAGTTTGCGCCGGGTGCCGTGATGCGGCGGATTGCCGATCTCCTCCCGGCTGGTGGCGGCGGAGTCAATGTAAAACGAATCGGTCATGCCATTCTGATCGACCATGTACTGGAAAACATACTGAGCCATGGTGCTGCGGCAGATATTGCCGTGGCAGATGAATAGTATTTTTATCATGTTCGCATTTCTCCTTATATGTTGGTTTTTCCTTGATTTTATGAGGTTTCTCGCATTTTCCCATTTCAGGGGAACTTGCGTATTTTGGCATATGTCAGCAGGTTTTTCCTCTGAAAAGTTGTAAAATAGGTTGTAAAACTTCCCCTATTTTACAACTTTACAACTCACCTAACTACATATCTTTTTCATCTCTTTTTGAATGTCTTCAAAGCCCACATGCGTATAAGTGTTCAGCGTCACGCCGATATCCGAGTGCCCCATAATCTTCTGCAACGTCTTAGGGTTCATGCCCGACTTTGCCATATTGGAGCAAAATGTATGACGGCAGACATGAGGTGTCACCTTTGGCATTTCGGCTTTGTGATATTGTCAAGATTAGTTGACACATTTTTCTCAAGGATATCACTGACTATGCAGCCACCTCCAAAGCCTCATAGT
>CALWDN010000138.1 GCA_944376685.1 uncultured Mediterraneibacter sp. | reverse complement strand
GGATGTACCACTCCAGACTGTACGCTGCGGCAAACTATGTCAAGACAACCGAGAACCTGGATCTCATCCAGCTCAACTCCTTCGGCTGCGGCCTGGACGCCGTGACCACGGACGAGGTGGCGGATATCCTGACCGGTTCCGATAAGATCTATACCACGCTGAAGATCGACGAAGTCAACAACCTGGGCGCGGCCCGCATCCGTGTGCGCTCCCTGCTGGCTGCGATCCGCGTGCGCGAGCAGAAGAAAGAGGCCCGCACCATCCGCCCGGCATCCATCGAGAAAGTGCCGTTCACAAAAGAGATGCGGAAGACCCACACCATCCTCTGCCCGCAGATGTCGCCCATCCATTTCGAACTGCTGGAGCCCGCCTTCAGGGCTGCCGGCTACAAGATCGAAGTGCTGCCAAACGACAACCGTCAGGCTGTGGACATGGGCCTCAAATATGTAAACAATGACGCCTGCTATCCGTCCCTCATCGTCGTCGGACAGATCATGGACGCCATCCTTTCCGGACAGTACGACACCGACCACCTGGCCGTGATCATCAGCCAGACCGGCGGCGGCTGCCGCGCGTCCAACTACATCGGCTTTATCCGCCGCGCGCTGAAGAAGGCCGGATACGAACATATCCCGGTCATCTCCATCAACTTAAGCGGCCTGGAGGCCAACCCGGGATTCAAGATCACCCTCCCGCTGGCAGTGCGCATCGCATACGCCGCGGTATTCGGCGACATCTTCATGAAATGCGTGTACCGGATGCGCCCCTACGAGGCAGTTCCCGGCACGACCAACGCCGTACACCGCAAATGGGTCAGCGTCGTTCAGAAGTTTGTATCCGAGGGCTATCCGTCCCGCCGGAAATTCAAACAGCTCTGCCGCGACATCATCTCGGATTTTGACAACATTGAGATCCTGGATATCAAGAAACCGCGCGTGGGCGTGGTCGGCGAGATCCTTGTCAAATTCCTGCCGGCTGCCAACAACTACCTGGTAGACCTGCTGGAGGCGGAAGGCGCCGAGGCGGTCGTTCCGGACCTCATCGACTTCATGCAGTACTGCTTCTACAACCAGAACTTCAAAGTGTCCCACCTGGGATTCAAGAAGTCCAAGGCGCTGCTCGGCAACCTGGGCATCAAAGCCGTAGAATGGCTGCGCGGACCGGCAAGCAAAGCATTTGCCGAGAGTAAACATTTCACCCCGCCGGCGCACATCGAGGATCTGGCAAAAATGGCGTCTGAGATCGTGTCCATCGGAAACCAGACCGGCGAGGGATGGTTCCTGACCGGCGAGATGCTGGAGCTCATCCACAGCGGCGCAGGCAACATCGTGTGTACACAGCCGTTCGCCTGCCTGCCGAACCATGTGGTAGGAAAAGGCGTTATCAAAGAACTTAGAAGAAGACATCCCGAGTCCAACATCGTCGCCATCGACTTCGACCCGGGCGCAAGCGAAGTAAACCAGCTGAACAGGATCAAACTGATGCTGTCGACGGCCTTTAAGAATTTAGAAAAATAATAGTCCGTTCAGGCGTGGAAGAACCATATTACAAAACCGTTCCGCTCTACCTCAAAGATTTGAATGGATGTAACGCTGCCAGCAAATGGTCGTCCAATGGGACTCCATTTGCTGGCAGCTAACATCCAGAACAAATGCTTTTCGGAACGCTCTCACTTAATGTTTTGTAATATGCTCTTCCACGCCTGAACTGCTATTATTCCTCTATGCAGGAACGTGTCGCATCGGCACGCTGTCTCTTAAGCAGAGTGATTTTCTGCCGGAAATGCGGGCAGAGAGAATATTTAAATTGGGAAGATATAAGAAAACCGGGGATGGCTGCATCGTCAGAAACGGCGGTATATTCCCTTAGCATACTGCAGGCGTAGTCCGGCTGAAAGCCGTCTCTCTCACTGTGATGTGAAGCATTTTGCAGTTGCGCAGAAAAACGCCCCCTGGATTCCTTCCACAGGGCGCATGGTTATATATAGATTTATTTTCTGTATTTTTTCTTGCAGCTATACACGGCTGTGCCGATCAGAACAGCACCTGCTGCAAACATAACCGCAATCCAAAGAGCGATATTGCTGTCGTCGCCGGTCTGTGGAGAGCTTGTGTCGGTATCTGACGGTGTTCCCGTTGCGGGGATTTCTACCGCCGCTTTTTCATAGCCACAGACAGTGCATTTCTCGTGGTTGGAGCCTTTCTCGGTTGCAGTTGCTTCTTTATCAATTACCCACTTAAATATGTGGGCTGCTTCGTTCAACTTCTCGCCACACTCGCAGGTATTCCAGTGGCTGCTTGCATCGGAATGCCAGCCTGTCCCGTTGGCGGTATGCTCCGTCAGCTTCGGAATAACCGTATTTGCAAGGGCAATCTCTTTTGTACCGGCTTTATCGCTGAAATACTTATCACAACCATCGCAGTACCAGTATTCGATGTTTCCTTCAGCCATATGGGTTGCCGGTTTTGCTTCGGTTTTCACAAGAATTGCAAAAGCCAAAGGGCGAGAACTTCCTTGCTCACGCAACCCTCCCCGGTTTTCTAATATTTTCCCAATTCAAACGTTCCTCTCCGCCTGCATTTCCGGCAGAAAATCACTCTGCTTAAGAGATAGTGTGCCGATGCGACACTTCCCTGAAAAGAGGGATAAACACAGTTCCGGCGCAGCATACCATATTACAAAACTTCAAGTGAGAGCGTTCCGAAAAGCATTTGTTCTGGATGTTAGCTGTCAGCAAATGGAGTCCCATTGGACGAACATTTGGTGGCAGCTAACATCCATTCAAATCTTTGAGGTAAAGCGGAACGGTTTTGTAATATGGTATGCTGCGCCGGAATGGCCCTTTATCTCTCTGATAAATCTTTATTCTTCAATCCGGTACAGGAACAGGCATCCGCCGAACAGTCCCAGTATCAGCCCGGCATATCCGCCCGCGCAGATCAATTCAGCAAGCGCTGAGACAAGATCCGTTCCTGTGATGGCGCACACAACCAGTCCCAAAAGGACGCCCGCAATGGTCCATCCGATGATCATGACCGGAAGGAACAGCGCTACCGCATGGCTTCCGTCTGTATATTTTCTGATGAGATTCCATAATCCTCTGTACATTTTACATGCCCCCGTCTGTTGTAACTCTTCACTTGCTACAGGTTTATTGTATACAGAGGATGTAAAAACTATCACAGGATAAATGTAAAATCTAGGTAAAATCACTTCCTCAGAAACTCCGGATGTGGTCTTCCTCTTCGCTCTCGGTCTTGATCACTTTGCGGATCACCACATAATATCCGTAGTCGTCGTTTACTTTCACATAGACGCGGTCGCCTTCTTTGTGACCCAGGAGCGCCTTCCCGATGGGCGACTCGATGCTGACAAGTCCGTTCAGGGAACTGCCCCGCACAGAAGTTACGATCCGGTAAGTCTCCACTTCGTCATCGTCTTCACAGTAGATCTCCACCGTATTATTAAGTCCCACTTCATCCGCTTTTGAGTGGTCCTCCACGATGATCGCAGTCTTGAGCATCCGCTCCAGATACCGGATCCGGCTCTCATTGCGATTCTTCTCTTTTTTGGCCGCATGGTATTCAAAATTCTCGCTCAGATCGCCGTGGGAGCGAGCCTCCTTTACCGCCTCAATGAGTTCTTTGCGCTCCACCAGCTTCCGGTGTTCGATCTCGGCCCGGATCTTCTCCACATCGCTTTTTGTCAGTTTCTCACGCATGATAAATCCAACTCCTCTTTCCTGACTGACAGAGAAAGACAGAGGCGCGGTCAATCGGTTCCCGTGCCTCTGTACTGTCCTGTAGCTTATATTATCAGACTTTTCGATTATTTCTCGATCAGGGACTTTCCGGTCATCTCTTTCGGCTGCTCCATGCCCATCATCTCGATCAGGGTCGGTGCGATATCCGCCAGACAGCCGCCCTCTCTCAGTCTGTAGGATGGGTCTGCATTTACAAGGATGAACGGCACCTGATTGGTTGTATGCGCGGTGAACGGCTCGCCGGTCTCCTCGTCGATGAGCTGCTCTGCATTTCCGTGGTCTGCGCAGATGAACATCTGGCCGTCCACTTCTTTGATCGCGTCAACCGCTCTGCCGACACACTCGTCAACCGCCTCGATTGCCTTGACCGCTGCCGTCTCAACGCCGGTATGTCCGACCATATCCGGGTTCGCAAAGTTAATAATGATCACGTCATACTTGCCGGACTTGATAGCCTCAACCAGCTTGTCGCATACTTCATAAGCGCTCATCTCCGGTTTCAGGTCATATGTGGCAACCTTCGGTGATTTCACAAGAATGCGGTCCTCACCCGGGTTCGGCTCCTCAACGCCGCCGTTGAAGAAGAAGGTAACATGGGCGTACTTCTCCGTCTCAGCGATACGGGCCTGCTTCAGTCCGTTTGCCGCAAGGAACTCGCCGAATGTATTTGTGATCTCTTCTTTTACAAATGCAACCTGTTTGTTCGGGATCGTCACGTCATACTCTGTGAAGCATA
>CALWDN010000137.1 GCA_944376685.1 uncultured Mediterraneibacter sp. | reverse complement strand
GAAGTCTGACGTCCTTTTCTAACTAACTGGTTAAATGTTGGCATTCCTTTTCACCTCCTATGAATTATTCGTTTCCCTGCCGCTTATGCGGAAGGGGGCTGCGGATAATCTTGTCGATATCCTTTTGGGCGCACAAAAAGAGCAGTGCCTTTTCGTGCACGCTAAAATAGTTTATTACGTTTAAATTGGGATGTCAAGGGATTTTACACGGATTTTATCAGAAAAAGGGCGGATATCCCGCAAAAAACCGGATATCCGTCCCCGTTTATGCTCTTATTCTTCAAAAAGCGGCGTAGAGAAATACCGCTCCGCCGTGTCCGGCAGCACCGTCACGACCGTTTTCCCTTCACCCAGCTTCCGCGCCAGCTTGATCGCCGCCGCCACATTCGTGCCGGAGGAAATGCCGCACATGATGCCTTCTTTTGCCGCCAGGTCGCGGGACGTCTGGATCGCCTCCTCATCCGTCACAATACAGATGTCATCGTAGATCTCTGTGTTCAGGATGGCCGGGATCAGGCCGTCGCCGATGCCCATCTGAAGATGGGTGCCGATGGATCCGCCCGAGAGGATGGCCGCATGCTCCGGCTCCACCGCCCAGATCTCCATGTGGGGATTCTTCTCTTTGAGCACCTCGCCGATGCCGGTGATGGTTCCGCCGGTCCCGATGCCGGAACAGAATCCGTCGATCGGGCAGTCCGCCTGCTCCAGGATCTCGATCGCCGTCTGTGACCGGTGCACCGCCGGGTTCGCCGGGTTCTCAAACTGCTGGGGCACGAAGACCCGGGGATCTTCTTCCGCCATCTTAAGCGCCGTATTCAGGCACTCTTCGATACACTCGCCGATATTGCCGGCGTCGTGGACCAGGACCACCTCCGCGCCGTAGTGCTTCATCAGTTTACGCCGCTCCTCGCTGACCGAATCCGGCATGATGATCCGGGTGTGGTACCCCCGCACCGCCCCGACGAGCGCCAGGCCGATGCCCTGATTGCCGCTGGTCGGCTCTACGATGATGGTATCCTCTTTGATCAGGCCCTTTTCTTCTGCGTCGCGGATCATGTTGTAGGCTGTCCTCGTCTTGATGGAGCCGCCCACGTTGAGTCCTTCAAATTTTACAAGGATCTGCGCGCTGCCCGGCTCCGCCATGCGGCCAAGCCGGATCAGCGGCGTATTTCCCATTGCTTCAAGAATATTATTGCAGATCACTGTTGTCGCCAAACCTTTCTGAAACTGAATTAATATGCTCTTCCCCAGTATACCATGTGCTTCGCCGGTTTCCCGCAGCATACGCACACATCGGAGAGATGTTCTTCCTCCATCGGGATGCACCGGGATGTCACGCCGCCGGTCTGGGCCTTGATCTCATCCTCGCACGCTTCCTCGCCGCACCACATGGCTTTCACGAATCCCTTCTTATTCTGGACTGCATCTTTCATCTCATCCATGGTGGTCGCTTCGCTGATGTGGTCCTCAAGGAATGCTTTCGCCTTCGCATAGAGGTCTTTCTGGATCGTCTCCAGGATCTCGCCCAGCTTCGTGGTGATCTCATCGATGGCAACCACGATCTTCTCTCGTGTATCGCGGCGTACCACTACAACCTGGCCGTTCTCGATATCCTTCGGTCCGATCTCGATACGGGTCGGGATGCCCAGCATCTCCTGCTCGCTGAACTTCCATCCCGGGCTCTTCTCGGAATCATCGATCTTCGCGCGGTAGCCTGCTGCCTTCAGAGCGTCGAGCAGTTCGTTCGCCCTGTCGAGCACGCCTTCCTTGTGCTGCGCGATCGGGATGACCCTCGTCTGGACCGGCGCGATCCTCGGCGGCAGCACCAGGCCGTTGTCATCGCCGTGCACCATGATGATGGCTCCGATGATCCTGGTGGACAGGCCCCATGACGTCTCATATACACTGTGGAGCTCATTATTCTTATCTGCATATTTGATGTTAAATGCATCCGGGAACGCATTTCCGAAGAAATGGCTGGTCGCAGACTGCAGCGCCTGCCCGTCATGCATCAGCGCTTCGATAGTGTAGGTGTCCTGCGCCCCGGCAAATTTCTCGCTCTCGGTCTTGCGTCCGGCAACAACCGGGATCGCCAGGTCTTCCTCTACGAAGCTCTTGTACACTTCCCACATCATCTTCGTGCGCTCTTCCGCTTCCTCATAAGTTGCGTGGATCGTGTGGCCCTCCTGCCAGAGGAACTCTCTGGAACGGAGGAACGGTCTCGTCGTCTTCTCCCATCTCAGCACGGAGCACCACTGGTTCCACACCTTCGGCAGGTCGCGGTAGGACTGCACGGTCTTGCTCCACACATCACAGAACAGCGTCTCGGATGTGGGGCGGATGCAGAAGCGCTCCTGCAGCGGCTCCATACCGCCGTGGGTTACCCATGCCACCTCCGGCGCGAAGCCTTCGATATGATCCTTCTCCTTCTGAAGGAGGCTCTCCGGGATCAGCACCGGGAGATATACATTTTCCACGCCTGTATCTTTGAACCTTTTGTCAAGATCCGCCTGGATATTCTCCCACAGGGCATATCCGTTGGGCAGATAGTTCAGGCATCCTTTTACGCCTGAGTAGTCGCACAGTTTCGCCTCACGGACAACATCCGTATACCACTGCGCGAAATCTTCATCTCTTGAAGTGATCGACTGTACCAGTTTCTTTTCCTTAGCCATCTTCTCTTCTCCTTTATCCTATTCTTAATACTGCTGATGCGTTCTGCTGTATTTAATAAACAAGAACGCCGGGACATCCTCATGCCCCTCATACAAGGGACCGGATATCCCGGCGGTACCACCCTAATTAACCGAATGCCATCCGTTCTGTACGGAAGCCCGGTTCTCTCTTTCGTCCTTAACGCGGACCGCACGCTGCATTTTCATGCAGAAGCTCCCGGGCCGGTTCTGTATGTTCCATGCACAAGGCTCGCACCACCCGCCTTCTCTCTGCAGCATTTCTTCATATATACTAATCCCGTTCATCGCTGTTCGCAACTGTGATTTTAACCGATAACATCCCGCATGTCAACCCATGCCGGCTTTATCCGTACGGCATCTACCCGCGGATCTCCAGCAGCTTCGCCCTGAGCTCCTGCTCCATCTCTCTCAATCCCTGCTCCGCCTCGGCGCGCTTCTGCCGGCCTTCCTGCTGGATCTGCATCACTTCATCCAGCGTGGAGATGAGAGATTCGTTGGTCGCCTTAAGCGTCTCCATATCCACGATGCCCCGCTCGGATTCTTTCGCCGTCTCCACGGTCGCCATCTTCAGCTTCTCCGCATTCTTCCGAAGGAGTTCGTTGGTCATATCCGTCACTTCACGCTGGGCTGCAGCCGCCTGGGCGGAATGCTCCACACCAAGGGCGAGCACCATCTGGCTCTTCCACAGCGGGATCGTATTGACAATGGTGGACTGGATCTTCTCCACCATCTGCGTGTCATTGTTCTGCACCAGACGGATCTGGGGCGCGGTCTGGATGGAGATCATCCGGGTCAGTTCCAGATCGTGGATCTTCTTCTCAAACCGGTTGCACTGATTGTCCAGATCCTTCGCCGCCTGGGCGTCCTCCGGAAGTCCCGACGCTTCAGCTCTGGAGAGAAGTTCTTTCAGCTGCGTCCCCCGCACTTCCGCCAGTTTCTTCTTCCCGGCCAGGATGTACATGGACAGTTCTTTAAAATAAGTCAGGTTCAGTTCATACATCTTATCAAGGAGCGCCGTATCTTTCATCAGCTGCACCTGATGCTTTTCAAGCACTTTTACGATCTCGTTGACGTTCGCCTCGGCTTTGGCATACTTTGCCTTCATGGACTCGATCTTGTTGGACGCCTTCTTAAAGATCCCGAAAATGCCGCCCTTCTCCTCGTCTTCGCCAAACCCTTTCAGCTCTGTGACGACGTCGCTCAGCAGGCCGCCCACCTCGCCCAGGTCTTTGGAGCGCACATTGTCCAGCGCATCCTCTGAGAAGTCCGCCATCTTTTTCTGGGTTCCCGCGCCATACTGGAGCACCATGGCGGAATCAGTCAGATCGATCTGCTGTGCAAATGCATCCACCATCTTCCGCTCTTCATCCGTCAGAATGCTCTCGTCAAGCGCCGGTTCATTCTTTCCCTCTTCCACCGGCGGCTGTTTCTTCTCCGGCGTCCCGAACGGGTCCAGTGTCAGTGTGGGGGCTGTGCTTACATCCTGAAAATCATTGCTCATCCTGTCTTCCTCCGTTTCTGAATCTTATATCCGTTTTTCTTCTCTTAAAACCGCCTTCTGTCACGGCTTTCTTCCTGCACTTTTCAGGCCGTCCTCAGTCAGCCCTTCCTGGGCCAGCATGGTCTCCAGCACGGAAATGTCTGAGGACAGATCCCACGCCGTATCCTGGAACAGGTCGTCCAGCAGTTTTTCAAATGCAACATTTAATGTATCGATCGTTTTTTCGATCTCCTTCTTTGAGGAGATGATATTTTCCCCCTGCACCGGCTGGGCGTCCAGATCCTCATAGGCGTCCAGCAGCTTGACCGTCGTGGGCAGGTAATATTCCATCAGCTTCCGGATATCGTCCACTGATTCCGGATGTTCC
>CALWDN010000136.1 GCA_944376685.1 uncultured Mediterraneibacter sp. | reverse complement strand
TGGCGGAATAGCTCAGTTGGCTAGAGCACACGGTTCATACCCGTGGTGTCGCTGGTTCAAATCCAGTTTCCGCTACTACTTGGAAAGCTCGTATTTACGGGCTTTTTTCAATGTTCAATTATAAATTGTTCCGGTTTACCTGTACAGAAGTGTGATGCACCGTTTTTGTGGCTTGCTTTGCAAAGTCAGATACATATGAACTGGAATTACGCCAAAACTTATGTTAGAATAGTCCACAGAATGATTACGGAGGATAAATACATGAATCAGAAAACAGGATACGCGATCCGCATCGTCCTTGGCGGCTGGCTGGCCTATCTTGGCTGCAGCCTGTTTTATCAGATGTACAGGGAAAAGCCGGAAAATATGGTCTTAATGTGTATATTTGCAGCTGTTTTTGTGGTATTCGGCGCGGCCTGCGTCATCCACAGCCTGAAGATGATACTGGATATCAGGAAAGAAGAGCTGTCCGGCGCGGATGCGGCGTCTGATGATGAAACCGCCGCGGCAGAAGAGGCGGCAGGGAAAGAAGAGGCGCAGGAAGTACAGACCGCACCTGCCCCCGTGCAGAAAAGCAAAACGCCAAAACCGGCGGATGAAGAAGAGATTGAAGCAGATTATGAGGAGAAATAGATATGCGTATAGGGATGGGATATGATGTCCACCGGCTCTCGGCCGGAAGAAAACTGATCATCGGCGGCGTGGATATCCCGTGTGAGAAAGGGCTTCTTGGCCATTCTGACGCGGACGTTCTCCTGCACGCCATTATGGATGCGCTTCTCGGGGCTGCTGCGCTTGGCGACATCGGCAGCCATTTCCCGGATACGGACCCGGAATATGAGGGCATATCCAGCATCCGGCTCCTGGAACATGTGGGCCGGCTTCTGGAAGAGCATCAGTATCAGATCGGCAATGTCGATGCGACGATCATTGCCCAGAAACCGAAGATGCGCCCGCATATCGATCAGATGAGGAAAAATATCGCGCAGGCCCTGGGGACGGATCCGGAGAAGATAAGCGTGAAAGCCACTACAGAGGAAGGGCTTGGCTTTACCGGAAAAGGCGAAGGGATATCCGCCCAGGCAGTCTGCCTGCTGGATGAGATCTGAAAGGGGCGCCGCAGGCATGATTCTTCGAAAACTGGAACAGAGCGAACACGGAAATACCAGGCTGCTCTGGGAGGAAGTCTTTGCGGATGACACAAAGGCTTTTCTTGATTATTACTATTATATAAAGGCCAGGGATAATGAGATCTATGTAGTGGAAGAGGACGGACAGATCTGTTCCATGCTCCAGCTGAATCCGTACATGCTGAAGGTGGAAGCGTCTGAACTGCCAAGTGCATACATCATCGCCGTTGCGACAAAAGAAGAGTACCGCGGCCGGGGATATATGGGCGGCCTGCTGAGGGCATCGCTGAATGAGATGTATGCGAAAAAGATCCCGTTTACGTTTCTGATGCCTGCCGCTGAAGCGATCTATTCACCATATGATTTTCGTTTTATCTATGAACAGGATATCGGAAAGATCCGGATGGAGGACAGCTGTGAGGAAACTCAGTCCTGTCCGCAAAACTGTGTGTTCAGCGATGCGGCGCTCTGGGATGCGGAAGAGATGGCCCGGTTTTTTAATGCGTATTTTTCCGGACAATGGCAGGTGTGTGCGGTCCGGGATGCGGCGTATTATCAGACCATGGTCATGGAGCAGCAGAGCGAGAAGGGCGGCGTGCGCCTGATCCGCCAGGATGGCGGGATCAAAGGAATGTACGCCTATGCTGCGGAAGCAGGGCTGGAGATCCGCGAACCCCTGTATCTGCCCGGATATGAAGCAGCCTGTCGCTGCTCGGTGCAGGAACTTCTCGGGAACCTGCTGAACAGGGGGGCAGACGGGACAGACCGGGAGGCCGTTGTCTATGCGTGCGGCAATATCGGGAGGACCGGGCGGAAACCGGTGATCATGGCGAGGATCGTCCGCCTGGAAGAACTGCTGAAAGCAATGACTGTACCGGAAGGGACTGCGCTGAACTGCAGTTTTGCCGTGATCGACCCGCTGATCCGTGGAAACAGCCGGGTATGGCGGATCACCAGCGAAGCGGACGAGACAAAGATCCATGTCCGTGAGACGGAAGATTCAGAGGGCGTGCTGCCCGTCGATGCGCTTACAGAATACCTTTTCGGCAGGAAAAGCATCACGGAGACCGCAGAAGCGGACGGGGTCATGGTCACAGAACGCCTGGCACTGGAGCTTGAAAAGATCACGAAACTGACAAAAATATTTTTAAATGAGATTGTGTAAACAAGAGACAGCCTGAGGAGAACATGAATGGGTATCATATCATATATCAAAGAGGAGATACAGGTCATACGCGAGCGGGATCCCGCGATCAAATCAAATATGGAAGTATTTCTTTATCCGAGCTTCCGCGTGATCCTCAGATACCGGCTGGCGCATAAGCTGTATCTCAGAGGGCATTACTTCTGGGCCAGGTGGATCTCCCAGCGGGGAGCGCGCAAGACCGGGATCGAGATCCATCCGGGCGCGACGATCGGCAGGGGACTGTTCATCGACCACGGAAGCGGCGTGATCATCGGCGAGACAACCGTCATCGGCGACAATGTGACCCTGTACCAGGGTGTGACGCTGGGCGGGACCGGCAAGGAACAGGGCAAACGCCATCCGACGCTGGAGGACAACGTCATGGTCAGCGCCGGCGCCAAGATCCTCGGATCTTTTACGATCGGGGAGAATTCCAAGATCGGCGCCGGATCGGTCGTGCTGGAGGAAGTGCCGCCCAACTGTACGGTGGTCGGGGTGCCGGGCCGCATCGTCCGCATGGACAATAAGAAGATCCCGCGGTACGATATGGACCAGGTGCATCTGCCCGATCCGGTGCTGGAAGACATCCGGCGGCTGCATGATGAAAATGTCCGTCTCCACAGCAGGCTGAAGAGCCTGATGAAAGAGATGAGATGCATCGAAAAGAAAGGAGAAGAAGATGAAGATTTATAATACAATGTCAAAGAGAAAAGAAGAGTTCGAGCCCTTAGAGGCCGGGAAGGTGAAGATGTATGTATGCGGCCCCACCGTTTACAACCTGATCCACATCGGCAACGCCCGCCCCATGATCGTATTTGACACAGTGCGCAGATATTTTGAATATAAAGGATATGATGTGAATTTCGTATCAAATTTTACGGATGTGGATGATAAGATCATAAAAAAGGCGATCGAGGAAGGCACGACTGCGGAGGTGATCTCCAAACGGTACATCGAGGAATGCAAAAAGGACATGGACGCCATGAACATCAAGCCTGCGACGAAGAATCCGCTTGCAACAGAAGAGATCTGCGGGATGGTGGATATGATCCGGACGCTGATCGAGAAAGGTTATGCCTACGAGAAGAACGGAACGGTCTATTACCGCACCCGCAAGTTCAAAGATTACGGCAAGCTTTCCCACAAGAATCTGGACGACCTTCAGTCCGGCGGGCGCACACTGCTCGTTACCGGTGAGGATGAGAAGGAAGATCCGCTGGATTTCGTACTGTGGAAGCCGAAGAAAGAAGGCGAGCCTGCATGGGAGTCTCCGTGGAGCGAGGGACGTCCGGGATGGCATATCGAGTGCTCAGAGATGTCCAAGAAATATCTGGGCGAGCAGATCGACATCCATGCCGGCGGCGAGGATCTGATCTTCCCGCATCATGAGAACGAAATCGCCCAGAGCGAGGCGGCCAACGGAAAGGAATTCGCCCGTTACTGGATGCATAACGGATTCCTGAACATTGATAACCGCAAGATGTCCAAATCACTGGGGAATTTCTTTACCGTGCGTGACATCAGCGAGAAATACGATCTGCAGGTCCTCCGTTTCTTCATGCTCAGCGCCCATTACAGAAGTCCGCTCAACTTCAGCGCGGAACTGATGGAGTCTGCGAAAAGCGGACTGGAGCGCATCCTTACGGCTGCAGACAACCTGAAATTCCTGGCAGGCAGTGCATCCGCAGAGCCAATGACCGATGAGGAGAAAGATCTGTATGGGAAGACGCAGGAATATGCAGACGGTTTTGAGCGCGCCATGGACGATGATTTCAATACGGCTGACGCCATCGCAGCGGTATTTGAACTGGTAAAATACATCAATACGACTGTCGACGGCACACGTACGAAGGAGTATCTGGACAGCCTGTACGGAAGGCTTCAGAACCTGACGGACGTGCTGGGCATCATTATTGAAAAGAAAGAGGAAATGCTCGATGAGGAGATCGAGGAGCTGATCGAAAAACGCCAGGCGGCGAGAAAAGAGAAGAATTTCGCGCTTGCGGACCAGATCAGGGACGAACTTCTGGCAAAGGGCATCATCCTAGAGGATACACGAGAAGGAGTAAAATGGAAAAAAGCGTAGATTACGGACTGGAACATTATATGAAATCGATCCCCGGCATGCAAAGTGTGGATCCGAAGACGAGTTCCCCGCTGGTGCTTGCATATATCGGGGACTGTGTGTTTGACCTGATCATAAAGCTGCTGGTAACCGGAAAGGGAAGCCGGCAGGTCCACAAGCTCCGTGAAGTGACAAGCAGATATGTGCAG
>CALWDN010000135.1 GCA_944376685.1 uncultured Mediterraneibacter sp. | reverse complement strand
TCTGTTTCAGGAGTGAAGTACCGCTCAAGCTTTCCCAGTTTCTGTTCAATCGTTTCTCTGAGTCCCGCAGTCACTTCAATGTTTTTTCCGCTGATGATAAAATTCATACTGTTCAACTCCTTTTTTGTTCAGTTTTGCCATAAACATATATTAAATATGTGTATGTATTATGTAAATATTATAACATGGAAAGGAGTTATTGTATAGAACGAATCACCTCGATGCGGGTGATTTTTCCGTCTTTCATCCTAGCGATCCGAAGCCCGAAATCCGTGAAATATACACAGGCGCCGATGCCGGGTTCTGTGCCGGCCTCCTCCATCTTCTTTGCGAGGACGTCAAGGAGCGTATCGTCTGCGCCGTCGCACGGAATGCCGAGCCGGAACAGCCGGTTGATATGGCGGACCTTCTGCCCGGCGCGGAAAACGGTCTTGTCTGTTTCATCAAAGGGTGCGAAAAGAAATTTCCGCGTGGCAAAGAGGATCGCGATGGCGACCATGCCGATCAGGCTGTTGAGGGGAGACGAGTGGTCGATGATCACCTGGCGAGCGATGGCGAACAGAAGCACCTCGAATACGGTGACCGGTGTGTGCAGGTAGAGCATGCGGATCAGCTCTACGCCGATGATCAGGTTGAAGCATGCGGTAAGCAGGTCGTCATAGTTCGGATAGGTGTTCAGGTCCGGGAGCTCCCCGATGGAGAGCACCAGCTGCCCGATCATAATGATGATCCCGCAGGCCAGTACGACGGCGATGACAAATTCCATGACCTTGGTCAGTTTCTTTAAAAAGATGCGGGCGTATTTCTCCATGGGGAACCTCCTCTTCAGCTGTGCCGTATGATCCGGCGGGACATATTATTTCATGCTGCTGCGCTTGCGCATCCTGGAATCCAGGATCTTTTTGCGGATCCGGAGCGTCTTTGGCGTTACTTCAAGAAGCTCGTCTGTGTCGATGAAGTCCAGGGCCTGCTCCAGGCTTAAGATCCGCGGCGGCGTCAGGCGCAGGGCCTCGTCGGCGCTGGAAGAGCGGGTGTTGGTCAGGTGCTTTGTCTTGCAGACGTTAAGCTCAATGTCCTCAGCTTTTCCGTTCTGGCCGATGACCATGCCGGCGTACACTTTCTCGCCGGGTCCTATAAACAGTGTACCACGCTCCTGGGCGCTGTACAATCCGTAAGTGACGGATTCGCCGGTCTCGAAGGCGATAAGGGACCCCTGTTTGCGGTACTGGATGTCCCCCTTATACAGCGCGTAGCCTTCGAAACTGGTGTTGAGGATCCCGTTTCCTTTCGTGTCGGTCAGGAATTCACCCCGGTATCCGATCAGTCCGCGGGACGGGATGGAGAACTCCAGGCGGGTGTATCCGCCGCTCATGGGCGCCATATTGCGCAGCTCGCCCTTGCGCTGGCCGAGTTTCTCGATCACAACGCCGGTGAATTCATCCGGCACATCAATGTACGCGGTCTCCATGGGTTCCAGTTTTTTCCCGTTTTCATCCTCGTGATAGAGGACTTCCGCCTTGCTGACCGCGAATTCATAGCCTTCCCGGCGCATGTTTTCGATCAGGACGGAGAGGTGGAGTTCGCCGCGTCCCGACACTTTGAAGCTGTCGGTATTGTCCATTTCCTCTACCCGGAGGCTGACGTCCGTATTCAGCTCGCGGAACAGGCGGTCGCGCAGATGTCGGGACGTGACATACTTGCCCTCCCGGCCGGCGAAGGGGCTGTCGTTTACGATGAACTGCATGGCAATGGTGGGCTCGGAGATCTTCTGGAACGGGATCGGATCCGGATGGTCCGGGGAGCAGAGGGTATCGCCGATGGAAATGTCGGAGATGCCGGAGATGGCCACGATGGAGCCGATGCCGGCTTCTTTGACTTCTTTCTTTTCCAGACCGTCAAACTCGTAGAGCCGGCTGATCTTTACTTTCTCCTGTTTGTCCGGATCGTGGTGGTTTACCAGGAGCATTTCCTGATTGACGGCGATGGTGCCGTCGTCCACCTTGCCGATGCCGATGCGGCCTACTTATTCATTGTAGTCAATGGTGCTGATGAGCACCTGGGTGGGCGCTTCCGGGTCGCCTTCCGGGGCCGGGATGTAATCAAGGATCGTTTCGAAAAGCGGCTTCATGTCCCGCTCTTCGTCTGTCAGGTCCAGCACCGCCACGCCGTTTTTGGCGGAAGCATACACGAACGGGCACTCCAGCTGGTCGTCGGATGCGCCCAGGTCGATGAAGAGCTCCAGCACCTCGTCGATCACCTCGTCCGGGCGGGCTTCCGGGCGGTCGATCTTATTGATGCAGACGATGACCGGAAGGCTTAATTCCAGGGCTTTCCGGAGAACGAATTTCGTCTGCGGCATGGCGCCCTCGAATGCGTCCACGACCAGGATGACGCCGTTGACCATCTTCAGCACACGCTCCACCTCGCCGCCGAAGTCGGCGTGTCCCGGGGTGTCGATGATGTTGATCTTCACGCCGTTGTAGTGTACGGCGGTGTTTTTGGAGAGGATGGTGATCCCTCTTTCACGTTCGATATCGTTGGAATCCATGACGCGCTCGGCGACTTCCTGGTTCTCGCGGAATACGCCGCTCTGTTTGAGCAGCTCGTCCACGAGGGTTGTCTTGCCGTGGTCGACATGGGCGATAATGGCAATATTTCTTACATCTTCACGTTTTGTCTTCATAAATATACGCACTCTTTCCTTATAATAAGCTGTTTCTTTTGCTGCAACTTTTTTATTTTATCACAAAATCTGTAATTTACAACACCGGGAATGCGAAAAATCGTGTCGAACGATTCGGGCGCGGCTGGGTTCTAAATCCGGAATGCGGCTCATACATTTAGTAGTGACTCAAAAATACCGGAAAGAGGAAGGGAGAACTACAGATTATGTCAGATAAGATCATTGAGAACAATCAGGTAACAGTTATCGGAACCGTGGTGTCGGAATTTACATACAGCCACGAAGTGTTCGGCGAGGGCTTTTTTATGGTGGATATCCTCGTGAGGAGGCTGAGCAGTTCAAATGACACGATCCCGGTCATGGTGTCTGAGCGTTTGCTGGACGTGTCCCGCAGCTACAGGGGGCAGTGCATCAAAGTGACGGGGCAGTTCCGGTCGTACAACCGCCATGAGGAGCAGAAGAACCGCCTGATCCTGTCTGTGTTCGCGCGGGAGATCGAGTTTGTGGATGAGGAGCCGGACGGGGCGCGCACGAACCATATCATGCTGGAAGGATACATGTGCAAACGTCCGGTATACCGGAAGACGCCGCTGGGACGGGAGATCGCGGACCTGCTGCTTGCGGTGAACCGGCCGTACGGGAAGTCCGACTATATCCCGTGCATCTGCTGGGGGAGGAACGCCAGGTATGCCTCCGGGTTTGATGTGGGAGAGCATGTGCGCGTGCTGGGGCGGATCCAGAGCCGGGAGTATGTAAAGAAGCTTTCAGAGACAGAGACGGAGACAAGGACGGCCTATGAGGTGTCCGTGAGCAAGCTGGAGTGCATAGAAGAGTGATCGTTAAAAGGATATCATATGTTGAGATTCGCTCTCATATATGATATCCTTTTTATATTACCGAAAACTTATTTATACATTGATATACAGTCAGGAGGAGTGGAATTATGGTAAAGTTTTTAATGCACGGATGCAACGGGAAGATGGGACGGATGATCACGGAGATCGTGAAAAATGATGAAAACGCCGTGATCGCGGCCGGTGTGGATGCGTATACCGGCGTCCCGAACGAGTATCCGGTATTCGGGTCCATTGAGGAATGTGATGTGGACGTGGATGTGGTCATTGATTTCTCAACGGCATCGGCTGTGGACGGGCTTCTCGATTACTGCGTACAGAAGAAGCTTCCGGTCGTCCTGTGCACCACAGGCCTTTCGGAAGACCAGCTGAAAAAAGTGGAGGCTGCTTCCAAAGAAACGGCGGTGCTGAAGTCGGCGAATATGTCCCTGGGCATCAACCTGCTCCTGAAGCTTCTGAAGGATGCGGCAAAGGTTCTGGCGCCTGCAGGATACGACGTGGAGATCGTGGAGCGCCACCATAACCAGAAGCTGGACGCGCCCAGCGGGACGGCCCTTGCACTGGCGGATTCCATCAATGAAGAGATGAACGGGGAATACGAGTACGTGTATGACCGCAGCCAGGTGCGTAAAAAAAGAGATAAAAAAGAGATCGGCATCTCAGCGGTGCGCGGCGGCACGATCGTGGGGATCCACGACGTGATCTTTGCCGGGACCGACGAGGTGATCGAGTTTACCCATACGGCATATTCAAGGAGCGTGTTTGCCAAAGGCGCCGTTGAGGCGGGTAAGTTCCTGGCAGGGAAAGCGCCGGGAATGTACGATATGGGGGATGTTGTAGGCCTTTAAAAGTGGGGGATCCACGGGAGGATGAGATGAAAGATCTGGAAACAAAATACCTGGAACGGCTGTCTGAGCTGTATCCGACCATTGCGGCGGCGTCTACGGAGATCATCAATCTGCAGGCGATCCTGAATCTTCCGAAAGGGACGGAGCATTTCCTGACGGATGTGCACGGGGAGTACGAGGCGTTTTCCCATGTGCTCAAGAACGGGTCGGGATCCGTGCGCCGGAAGATCGAGGATGTGTTCGGCAATACCATGAGCCAGAAAG
>CALWDN010000134.1 GCA_944376685.1 uncultured Mediterraneibacter sp. | reverse complement strand
GGACGGCAAAGATTATACATTCTGGGGCAAGGGCGTCAGCCAGGGACATTCCGACGCCATCCGCAGGGTTGCCGGAGTAAAAGATGCGAAGCAGTATACGATCCCGGTAGAGTCTTCTCTCGAGGCAGTGAGAAAGGGAGAAAATCCGGACCTTACCACCAGGCAGAAGCACACAAGAGAGTGCTTCGTAGTGCTGGAAGAAGGCGCAGATGCGGCGAAGGTTGAGGAAGAGATCAAAACCATGCCGAATTATTTCTCGGATTATGATACGACCGTGCATTTCATCAGCGAGGAAGAGCTCAGAAGAGACCACAGCGGCATCCCGCACGGCGGTTTCGTGATCAGAAGCGGAAAGACCGGCTGGGACGGCGAGAACAGCCATGTGATCGAATACAGCCTGAAGCTTGATTCCAATCCGGAGTTCACTTCATCCGTCCTGCTCGCGTACGCGCGTGCGGCGTACAGGCTTGCGGCCGAGGGGCAGTGCGGCTGCAGGACCGTATTTGATATCGCTCCGGCCTACTTAAGCGCGAAGAGCGGCGAAGAACTGAGAAAAATGATGCTGTAAAGAGGGATGCCGTTCAAAAAGGAGGTATGTGCAGATGAGAAGCAAAGAAGAAGTCAGACAGATGATCGATGCGGGACAGGCTGTGCTGGGGATTGAACTTGGTTCTACCAGGATCAAAGCCGTGCTGATCGATACGGACAAGTCGCCGGTGGCGTCCGGGAGCTATGACTGGGAAAACCAGTATGTAGACCATATATGGACCTATGACATCGACGAAGTCTGGAAAGGCCTGCAGGGATGCTACAGTGACCTTGTGAAAAATGTCAGGGATGAGTACGGCGTGACGATCACGAATCTGGCGGCGATCGGCATCAGCGCAATGATGCACGGCTATCTGGCGTTTGATGAGAAGGATGAACTGCTCGTGCCGTTCCGCACCTGGAGAAACACGATCACCGGAGAAGCTTCTGCTAAGCTTTCCGGGCTGTTCTCCTACAATATTCCTCAGCGCTGGAGTATTGCACATCTGTATCAGGCCATCTTAAACGGTGAAGACCATGTGGATAAGGTGCGTTTCTTTACAACGCTTTCAGGATACATCCACTGGATGCTGACAGGAAGGAAAGTACTGGGAAGCGGTGATGCTGCAGGAATGTTCCCGATCAACATCGAAACAAAAGATTTTGACGGGCGGATGCTCGACCAGTTTGATGAACTTGTTGCGGATAAGGGATTCCCGTGGAAGATCCGCGACCTGCTCCCGAAGGTGCTGCTTGCGGGCGAAGATGCAGGAAGCCTGACAGAAACCGGTGCGAAACTTCTCGATCCGGAAGGAAATCTGTCCGCAGGCATCCCGATGTGCCCGCCGGAAGGCGATGCCGGGACCGGCATGACCGCGACCAACAGCGTTGCCGTGAGGACAGGGAATGTCTCTGCCGGGACCAGCGTGTTTGCCATGGCAGTGCTTGAAAAGGACCTGACGAAGCCCTATGAGGAGATCGATCTTGTGACGACGCCGGCAGGAGACCTGGTGGCTATGGTGCACTGCAACAACTGCACGTCAGACCTGAATGCATGGGTGGGACTGTTCAGGGAGTTCGCGGAAAGCTTCGGCATCGATGTGGATATGAACAAACTGTTCGGGACGCTCTATAATAAAGCGCTTGAAGGAGATCCGGACTGCGGCGGCCTGCTGGCTTACAATTATTTTTCAGGCGAACATATCACCGGGTTTGACGAGGGGCGTCCGCTCTTTGTGCGTTCACCTGAGAGCAGGTTCAACCTGGCAAACTTTATGAGGGTTCACCTCTATACATCCCTGGGCGCACTGCGGACAGGCATGGATATCCTGCTTAAGAAAGAAAATGTCAGACTTGACCGGATGATGGGTCACGGCGGGCTTTTCAAGACGAAAGGCGTCGGGCAGCGGATCCTTGCGGGGGCCATCGACACACCGGTATATGTAATGGAGACGGCCGGTGAAGGCGGCGCATGGGGCATCGCCCTGCTGGCGGATTATCTGGTCCGCAGGGAAGAAGGCGAGAGCCTGACCGATTATCTCAATAACAAAGTATTCCATGACGCGAAAGGGACCGGCATGGATCCGGTAGCGGAAGACGTGGAAGGCTATGAGAAATTTATGGAAAGATATACAAAAGGGCTGGCCGTAGAAAGAGCGGCAGTGGACAGTGGAATATAATGACCTTGTAAAAACAGGGGCCGGCAGATGAGCCGGCCCCTGGTTTTTACAGAAGTTCTTCAAAGGTATCATAAAATGTGGGATATGAGACATCCACGCATTTGCTGTCCAGTATTTTCGTGTTTCCCTCGGCTGCCAGCGCGGCGATGCTGAATGCCATGGCGATCCGGTGGTCGAGCAGGGTGTGGATGGAAGCCCCTTTGAGTTTCCCGCCGGTAATGGACATGCCGTCGCCGGCAGGCGTTACCCGGCAGCCCATGGCTTTCAGGTTGTCACAGATGGCCTCGATGCGGTCAGTCTCTTTTACTTTCAGCTCTGCGGCGTCCCGGATCACGGTTGTGCCTTCCGCCACAGCGGCCATAACAGCGATGACCGGGATCTCATCGATCAGGGTGGGGATGATGTCCCCTTCGATCACGGTGCCGTGCAGGCGGCTTGTGCGCACAAGGATATCGGCGATCTTCTCACCGCCCTCCGTGTGTTCGTTGAGGAGGGTGATGTCTCCGCCCATGTCTTCGCAGACTTTCAGGATGCCGGCGCGCGTCGGGTTGATGCCCACATTCCGGATCAGGATCTCTGAATCCGGAACGATCAGCCCTGCGGCGATGAAGTATGCGGCTGAGGAGATGTCTCCCGGCACGGTGATCTTCTGCCCGTACAGTTTGCTGCAGGGCGTGATGCAGGCTGTGGCCCTCGTGCTGTCCAGCGCATAAGTGGAGCGGATATCCGCACCGAATTCCTTCAGCATCAGTTCCGTATGGTTTCGGGAAAGGGACGGCTCGGTGACCGAAGTTTCCCCATCTGCATAGAGCCCGGCCAGCAGGATGCAGGATTTTACCTGGGCGGATGCGACCGGGGATTCATACCGGATTCCGTGAAGCCTGCCGGGTGTGATATAAAGCGGCGCGCATCCGTTCCGGAGGATGCTGGAGATGTTTGCCCCCATCTGTGTGAGCGGCTCGATGATCCGTTTCATGGGACGGGAGTTCAGGGATTCGTCGCCGGATATTTTTGATTCAAATGTCTGTCCTGCGAGGATCCCGGAGAGAAGCCGGGTCGTTGTCCCGCTGTTGCCTGTATCCAGGACGTCCGTCGGGGCGGTGAGCCCGTGCAGTCCTTTGCCGTGTACCAGTATGGTGTCTTTCTTCTCTTCTATTTCAATTCCGAGCGTCCGGAAGCAGCGGATCGTTGCAAGGCAGTCCGCGCCTTCCAGAAAGTTGTGTATTTCGGTGTCGCCGCTGGCGATGGATCCGAACATGACGCACCGGTGGGAGATGGATTTGTCCCCCGGGACGCTGATCGTCCCTTTCAGTCCTGTTATACCGCATAATTCCATGGTGGGTTTTGTCCTTTCTTTTTATGTCTCATAAACAATATAGTGGTATTTCTGGAGCAGCCCGACCGCTTTTGCGGAGGACGGCTCGTCGTAAAATTCGATCCGCAGCGCGCCCTCTTCAAATTCACGGTTGTGGATGATGCCGATATTTTTGATATTGATATTATTGCTGGCAAGGATGGTCGCGATAGTGGCGATCCCGCCGGCTTCATCGATGATATCGCAGTAAAGCGCATATTGCTTCTTGATCGGGCCGGCTGACGCGCCGGGCATGGAATCCCGGTAGTCCCGCGATGTTTCGAACAGGGAGTAGAGGGCGTTTTCGCTGCCCGCGTCAACGGCCTTTTTTGCCTGACTGAGCGCGCTGATATAACCGTCGAGGATGCGGGAGATATTATCTCTGTTCTTCAGGCAGATCTGCTGCCACATAACCGGGGAAGAGGACGCGATCCTCGTGATGTCTTTAAAGCCCCCCGCGGCCAGCGCCTTCATGAGTTCATCCGCCGTGTCGTGGTCTTTTACATAGTTGACCAGCGTGGCTGCAATGATGTGGGGCAGATGGCTGATCGTCCCGGTAATGCTGTCGTGCTCCCTGTAATCCAGGATGACCGGGATGGCTTTCAGGGATTCAATAAACTTCCGGTACCGTTCGATTTTATCTTCAGACACTTTTTCGGACGGCGTCAGGATATAGTATGCGTTTTCGATAAGATGCGCCCTGGAGCTTGCGAAGCCGCTTTTCTCAGAACCGGCCATCGGGTGGCCGCCGATAAAGTTTTCTTCCATGCCGAGTGTGATGACTTCTTCGTGGATGGACGTTTTGACGCTGCCCACATCTGTGAGGATGCAGCCTTCATTTATGACAGTCTTAAGCTGTGCCAGATAAGCGGTGTTGCAGGAGACGGGCGCGCACAGGAAGATATAGCTGCAGCTTCCGAAATGGTCATCAATGGAAGCGCAGGCAGTATCGATGGTGTTGTCCTGTACGGCAAGCGCCAGGGTTTCCCTGCTTTTGTCAAATGCGATGATCTCGTGATCCGGGTAGTATTTCCGTATGGCTTTGGCGACAGAACCGCCGATCAGGCCCAGCCCGATAAATCCGATCTTTACAGAATCCATTAAAGTCAAAATCCTTTCTCTGCCGTCCCGGGGCATCCGTGGGGCGGCAGCACTGATGTACAGGGATATCTTAGCACTTTACAGCGTAAAAGTAAACGCTGTAATATTATATGTGAAAAATGAATAAAATAGTTGTAATTATACTGTAATTTTAGTACAATATATCCATGATGTGCCTGTCCGGAAGATCTATGGACGGGCAGAATAACTACATAACAAGGAGGCAGCAGCATGAAGGTTTACAGAACGGACGAAATCAGGAACGTGGTATTGCTCGGACATGGCGGAAGCGG
>CALWDN010000133.1 GCA_944376685.1 uncultured Mediterraneibacter sp. | reverse complement strand
GCGGGAGGCGATCGCCAGCGGCTGGAGCACGGTCGGCCCGGCTGTAAGGAGACCGGGCGCCAGCGTGTCAGGGCGGCTGCTGAACGCCCGTTTTAAAAAATCCAGGACCGCCCAGGCCAGGCTTCCCCGCCAAAGAATTTTACCGCGGATCCTGCGCACCAGGCTCAAGTATCCGGCATAAAAGCACAGAAAACTGAAAAATCCGTAACAGAATACCCCCGTCATATCAGCCAGGCTGATCGCCTCGGTAAACAGGCCGGAATACAGATACGGCACGCCATATTCCCCGACATAATACTCAGCCGACCTTACAGCATGGCTCCAGTCGATATCCGGGAGCACCATCCCTGCCAGCAGCAGTGTCACCGCTCCCCACAGCAGGATGACCGCGGCTGCCGCGATCTCTGTTTTCCACCGGTCAAAGGATGTCAGATGGAGCTCCTCATCGCCCGGCTTCTTTCCGTCCGTCACCGTCAGCCATACCGTGCAGACCAGGAACAGCAGCGCGCCCGCTATAAGCATGAACAGGGAGCTGCGCAGGAACGGCAGGTTATTATTGTAGTTTTCCCGGCCTTCGTAGAACTGGTCCTGTATCGGGTAGGACGTATCCACCGCCGCCGCAAATACGATCTCCGCCCGTCCGTCCGGCCTGCTGCTTCTGAGCGACGCCCACTCGCCGGATGCGCTGACGTTCATATTCGTCTCAAAATCCCGCAGCTTCGGGCGGACGATCAGATATTTCACATGCTCCCCGGACTTCAGGTCGCGGATATTCGCCTCCGCGTCCCTGTACTCTTCATAATCCGCCCGGTTCGTGTATACCTGTTTTGTATCTTCATTGATATATATATACGTATAGTTTGTATTGCCTTCTTCCATCCACTCCCAGCCGGCACGGTATTGTACGCTGCTCTCGTAAATATCACTGAGCGCTGCCATGATCCCGTCATAGACGGCGGTAAGCTGTCCGTTCAGTTCCTGCGAGCGGTTTACGACTTCCAGGATCCCGGAAGCGCCTTCAGGCGCATACTGCTCCCTGAGGGATTGGCCGAAGTTCCAGCAGTCGGTATACAGTTCTGTCCCTTCACGGTCATATATCCGCAGTTCATAGCCGCCGGAATCTGTCAGAGCCCCTTCCTCCAGTTCTCCCAGAAATTCCTCCTGGCCATGCGTCCCGTCTGCAAATATGATCTTCATCTCCCCGCGTTCGAAGCATTCCAGGAAATCCTCCAGATAGTAATAATAATAGCTGCCGTCCATCTTCCGGCACACGACGACTTCATTATCGCTGTAGAGCGCCGATCCGTCGCTGATATAGTAATCTTCGCCCCATTCTTCCAGTTCTCCGAGCGTATAGGCAATGCCCGACACATTGGCGCCGCTGATCCGTCCGGTCTGCGTATACTCCATGATGTCAATGACCTTATCCGGATTATAGGCGCCGTCCGTCTCCATCATATCCCGGATCCGGAACTGCCCCAGCACATCCTGCGTCATATTGCCGACGGCCGCGCTGAAATCCTCTGATCCTTCATATGGTTCATTGACCATCCGGGCAATCTCCGCCGGATTCGCCGTGCCGGCAAATGTAAGCGCCATGGCGAGGGACATGACAAATGCCGCGCCGCTCAGAGCCCCGGCAAGGACCAGGATGATCTTCGTCAGAGTCCGTCTGTACCACTGATTCATATTTCCAAATGTTCTCCCTTCTGCATCAGTCTGTGCTGCCCGATCTCTCATTCATCCTTCTCGATCTTATATCCCACGCCCCACACAACTTTCAGATAACGCGGTTCTTTGGGATTGATCTCGATCTTCTCGCGTATGTGGCGGATATGGACCGCCACCGTATTATCTGCCCCGATCGCCTCTTCATTCCAGATGGCTTCATATATCTGGGCAATGGAAAATACTCTCCCCTTGTTTTTCATGAGGAGCAGGAGAATATTGTACTCGATGGGGGTGAGCCGCACCGGTTCTCCGTCCACCGTCACTTCCTTCAGGTCGTCATTGATCCTCAGCCCGCCGGCCTCGTATATTTTCTCCCTGTCCTGCTCTTCCTGCCCCGAACCGCCCAGCTGGTTATACCTGCGCAGCTGGGACCGGACTCTTGCCACCAGTTCCAGCGGGCTGAACGGCTTTGTCACATAATCGTCCGCGCCTACATTGAGCCCCAGTATCTTATCCGCATCTTCGGATTTTGCCGAGAGGATGATGATCGGGATGCGGTTCTTCT
Source organism: uncultured Mediterraneibacter sp. (assembly GCA_944376685.1). GTDB lineage: Bacteria > Bacillota > Clostridia > Lachnospirales > Lachnospiraceae > Mediterraneibacter. The sequence continues at coordinate 2,835 of CALWDN010000133.1, read as the reverse complement.
CCCGGATCTTCAATGTTGTCCGGATCCCGTCCAGGCGCGGCATCATGATATCGATGATGAGAAGGTTTATCTCCTCCCTCTCGAGTACGGACAGTGCCTCGACCCCGTCATATGCCTTAAATATCCTGTAGCCTTCCTGGGAGAGATAGATTTCGATGGCTTCCACGATCTCTTTATCGTCATCACAGACAAGTATATTATACATGGCAGATCCTACCCCCTTCTGTTTCTCTGTCGTAACTATAGTATACATGATACCGGGGATTTTTTAAGAGGTGTAAATGAAAATCTTATGATTTTATGAATTCTGCGCCTCCTGCCTGCACGGCCGGCCCCGCGTACTGCGCAGGAAAGCCGCCGCTTCCTGTTAAAGAAGCGGCGGCTTTCCGTCATTCCCTTTCAGCACGTATTCAGAACTTTCCCTTCAAAAGCGGATAAAACGTCCTGAACTTCTGATATTTCTTTTCATATTTTTCCACAAGCTCCGGATCCGGTTCCTCCGTCTTCACGACCTTTACCAGTTTCTTTGCCGCTTCTTCCACAGAAGCATACACGCCGCATCCGACTGCCGCAAGGATGGCTGCGCCATATCCGGGCCCTTCCTCGCTCTCAATGATGTCTACCTTCATATTCATCACGCCTGCGATGATCTTCCGCCACAGCGGGCTCTTCGCCCCGCCGCCGCATATCTTCGTGCGCTCAGGGTCCACGCCGATGCTCCGCGCGACTTCCAGGGAATCCCGGAGGCCAAACGCCACGCCTTCCAGCACGGCAAGCGTCATATCTTCGCGGGTTGTATCCATGCTCATGCCGATGAACGCCGCCCTGGCGTCCGGATCATTATGCGGGGATCTCTCTCCCATCAGATAGGGGAGATAGAACACCTGATTCTCGCCGGGGGCTGTGATCCCAGCCTGCTCGCCCGCATAATCCGTCGTCTTCAGGATCTCATCCATCCACCATTTATTGCAGGACGCCGCGCTCAGCATGCATCCCATCAGGTGGTAATTCCCGTCCGCATGGGCAAAAGAATGGAGCGCGTTATTCTCGTCTACGCCGAACTTCCCGCTGGATATGAACAGCGTGCCTGACGTTCCGAGCGAAATGTTGCAGCCGCCGTCCCCGACTGTCGCTGTCCCGACCGCAGCCGCGGCATTGTCTCCCGCGCCGGCGATCACTTTCACATCCGCCGACAGGCCCAGTTCCTGCGCGATCTCCGGTTTCAGACAGCCCACCGACTCCCAGCTCTCATACAGCTTCGGAAGCATCTCTTCTGTTATGCCGCAGATCCGGATCATCTCCTGCGACCACCTCTTGTTCGCAACGTCCAGGAGCAGCATGCCTGATGCATCCGAATATTCGGTACAGAACGCGCCGGAGAGCCTGTATGCCAGATAGTCCTTCGGCAGCATGATCTTCTCGATCCGGGCAAAATTTTCCGGTTCATTCTCTTTCATCCAGAGGATCTTCGGCGCAGTAAAACCTGCAAATGCGATATTTGCCGTATAAGCGGAAAGTTTATCCTTTCCAATGACCTGGTTCAGGTACTCGACCTGCTTTCCGGTCCGTCCGTCATTCCAGAGGATCGCCGGCCGGATAACCTGGTCGTCTTTGTCAAGCGCCACCAGGCCGTGCATCTGCCCGCCGAAGCTGATCCCTTTTACCTGGGTCCTGTCACAGTCCGCCGTGAGCTCCCTGAGCCCTTCCATGCTCTTCTCAAACCAGTCTTCCGGCTTCTGCTCAGACCAGCCCGGATGCGGGAAATACAGCGGATATTCCTTTGATACGATCCTGTGGATCTTTCCGTTCTCGTCCATCAGCAGCAGTTTAACTGCTGATGTACCGAGATCGACACCGATAAAAAACATCTTTTCTACCTCCAGGGATTCTCTGTCGGATATCTTACGCCTGCTGGCTGGTTGTATCCGATCTCCTCTACCGGCACCCCGATATATTTGAATACTTCAAAGAGTGCTTTTCCGAAATGTCCGAACGCAACCGCGCCGTGGTGCGGGAAATTCTTCTCAACCAGCACGTGGCGGTAGAAGCGGCCCATCTCCGGGATGGCGAATACGCCGACTGACCCGAATGATTTCGTCGCAACCGGCAGGATCTCGCCCTGTGCGACATACGCGCGCAGCTGGTTGTCTGAAGTGCTCTGCAGGCGGTAGAATGTGATATCGCCAGGTTTGATATCGCCTTCCAGCGTACCCTGTGTCACTTCCTCCGGCAGGGATCTTGCCATGATCAGCTGGTAGCGCATCTCACATGATGTCAGCTTCGCAGCTGCCGTATTCCCGCAGTGGAATCCCATAAATGTATCTTTCTGTGTATACGGGAATTTGCCCTCAATACTCTCTTTATACATATCTGCCGGCACGGTATTATTGATATCCAGCAGCGTTACGATATCCTGGCTGATCACGGTTCCGATAAACTCGCTTAAGCATCCGTAGATATCAACCTCACAGGAAACCGGGATCCCCTGCGCCGTCAGACGGCTGTTCACATAGCATGGAACGAAGCCGAACTGTGTCTGGAATGCCGGCCAGCATTTGCCTGCGATCGCAACGTATTTGCGGTATCCGCGGTGCTCCTCGATCCAGTCTTTTAAAGTCAGCTCATACTGGGCGAGTTTGGAAAGGATCTCCGGCTTCTTGTTGCCGGCTCCCAGCTCGACCTCCATCTCTTTTACGACTTCCGGGATCCGCCCGTCGCCGGCATGTTTATTAAATGCTTCGAACAGATCCAGCTCGGAGTTTTCCTCGATCTCCACCCCGAGGTTGTAAAGCTGCTGGATCGGTGCATTGCAGGCCAGGAAATTAAGCGGGCGGG
>CALWDN010000132.1 GCA_944376685.1 uncultured Mediterraneibacter sp. | reverse complement strand
CTGAAGAATGAGGAATCAGGCGAGCTGGAGATCCTGGACCGGATCCCGGAGATCCATGTCATCCACCTGGAGAGATCTTTCGGTTTTTACCGTACGCTCACGGAAGAGGAGCAGGCGGAAGTCCGGCAGATGTACGAAGCGTTGTGGCAGGATATTGTCCGAAGGGCAGAGACGGATGTGTATGACGTTCTGGTGATGGATGAGTTCATGGCGGCGTACAATTACGGACTGATCGGCCATGATGCGGCTTTTGCGTTTCTGCGGGAGAAGCCGGAGCGTCTGGAAGTCGTCCTTACAGGGCGGGATCCGGACGGAGACCTTGTGGAACTGGCGGACTATGTGTCGGAGATCCGCAAGGTAAAGCATCCCTTTGACCGGGGGATCCGGGCGAGAAGAGGGATCGAGTATTAACAGGTGCCGTCCGGTTAGGAGATAACCGGGCCGCAGGCCAGATCCGGCATACATTTAAAAGACACAGCCTGTAATATATCCGGCAGGAACCGGCGCAGGCTGCGAGGAAGACAGGTGAGAATCCTGCACAATACCCGTTGCTGTATTAGCGGAGCGGCGTTTCGAAGGAAGCCACTGGGAGAGAGACCCGGGAAGGCAGAGACGTCCGCGGTGAGGCTTGAGTCAGAATATTCGCTTTTAAATGGATCTGGGGATTACGGGAATATGATCAAAAGGAGAAAAGAAAATGCCAGAAAAAAAGAAATTCTTACTGCGCGCGTATATCGCATTTGCCGCGATGTTCGTGATCGCGCCCGCATCCAATGCGATGCACATCATGGAGGGCTACCTGCCGGCAGGATACTGCGTGGCGTGGGGAGTCATCTGCCTGCCGTTTCTGATCGCAGGATTAATCTCACTTCAGAACAAAGTAAAGGAAAACAGGAGAAATCTGGTCCTGATCGCCATGTCGGGAGCATTTATTTTCGTGATCTCATCGCTGAAGATCCCGTCTGTGTCGGGAAGCTGCTCCCATATGACGGGGACCGGACTCGGAGCGATCCTGTTCGGGCCGTCCGCCGTCAGCATCCTGGGGATCATCGTGCTGGTCTTTCAGGCGGTGCTGCTGGCCCATGGGGGACTGACGACGCTGGGGGCGAATACCTTTTCCATGGCCATCGCCGGCCCGCTTGTTTCCTTTGGAATATATAAACTCTGTACACATACAAAAATGAACCACAGGGCAGGGATCTTCCTGGCGGCTCTTGCCGGGGACCTCTTCACGTACTGTGTGACCAGCATCCAGCTGGCGCTGGCCTATCCGTCGGAGGCCGGCGGCGTGGCGGCGTCCGCGGTGAAATTCCTGGGCGTTTTTGCACCGACCCAGCTGCCGCTGGCGGTGATCGAAGGGATCCTGACCGTGGTGATCGTGATCGGGCTGGAGACTTATGCGAAACCGGAACTGAGAGCCATCGGTTTCTTTGGAAACAGGAAGGAGGCGTGAGCGGGATGACGAAGAATACGAAGACGGTGATCCTGCTTCTCATTATCGCCGCGCTGATCGCAGTGATCCCGGTGGCCGCATTAAGAGATGCGGAGTTCGGAGGATCCGATGATGCGGGAAGCGTTATGGTGGAAGAGATCCACGGAGAATATGAACCCTGGTTTACGCCGGTGCTGGAACAGGCCCTTGGCGGCGAACTGCCCGGTGAGATCGAGAGCCTGGTCTTCTGCATTCAGACCGGGATCGGCGTGGGTGTGATCGCTTTTTTCATGGGGCGGTTCGTAGAACGGAAGAAATGGATGGAGAAGCAGGGAGAGGAAGATGCTTCTGATAGATAGATTAAGCTACCGGTCAAAGTTAAGATACGTGAATGCGTCGGAGAAGCTTCTGTATGCCGTGGCGACGCTGGCGCTCTGCGTCATAAGCCGTTCGGTCCGGACGGCGGTGCCGGTATTTGCGGTCAATATGGTGTTGACCGTCGGGAAAGGGGGAATCCCCCTTTCCCGCTATATGAAACTGCTGCTCATCCCTGCGGCATTCCTGATCGCAGGGACGGCGGCCATCGTGGTTAATGTATCCGCCGTGCCGCTGGATGCGTTTGCATTTCCGGCAGGGGATTTTTATATCACCGGGAGCAGGGCGGGACTCTGGCAGGCGCTTAAGACCTGCCTGACTGCGCTGGCGGCTGTGAGCTGCCTGTACTTTCTGGCTCTCAACACGGTGATGACGGACATCCTGGGGGCGCTCCGGAAGCTGAAGGTGCCGGCACTCCTGATCGAACTGATGCTCCTCATTTACCGGTTCATCTTCGTTCTGTCGGAGACGGCCTCGGCCATCCGGGTGTCGCAGAATTCCCGGCTGGGGAACCGGAATTTACGGACCGGGATCCGTTCGTTCGGTGCAATGGGGACGGCGCTTTTTATCCTGGCGCTGAAGCGGTCGAATGCGCTGTATGACGCCATGGAGTCGAGATGCTATGACGGGACGATCCGCGTCCTGTCCGGGGAACATCAGGCAAAAGCAGAGGAGATCCTGCTGATCGTGGCATATGAAGCTGTGCTGGCACTGATCTGGCTGATGCCGCTGTGGCTGGAAAGCAGATTCTAAATGGAGGAAGAGATGGACCATAATGAAAACTGGGTGATCGAGGCGCAGGATGTTTCCTTCACTTATGAAGGGAATGAAGAGAAAGCGCTGGACGGTCTGGAACTGAAGATCCGCCGGGGAAGCCGGGTAGCGTTCATGGGCGGTAACGGCTCGGGAAAGTCCACGTTTTTCCTCTGTCTGAACGGGATCCGGAAGCCGGATTCGGGCCGGATCTGCATCGACGGGAAGCCTATAGAATATACGAGAAAAGGACTTCTCGATGTCCGCGGCAAAGTGGGGATCGTTTTCCAGGAGCCGGACAACCAGCTTTTTTCGGCCAGTGTGTACGAGGAAATCTCGTTTGGCATCCTTAATCTCGGCGCGGATGAAGAGACTGCAAGGGAGGAAGTGGATCAGGTGATCGGGGAACTGGAGATCACGCCTTTTAAAGACCGCCCGGCCCACGCTCTGAGCGGCGGACAGAAGAAGCAGGTGGCGATCGCGGATATCCTGGTCATGCATCCGGAAGTCATGATCCTGGATGAGCCCGCGGCGGCGCTGGACCCCGCGCACACGCGGAAGGTCCATCAGATCGTGGACCGTCTGACCGGGAAAGGGATCACGGTGCTGATGGCCACCCATGACATCGACTATGCGTACAGGTGGGCGGATGAGATCGTGCTCATGCATGGGGGCAGGGTGCTGCGGCAGGGAACGCCCGAGGCAGTATGCGCGGACCGGGAAGCCCTTTGCAAGGCGGGGCTTGAACCGCCGTCGGTACTGCGCCTCTGGGAATGCCTTCAGGATAAAGGAATGATAAGCAGGACAGACAGGCATCCCCGCAGTACGGATGAACTGATCAGGATGCTGGAATGTGACGATACAGACGTTCAGAATAAAGAAAGGATATAAAGCGATGGAAAAAGGGATTCTTGTTGTAAGCTTCGGGACCAGCCACATGGATACAATGGAGAAGACGATCACGGTGATCGAACGGGAGATCGCCCGGAGATTTCCGGAGTGGCGGGTGTACCGGGCGTTTACGAGCCGGATGATCGTGCGCAAGCTGAAACGCACGGAAAATATGGAGATCGACACCGTGGAGGAAGCACTGAAGCGCATGGCGGCGGACGGGATCAGCGAGGTGATCGTCCAGCCCACGCATATCATCAACGGGATTGAAAACGACCGGATGATGGAGGACCTGATGGAACACATGTCTCTTTTCAACCGGATCCGGGTGGGCAAACCTCTTCTGAGCAGTGTGGATGATTATAAGAAGGCCATCCACGGGGTGATGTCCGAGGTGGGCCTGGAAACCGGGGAAATGCTGGTCCTCATGGGCCACGGGACCGATCACCATGCCAATTCGGCCTATCCGACGCTGGAATATACCTTCCATGCCCTCGGCTATAATCAGGTGCTGGTGGGCACGGTGGAGAGCTTCCCGGAACTGAAAAATGTCATGGCGAAGCTGGAGATCGCGGAGAAGAAAAAGGTGGCGCTGATGCCTTTCATGCTGGTGGCGGGCGACCATGCCAAAAATGATATGGCAGGCGAGGAAGACTCCTGGAAGAGCGAGCTTGAGGACGCCGGATATGAGGTCCGCGTCATCATGAAAGGGCTCGGCGAGTTTGAAGGGATCCGGAAAATATTCCTGGAGCATATTGAAGAAGCGATGGAGTAAATGCTCCGGTACCGGGAGACTATGGATGGAGAGGAAGCGCAGGTATGGCGGAGAAGGGCAGAGATAAGAGAGAGATCGGAAGGACCCGGTCCGGTCTGCGTTACGGCTGGACGACGGGAAGCTGTGCCGCGGCGGCTGCGAAAGCGGCGGCAGAAATGCTGCTTGGCGGGGAAGAGATCCGCCAGGTGGGTCTGATGACGCCGAAGGGGATCGGCCTGCTCCTGGACGTGGAGATGATTGAGCGGCAAAGCGGCCGGGTGCAGTGCGCAGTCCGCAAATACAGCGGGGATGACCCGGATGTGACGGACGGCCTTCTGATCTTCGCCCGGGCAGAGAAAATATCAGAGGAAGATGCGCAAAAGGCGGCTGCTGGCGGCGCTTTCTGTAAACAGCTTAAAGACGGGCCGTATGTGATCCTGGACGGCGGCGACGGCGTGGGCCGGGTCACCAGGAAAGGGCTGGAGCAGCAGGCGGGCCAGGCCGCGATCAATCAGGTTCCCCGCCGGATGATCCTGGAAGAAATTGAAAAAGTATATAGAAAATACGGCTACATCGGGCCGCTTAAGGTGGTCATTTTCATCCCGGAGGGCGCCGCGGTGGCGAAGAAGACCTTTAATCCCAGGCTGGGGATCGAGGGCGGGCTGTCGGTGCTCGGCACATCGGGGATCGTGGAGCCCATGAGCGAGAAGGCGCTGACAGATACGATCTGGCTGGAAATGAAGATGCTTAAGGAAAACGGCCATGATGCCTGCTATGTGGTGCCCGGGAATTACGGCAGTGATTTCCTGCGGGAGGATCTGGGGCTGGATCCGGAGCTTTCGGTCAAGTGCAGCAATTACGTGGGCGAGGCCATCGACGACGGCGGCCTGCTCGGCATGAAGGGGCTGCTGCTGATCG
>CALWDN010000131.1 GCA_944376685.1 uncultured Mediterraneibacter sp. | reverse complement strand
CAATGACGAAGATCTCTGTGAATTCGAGAATAAAGCCTGCCCGACCTGCGGTTCCTGTTCCGGCATGTATACGGCGAACAGTATGAACTGCCTGACAGAGGCGCTTGGCATGGGCCTGCGCGGAAACGGCACCATCCCGGCGGTTTATTCTGCAAGGCTGCAGCTTGCGAAACATGCGGGCATGCAGGTGATGGAACTGGTGCGCAAAAACATCCGTCCGCGGGATATTATGACCGAGGACGCCATCCTCAATGCGCTTACGGTAGATATGGCGCTGGGATGCTCCACGAACAGTATGCTCCATCTGCCGGCCATCGCCCATGAGATCGGCATGGATTTTGAGATTGATTTCGCCAACGGCATCAGCGAGAAGACGCCGAACCTGTGCCACCTGGCGCCGGCAGGCCATACGTATATCGAGGATCTGAACGAGGCGGGCGGCGTGTACGCCGTTATGAACGAACTGAGCAAAAAGAACCTGCTCAACCTGGACTGCATGACGGTTACAGGCAAAACAGTGGGCGAGAATATCAAAGGATGCGAGAACCTGAACCCGGAGGTCATCCGTCCCATCGATCATCCGTACAGCGAGACCGGCGGACTTGCCGTCCTGAAAGGAAATCTGGCGCCGGACGGAAGCGTTGTGAAGCGCTCCGCGGTATGTGACGAGATGCTCGTGCACGAAGGCCCGGCAAGGATCTTCGAGAGCGATGAAGAAGCGACCGAGGCCATCAAGAGCGGAAAGATCCATCCGGGGGATGTGATCGTGATCCGCTATGAGGGACCGAAAGGCGGCCCGGGCATGCGGGAGATGCTCAATCCGACGTCCGCCATCGCAGGGTACGGTCTCGGATCTACCGTGGCCCTTATTACAGACGGCCGTTTCAGCGGCGCTTCAAGAGGCGCATCCATCGGGCATGTATCTCCGGAAGCTGCGGTCGGCGGACCGATCGCCCTTGTGGAAGAGGGAGACATCATTAAGATCAATATTCCGGAACTGAAGCTGGAGTTGGATGTTTCCGATGAGGAGCTGGCCGCAAGACGTGCAAAATGGCAGCCCCGCGAACCGAAGGTAAAGACCGGATATCTTGCAAGGTACGCGGCTATGGTAACGTCAGGAAACCGCGGCGCGATCCTCGAAGTACCTGGAAAGAACGGCAAAGGAGCAGAGTAAGAGCATGCAGTTAAACGGATCAGAAATAGTCATTGAATGTCTGAAAGAACAGGGCGTGGATACCGTGTTCGGATATCCGGGCGGCGCCATACTGAACGTCTATGACGAGCTGTATAAACACCGGGATGAGATCCGCCACATCCTCACGTCCCATGAGCAGGGGGCGGCCCATGCGGCGGACGGCTATGCCAGGGCCACCGGCAAAGTCGGCGTGTGCCTGGCCACAAGCGGACCGGGCGCGACCAATCTGGTGACCGGGATTGCCACGGCGTATATGGATTCGATCCCGATCGTAGCCATTACCTGCAACGTGGGCGTGTCCCTGCTCGGGAAGGACAGCTTCCAGGAGATCGATATCACCGGCATCACCATGCCGATCACGAAATACAGTTTTATTGTGAAAGACGTGGACAGACTTGCGGACACGATCCGCAAGGCATTCCGGATCGCCCGGACGGGCCGTCCGGGACCGGTCCTCATTGATATCCCGAAAGACGTGACGGCGGCGGTGACAGAGTACGAGCGCCAGGAACTCGGGAAACATGTGCCCGAACATCCCCATATCGGCGAGAAGGAGATCGCGGACGCCATTGCCATGATCGAGGCGTCAGAACGCCCCTTCGTGTTCGTGGGCGGTGGTGCGGTGCTGTCCGGCGCAAGCGGCGAACTCCGGGAGTTTGTCGACAGGCTGGATGCGCCGGTGACCGATTCCCTGATGGGCAAAGGCGCGTTCCCCGGAACCGATCCGCGCTACACCGGTATGCTCGGCATGCACGGGACAAAGGCATCCAATTACGGCGTCAGCGAGTGCGACCTTCTGGTGGTGCTTGGAGCCCGCTTCAGCGACCGGGTGACAGGGAATACTTCGACTTTTGCGAAAAATGCGAAAATCCTGCAGATCGACATCGATCCTGCGGAGATCAATAAAAACATTCTCGTATCCGCGGAGATCATTGGCGATCTTAAAGAAGTCCTGCATATATTAAACAGGAATCTGAAGCAGCAGGATCACCATGAATGGATTGAGAAGGTCGGATCCTACAAGGAGAAATATCCGCTTAAATATCATCATGATGTGCTCACCGGTCCCTTTATCGTAGAAGAGATCTACCGGCAGACAGACGGGGATGCCCTGATCGTGACGGAGGTGGGACAGCATCAGATGTGGGCGGCCCAGTATTACAAATATACGCAGCCGCGCACGCTTCTGACATCAGGCGGGCTCGGAACCATGGGCTACGGCCTGGGCGCCGCCATGGGCGCGAAGACCGGATGCCCGGAGAAGACCGTGGTTAATATCGCCGGCGACGGCTGCTTCCGGATGAATATGAATGAGATCGCCACGGCGGTCCGCCACAATATCCCGGTGATCGAGGTTGTGGTGAACAACCATGTGCTCGGCATGGTGCGCCAGTGGCAGGATCTTTTCTATGATGAGCGCTATTCCGCGACGGTGCTCCGGGATGCCGTGGATTTCGCAAAGCTGGCGGAAGCCATGGGCGCAGCCGGGATCCATGTGGAGACGCAGGAAGAGTTTAAGAAAGCGTTTGCGGACGCGCTGAAACTGAACCGGCCGGTTGTGATCGACTGTCAGATCGGCTCCGACGACAAGGTGTGGCCGATGGTGGCGCCGGGGGCAGATATCAGGGAAGCTTTTGATGAAGATGACATGAAGAAATGAGACGGGGAAAACAGGAGGTATGAAAAATGAGCAGAGTATATAACTTTTCAGCAGGACCGGCGGTCCTTCCGGAGGAAGTGCTGAGAGAAGCAGCAGATGAGATGATGGATTACCGGGGGACCGGCATGTCCGTGATGGAGATGAGCCACCGTTCAAAGCCGTTCGAGCAGATCATCACAGAGGCGGAGCAGGATCTCCGTGATCTGATGGGGATCCCGGACAATTACAAAGTGCTGTTCCTTCAGGGCGGGGCGTCCCAGCAGTTTGCCATGATCCCCATGAACCTGATGAAGAACCGGGTGGCGGATTATATCGTGACCGGGCAGTGGGCGAAGAAAGCCGCAAAAGAAGCGGAAAAATACGGAAAAGTCAACCGGATCGCATCATCGGAAGACAAGACATTCTCCTATATTCCGGACTGCTCCGACCTGCCGGTATCCGAGGATGCGGATTATGTCTATATCTGTGAGAACAATACGATCTACGGCACGAAGTTCAAGAAACTTCCGGACACGAAAGGAAAAACACTTGTGGCGGACGTATCTTCCTGTTTCCTTTCCGAGCCGGTGGATGTGGAGAAATACGGCGTGATCTACGGCGGCGTCCAGAAAAATATCGGGCCGGCCGGCGTGGTCATCGTGATCATCCGCGAGGACCTGATCACGGAAGATGTGCTCCCGGGAACGCCGACCATGCTGACATACAAGACCCATGCGGACGCGAAGTCCCTGTACAACACGCCGCCGGCATACGGCATCTATATCTGCGGCAAGGTGTTCAAGTGGCTGAAAGCCCAGGGCGGCCTGGCTGTCATGAAAGAGAGAAATGAGAAGAAAGCGAAGCTTCTCTATGATTTCCTTGATCAGAGCAGCCTGTTTAAAGGAACCGTCGTCCCGGAAGACCGTTCGCTCATGAATGTGCCGTTCGTTACGGGCGATGCGGACCTGGATGCAAAATTCGTAAAAGAAGCGGCAGAGGCAGGACTTGTAAATCTGAAGGGACACCGTTCTGTCGGCGGCATGCGCGCAAGCATCTACAATGCGATGCCGTATGAAGGAGTCGAGGCGCTGGTGGCATTTATGAAGAAATTTGAAGAGGAGAATCGGTAGGATGTATAAATATCATTGCCTGAATCCCATTTCAAATGTGGGACTGGGAGAACTGGATGAGAACTATGTGGTTACAGAGAATCCGGATGAGGCGGACGCCATCTTTGTGCGCAGCGCCAAGATGCATGAGATGGAGTTCGGAAAGAACTTAAAAGCGGTTGCCCGCGCCGGAGCCGGGGTAAACAATATCCCGCTGGAGCGCTGTGCGGATGAAGGGATCGTCGTATTCAACACGCCGGGCGCCAACGCCAATGGCGTGAAGGAGCTGGCCATCGCCGGAATGCTCCTGGCGGCCCGGGATATCATCGGCGGCATCAACTGGGTGCAGGAATACGAGGAAGACGGTGATATCGCCAAGATCACGGAGAAGAAGAAAAAAGCCTTTGCCGGGACGGAGATCCAGGGCAAGAAGCTCGGCGTGATCGGACTAGGCGCCATCGGCGTGCAGGTTGCCAATGCGGCGGTGAACCTGGGCATGGAAGTGTACGGCTATGACCCGTATGTGTCTGTGGCTTCCGCCTGGAATCTGTCCCGAAGCATCCACCATGCGGAGACGGTGGATGAGCTTTACAATGAGTGTGATTATATAACGATCCATGTGCCGGCGCTGGACGATACGAAAGGCATGATCGACAAGCACGCCATCAGCCTGATGAAAGACGGCGTGGTGATCCTGAACCTGGCCCGTGATGTGCTGGTTAATCAGGAGGATATCGTGGATGCGCTCGTGGCTGGCAAGGTGCGCTGCTATGTGACCGATTTCCCGACCAAGGAGATCGTGGGCGTCAAAGGGGCGATCGTCATCCCCCATCTGGGCGCTTCGACCGAGGAGTCGGAAGACAACTGCGCACGGATGGCGGCGGAGGAACTGAAGGATTTCCTCGAAAACGGGAATATCACCCATTCCGTAAACTATCCGGACTGCAATATGGGCGTGAAGGGGGAGGGCGCAAGGCTTACGATCCTTCACAAAAATATCCCGAACATGCTGGGACAGCTGACATCCATCCTGGCGGGAGAAAATGTAAACATCGCGCTTATGACAAATAAGAGCCGCAAGGCATATGCCTATACAATGATGGATGTTGACGGAGAAGTCCCGGCCGGGCTTGAAGAAAAGCTCGCAGGGATCAGCGGTGTACTGAAAGTGCGCGTGATCCGTTAAACTGCGAAATACTGGTTTTTTGACCGGCAGGGACGCCGGGAGACAGGAGCAGAC
>CALWDN010000130.1 GCA_944376685.1 uncultured Mediterraneibacter sp. | reverse complement strand
CGCTCTTCCGATCTGCTTTGCACGACATGGACGCCACTTTCTCGTCTATGAGCTCCGGCGTCATGGATGTGCTGATCCCGTCCGCCAGGTCGTCGATCATCTCCATCAGCAGTTCTTTCTTCGCGATACTGAACAGATTGTCCGGGACCGCCCGGACAGCGTATTCTTCTCCGCCGAACGGCTCGATCTCAAACCCGATGCGCGCGAAACGGTCCATATTTTCCCGCAAAAGTTCTGCCTCCTGCATGGTCAGGGACAGGATAATGGGCGGACTCAGATACTGGGACGTGAACGCCCGGTCCTTCATCCCTTTCAGCGTGCGCTCATAGAGCACCCGTTCATGGGCCGCATGCTGGTCGATGATATACAGGCTGTCCTGATACTGGACAAGCCAGTAGGTGTCAAACACCTGGCCGATCAGCTTATATTCCGCCCGGACTTCCCGCTTCAGGAAATGCTCCTCAAAGAGATCCAGCTGCTCCGGCTTTGACTCCGCCGCATATTTTACAGATTCCCGGATCCGCTCTTCCTGCTTCTCCGGGCGGTAGATCTGGTCCGCGCCTCTTACTTCCGCAGAAGAGGACCGTTCATGGTAGGCCATGACCCGCTCCCGCATCTTCCGGATAAAGTAATCTTCATCGTGCGCTTCCTGCGTATCCGGGGCTTCCGCAGCAGTTTTCGGTTTCAGAAGGAAGGGGCTTTCCCCCGGCTTCACCCGCTCCTCCGGCTTTTTCTCCGGTGCAGGAGCTTCCGGGACCGACACGGGATCCGGCACTTCGGCCTTCTGGATCAGTTCCGGCTCCAGCAGCCGCCGGTGGACTCCCTCAAACACTGTATTGTAGACTTCCTGCTGTCTCTGGAAGCGCAGTTCCATCTTGGTCGGATGGACATTGACATCGATCTCTTCACCGTCCACTTGGAAATGCAGTACAGCGAACGGAAACTTATGCTGCATGGTAAAATCCCGGTAGGCGTCTTCCAGCGATTTGGAGATCATGGGGCTTTTCACGTAGCGTCCGTTCACAAAAAAGTTCTCAAAATTCCGGTTGCCCCGCGTGATCACAGGCTTCCCGAGATAGCCGCTGATGCGCAGGCCGCCTTTTTCATAGTCAATATCAAGCAGGTTTGCGGCCACGTCACGGCCGTACACCTGATAGATCACATCTTTCAGTTTTCCGCTCCCCGACGTGCGGAGCTTCTCCTGCCCGTTGCTGATGAACAGGAATGAAACTTCCGGATGGGACAGGGTCAGATGGATCAGCAGGTCCTGGATGTGTCCGGCTTCTGTCACCGGCGTCTTCAGGAACTTCCGCCTTGCCGGCACATTATAGAAGAGCTGGCGCACAAGGAAGGTGGTGCCGTTCGGCGCTCCGGTCTCCTCCAGCGTGACCTCTTTCCCGCCCTCGATCACATAGCGGGTGCCCAGTTCGGCATCCGGCGTCTTCGTGATCAGTTCGGTCTGCGTCACAGCCGCGATGCTTGAGAGGGCCTCGCCCCGGAATCCAAGCGAGCGGATGTGGGCGATATCCTCAACGGTCCGGATCTTGCTCGTGGAATGCCTGAGAAAGGCGCTCCTTACCTCGTCATGTTCGATCCCGCATCCGTTGTCCATGATCCGGATCAGGGAGATCCCGCCGTCTTTGATCTCCACCGTCACGGACGTGGCTCCGGCGTCGATGGCATTTTCAACCAGTTCTTTCACGACCGAGGCCGGTCGTTCGATCACTTCCCCGGCGGCGATCTTGTCGATCGTTACCTGGTCCAGTACCTGTATATGCGGCATAGCCGTCTCCTTTCTTTCCGACCGGCCTGTCCTACCATCTGTTCTTCAGCTTATTCTGAAGCCTGTAGATGGTGTTCAGCGCATCGATCGGCGTCATATTTCCGACGTCGAGGTTTTTCAGTTCCTCCAGCACGTCACCGTCTTTGACCGTATCAAAGAGCGACATCTGGGCAATGTCCACCTCGTCGTATTTCTTTGCTTTCGGTTTCTTTCTGGAAACCCTGTCCCGCTCCGCGATCTCGCTGACGCGGGTGGTGATATCCTCGTCGCTCAATTCCTCCACGATCTCTTTCGCCCGGCTGATCACCAGGTCCGGCACGCCCGCAAGCTTTGCCACCTGGATGCCGTAACTCTTATCCGCGCCGCCTTTGACGATCTTCCGGAGGAATACGATGTCATCGCCTTTTTCTTTCACAGCGATGCAGTAATTATTCACGTTGTCGATCTTGCCTTCCAGTTCAGTCAGCTCGTGATAATGAGTGGCGAAAAGCGTCTTCGCCCCGAGCAGCCGGCTGTCGCTTATATACTCCACCACCGCCCATGCGATGGAAAGGCCGTCAAAGGTGCTTGTCCCCCGCCCGATCTCATCCAGGATGAGCAGGCTTTTCGATGTGGCGTTCCGTAGGATGTTCGCCACTTCCGTCATCTCCACCATGAAGGTGCTCTGGCCGGACGCCAGATCGTCCGACGCTCCGACTCTGGTAAAGATCCGGTCTGACAGTGCGATATTGGCGCTCTGCGCCGGGACAAAGGAGCCCACCTGGGCCATCAGGGCGATCAGGGCCGTCTGCCTCATATAGGTGGATTTGCCGGCCATATTGGGTCCGGTGATAATGGAGATCCGGTGCTTCTTGTCATCCAGATATGTATCGTTGGAGATAAACATGTCGTTAGGGATCATCTGCTCCACCACCGGGTGGCGGCCTTCCTTAATATCGATGACGCCCTTTTCATTGATCTTCGGCCGGGTGTAATTATTCCGCTCGGCCGTCAGCGCCAGAGAGGCAAATACATCCAGCGCCGCCACAGCCCGGGCCGTCTTCTGGATCCGCTCCACCTGGGAGGCCACCGTCTCGCGGACTTTCGTATAGATCTCGTACTCCAGCGCATAAAGCTTATCTTCCGCGCCCAGGATCATGTCTTCCAGTTCTTTGAGTTCCGGCGTGATATAGCGCTCGGCGTTGGCGAGGGTCTGTTTTCTCGTATAATAATCCGGCACCATATCTTTATAGGAATTGGTCACTTCCAGATAGTAGCCGAATACTTTGTTGTATTTGATCCGCAGGTTCTTGATGCCCGTCTTTTCCCGCTCTTCATTCTCCAGCTTTGCCAGCCAGTCTTTGCCGTCGGATTTGGCGCGCCGGAGCTTATCCACCTCTTCATTGTACCCGTCCCGGATGATATTGCCTTCTTTCATGGCGATGGGCGGATCCTCCCGGATCGCATCCGTGATCAGGCTGCAGAGATCTTCCAGCGGATCCAGATCCCCACAGATCTCTCTGAGCAGGCTGCATCCCATATCCTGAAGGATGAGGCGGATGGGCGGCAGCATCTCAAGAGATGTCCGGAATGCCGTCAGATCCCGGGGATTGGCCGTCCCGTAGGAGATCCTGGTGATCAGGCGCTCCAGGTCATAGACCGGCCCCATATATTCCCGCAGTTCCTCCCGGGATATAGCCTGCTCTTTCAATTCCTGCACCGCATCCAGCCTGCGCTCGATCTCCGCTTTTTCGATCAGCGGCTGCTCCACATATTTGCGGAGCGTACGGGCGCCCATGGCCGTCTTTGTCTTGTCCAGCACCCAGAGGAGTGAGCCCCTCTTCTGCTTTTCCCGGAGTGTCTCGCACAGCTCCAGGTTCCGCCGGGTCGAACTGTCCAGCATCATGTATTTCCCGGCTGCATAGGGCGTGATGTGGGTCAGGTTGGAAAGATCATTCTTCTGCGTCTCCAGCAGATACTGGAGAAGAGCCCCGGCGCTGATAACGCCGCAGTCGTAGTCCGCAAGCCCCAGGCCGGCAAAGGATGAGACCTTAAAATGATCCAGAAGCTTCTGCCGGCACACCGCATCGTCGAAATACCAGGCGTCCAGGGAATAGATCGTGATGCCGAGCCGTTCTTTCATGCCGTCCAGATCCATACCGCTCATGTAAAAGGCTTCGTTGCAGATGATCTCAGACGGCGCGAAACGGCAGATCTCGTCCATCAGTTTCCCACTGTCCGTGAACTCGGTCACAAAATAGTCCCCGGTGGTGATATCCGCCACGGAAACGCCGTAGCGGTCCGCGATATAGACGATGCACATGATATAATTGTTCCGGGACTCATCAAGCGCCTGGGTGTCCAGGTTCGTCCCCGGCGTCACGATCCGCACGACCTCGCGCTTCACGATCCCTTTGGCTGTCTTCGGGTCTTCCACCTGTTCACAGATGGCCACCTTATAGCCTTTGGACACCAGACGGTTCAGATATCCTTCCACAGCGTGATAAGGGACGCCGCACATGGGCGCCCGCTCTTCCTGTCCGCAGTTTTTTCCGGTAAGGGTGATCTCCAGTTCCCGGGACGCCGTCAGCGCGTCGTCGAAGAACATCTCATAAAAATCACCCAGCCTGTAAAAAAGGATGCAGTCCTGGTACTGGGACTTGGTCTCCATATATTGTTTCATCATTGGTGTTAACTCAGCCACGTCTGTACTCCTTTATGTTCATGACCCGCCCGCACAGTTCATGTGCAGGTCTTCATTTTCCGCGGAAGTATTATAGCATTTCTGGGAATGGACTTCAACTCCCTCTACAATACATGGAACCGGGGCAACTTTTCCCCATAGAGAAAATGGAGCAGATACCCGCTCAGCAGGATCCCGAATGCGCACAGCCCGGAAAATATGACCGTAAACGGCAGGCAGATCTGCCCCATGAGCTGAAAGGGCTGGTCCGTATAGTCCCATACCTGCCAGCCCATGAATTTATTGACAATGATCCCTGTGATAAATTCGCAGGCCGTTACGAAGACCACGCACCAGCCCACCTGTTTCCAGAGCGGTTCCTCCCAGTCCGTCCAAAGCCCCTGCTGGGCGAAAAACACAAAGCAGATCCCGCCCAGCAGGAACATGGACCAGTGGGAGAATCCCCGGAACAGCATTTCAAAAGTATAATAAAGGGCGCCGCCCAGCGTTCCCAGAAATAAATATTCACTCAGTCGTTTCACGATCCGCAACCTCTCTTACAAGCATTCACAGATAGTCTGGACACATTTGAAAATATCTATTCCTCCCGGAATTTTTTAATCTCCTCAAGCCGTTCTGCCGTCTCCTTCTCCTCGCCTTCCTGCGTCGGATGATAATAGGTCCGGTCTTTTAAACTGTCCGGCATGCACTGCATATGAGTCAGTATTTCTTCCGTATCATGGGCGTACTCATACCCTTTCCCATAGCCCTGTTCCCGCATAAG
>CALWDN010000129.1 GCA_944376685.1 uncultured Mediterraneibacter sp. | reverse complement strand
GGCGGTCCGCTGAGTGGACGACCAGGTGATATCCGACGGCGCCTCAAAGCCCGGGACCAGTCGTTTATAGGAGTTGACCAGGGGATTAAAGAAAGCCGTCATGCCTTCGATATGGGCAAAGATCCCGGCGATAAACGCACGTCCCTCCCGGCTCAGGTTCAGCGGATCCGATGCGTCCGCAAACACATTTTTCCCTTCTTTATATAGAGCCATATTGATGTGCATGCCGGAGCCGTTCACATCCGCCTTCGGCTTCGGCATAAATGTAGCGTGAAGCCCGTGGCGCTTTGCCACCGTGCGCACCGCCACTTTGAATGTCATGAATTTATCCGCCGTCTCCAGCACATCCGACATGGTAAAGTCGATCTCATGCTGGGCGGGCGCGATCTCGTGATGGGAGGACGCCACGTCATAGCCCATATCCTCCATCGTAAGTACGATATCCCTTCTGGCGTTTTCGCCCAGATCCACGGGACTTAAGTCCATGTATCCCGCCTGCTCGTGGGTGGTCGTCGTGGGCCGGCCGTTGTCATCCGTGTGGAAGAGGAAGAACTCGCACTCCGGGTTCACCTGGAAGCTGTATCCTTTGGCCGCTGCCAGTTCTTTCGCCTGCTTCAGGATATACCGGGGACTTTCTTTATAAGGCGTCCCGTCCGCCCGGTACACGTCGCAGATCAGCCGGGCCACTTTGCCCTGCTGGGGGCGCCAGGGAAGGATGCAGAACGTATCCAGAACAGGGTAGAGATACAGGTCGTCCTCTCCGTTCCGGTAAAATCCTTCCATAGAAGACACGTCGATCATACATTCGTTATTCAGTGCTTTTTCAAGCCTGCTGAACGTGATCGCCGTATTTTTCATCGTCCCGAAGATATCCGTGAACTGCAGACGGATGAATTCCACATCCTCCTCTTCTGCGATGCGCAGGATATCCTCTCTCGTATAATTTGCCATAACTGTCCGCTCCTTTTTAATCTGATATTATTTCATATCATTTTTCCTGATATTCCTTTTATATCAGTCAAAAAACGCTCTGTCAATATCCCATCAGATCCCGGTCGACGGCCCGTGCCGCATTCCGTCCTTCTGCGATGGCCCACACCACCAGTGACTGTCCCCGGTGCATGTCGCCCGCGGTAAAGACGCGGGGTACCGTTGTTTCGTAAGTCCCGGGCTTTGTCTTCACATTGGTCCGCGGATCGGTCTCTGTCTGAAATGCATCCGTCACATACTTCTGGCTGCCCAGGAATCCGGCGGCAATGAGGACGAGCTGCGCGTCCACGGTCTTCTCCGTCCCTTCCACCGGGGACATGATCATCCGGCCGGACTTTTTATCCTGCTTCGGCTCCAGGCTTATGATCTTCGCTTTCTGCACATTTCCTTTTCCGTCCTTCAGGAATTCCGTCACCGTGGTCTGATAGATCCGCGGATCCTTTCCGAACAGGGCGATGGCCTCTTCCTGTCCGTAATCGGTCTTCAGGACTTTCGGCCACTCCGGCCAGGGATTGCCCGGCGTGCGGCTCTGCGGCGGTTCCGGCATCATCTCCAGCTGGGTCACGGACTTCGCGCCCAGCCGGATGGCGGTCGCCACACAGTCATTGCCCGTGTCGCCGCCGCCGATCACCAGCACATGGCGGCCTTTTGGTGAAACGAAGCTCTTATCTTTCAGGTCTGAATCCAGCAGGCTCTTTGTCACGGATTTCAGATAGTCCACCGCGAAGAAGATATTGCCCGCATCCCGGCCCGGGACAGAAATATCCCTCGGATTGGATGCGCCGCAGGCCAGGATTACCCGGTCGTAATCCCGCAGCAGATCCTTCGCCGGAATGTCTTTCCCCACGTCTGCATTTGCCCGGAAGACCACGCCTTCCTCTTCCATCAGACGGATCCGCCGGTCGATGATGCTTTTCTCCAGCTTCATGTTCGGGATCCCGTACCGGAGCAGGCCGCCGAACCGGTCGCTGCGCTCAAACACGGTCACCGTGTGGCCCATCCGGTTCAGCTCCTGGGCAGCCGCAAGCCCGGAAGGACCACTTCCCACGACGGCGATCCGCTTGCCGGTCCTGACGGACGGGACATGAGGTTTCACCCATCCCTTCGCCCAGGCCGTCTCGATGATGGCCTGTTCATTGGCCTTCACCGCCACCGGCTTCCCGTTCAGGCCGCAGGTGCAGGCCGCCTCACAGAGAGCCGGACATACCCGGCATGTGAACTCCGGGAAGCTGTGCGTCTTTGAAAGACGCTCGTAGGCCTGACGCCATTTCCCGCGGAAAACCAGGTCATTGGTCTCCGGCACCAGATTGTGGAGGGGACATCCGGAAGCCAGGCCCGCGATCATCATCCCGGACTGACAGAAACGAACACCGCACTCCATGCACCGCGCGCCCTGGATCCGCTGTTCTTCAAGAGACAGCGGCTTTTTGAATTCATGGAAATCCCGGATCCGTTCACCGGGTTCCCGGATCTGCGCGTCTTTTCTTTCATATTCTAAAAATCCCGTCGGCTTTCCCATCAGTCATTTCCCTCCTGCTTCTTCTGGAATACTTCTGCAAATGCTTCCATCTGCGCCTGCTCGGAACTCATGCCCTTCTCCTCAAGCTTCATGCTCAGGTTCGTCATCCGCCTGTAATCATAGGGGATGATCTTCTTGAATTTCGGCAGATATTCCTCAAAATGATCCAGCACTTCCTGCCCCTTACGGGAACCGGTGCGCTCCACATGTTCCTCGATCAGGCTCTTCAGTTCATGGATATCGATCCGGCTCTCCATCTTCTCAATGGAGATCATCTCTTTATTCAGGTTCCTGTAGAGGGTATTTCCCTCATCCAGCACGTAGGCGATACCGCCGCTCATACCGGCTGCAAAGTTCTTGCCGGTGCTTCCCAGGACGACGACCCTTCCGCCGGTCATATACTCGCATCCGTGTTCGCCCACGCCTTCGACGACCGCCCTGGCTCCGGAATTTCTTACAGCAAAACGTTCACCCGCCGTACCACAGAAAAATGCTTTTCCGCTGGTCGCCCCGTAAAGCGCCACATTGCCCGCAATGATATTCTTCCCGGCATCCGCCGCACGTTCCTTCGGCGGACGGACAGCCAGCACGCCGCCCGAAAGTCCCTTTCCGAAATAGTCATTCGCATCTCCTTCCAGAGACAGGGTCAGTCCCTGCGGGATAAATGCACCGAAGCTCTGTCCTCCTGCACCTCTGCAGTTCACAGTCAGCGTATCTTCCGGAAGTCCATGCTTATGCTGCCGCGTCAGTTCCGCGCCCAGCAGGGTGCCGAAGGTCCGGTCCGTATTGCCGACATCCACACTGATAGAGGCCTTTTCGCCTTTTTCCAGTGCTCTTCCAAGTTTCTTCAGCAGCACCTTTTCATCCAGAGTCTTTTCCAGTTTAAAATCATAGGCATCTTTCGGATCGAACGTAACTTTCTGCTCTCCCTCAAACGGATTATCGAGGACTGCACTCAGATCCAACCTGCACGCACGCGGACTGTGTGCATTCTCTTTCTGCACCAGCAGATCAGTCCTGCCAACCATCTCATCCAGTGTACGGATGCCGAGACGGGCCATATATTCCCGCAGCTCCTGTGCAATAAACCGCATGAAGTTCACCACATATTCCGGTTTGCCCGCAAAGCGTTTCCGAAGTTCCGGATTCTGAGTTGCCACACCCACCGGACAGGTATCCAGGTTGCAGACGCGCATCATGACGCACCCCATAGTCACAAGGGGTGCAGTGGCAAATCCGAATTCCTCGGCGCCGAGGAGCGCGGCGATGGCCACATCCCGGCCGCTCATCAGCTTCCCGTCCGTCTCGATCATCACCCTGCTTCTCAACCCGTTCTTCAACAGTGTCTGATGGGTCTCCGCAAGTCCCAGTTCCCATGGCAGGCCCGCATTATGGATGGAGCTCTCCGGCGCCGCGCCAGTACCTCCGTCATAACCGGAAATCAGGATCACCTGTGCGCCCGCTTTGGCCACACCTGCCGCCACGGTCCCCACGCCGGCTTCAGACACCAGCTTCACTGAGATCCTCGCATATTTATTGGCATTTTTCAGGTCATAGATGAGCTGTGCCAGATCCTCGATGGAATAGATGTCATGGTGCGGCGGCGGGGAGATCAGGCTCACGCCGGGCGTGGAGTGTCTGGTCTTCGCGATCCAGGGGTATACCTTCCTTGCCGGCAGGTGTCCGCCTTCTCCAGGCTTCGCGCCCTGGGCCATCTTAATCTGGATCTCGGAAGCGCTGACCAGATACCGGCTGGTCACGCCGAAACGCCCGCTTGCCACCTGTTTGATAGCCGAACAGCGGTCATGTTCCGTTCCCGCCGAATCCAGACGTTCCTCGCTCTCACCGCCCTCCCCGGTATTGGATTTCCCATGGAGCATATTCATGGCAAGGGCCAGCGTCTCATGAGCCTCCTGTGAAATGGATCCGTAGGACATGGCGCCCGTCTTGAAACGCCGCACGATGCTGTCCACGCTCTCCACTTCCTCCAGCGGCACGCCCTGCTCCGGATACCGGAACTCCAGCAGAGAACGCAGATTTCCGCTGCGCTCTGCGTCCACCATGGCCGTATATTCCTTAAACATGCCGTAATCCCCCATCCGGGTCGATTTCTGCAGCATGTGGATGGTTGCCGGATTGTAGCGGTGCTCTTCACCGCCGCTCCTTGCTTTATGTTTCCCAAGGCTGTCCAGCGTCAGGTCCGTATCCCTGCCCAGCGGGTCAAACGCCGCGGAGTGCAGGGCGTCCGCATTGCGGGCGATATCTTCCAGCGTGATGCCGCCCACCCGGCTCACGGTCCCGGCGAAATACCGGTCGATCACCTCTTTCGAGATCCCCACCGCCTCGAAGATCTTGGATCCCTGGTAGGACTGGATCGTGGAGATGCCCATCTTGGACGCGATCTTCACGATGCCGTGGAGCACCGCGTGGGTGTAGTCATCCACCGCCGCATAATAATCTTTATCAAGCAGTCCTTCATCGATCAGTTCCCGGATGGACTCCAGCGCCAGGTACGGGTTTACCGCGCAGGCCCCGTATCCGAGCAACGCAGCAAAATGATGGACTTCCCTCGGCTCTCCGGACTCCAGGATGAGGGACATGGAAGTCTGCTTCTTCGTCTCCACCAGATACTGATGGACCGCCGATACCGCCAGAAGGGACGGGATCGGCACATGATTCTCATCCACGCCCCGGTCAGACAGGATCAGGATATTGGCCCCGTCCCGGTATGCCTTGTCCACCTCTACGCACA
>CALWDN010000128.1 GCA_944376685.1 uncultured Mediterraneibacter sp. | reverse complement strand
GAACACGGCATTCCGGCACTTATAGACGACGATTTATTTGAGCGCGTTGAACGCCCCCGTGGACAGCATATGCACCTCGTCTATGATATAGACTTTGTACCTGCCTTCCGTCGGCCGGTACGCCACCTCTTCCCGGATCTCCCGGATATTGTCCACACCGTTGTTGGAAGCCGCGTCGATCTCGATCACATTCATGGACGTCCCCGCCGCGATGGATCTGCACATGGCACACTCCCCGCAGGGACTTCCGTTTACCGGATGTTCGCAGTTCACTGCCTTTGCAAATATTTTGGCCACCGTCGTCTTGCCGGTGCCCCGCGTCCCGCAGAACAGATAGGCATGTCCGATACGGTCTGCCCTGATCTGGTTCTGCAATGTTGTAATAATATGGTCCTGTCCCTTTACATCTTCAAACTCTGCGGGACGGAACTTTCTGTATAGCGCCGTATACGACATGGATCACACCTCATCTGTCTGCTGTTTTACAGTTTCTTACAGTCATTCGTCTCCAAAGCTGATGCCTGTAAGCCTTGCTTCCTTAATAAGACCGCACTTCGGGTCAACGGTCTTCAGTTTGCCGGCCACTTCCTCAAGCGGCACCTTCGTCGTCTCGCCGTTCTTCATGGCAACCATATATCCGTATTTTTCCGCCAGGATAAGCTCCGCCGCCTTCGCGCCCACTCTCGTGGCAAACACCCGGTCGTACGGGCACGGCGAACCGCCCCTCTGGGTGTGGCCCGGAACCGTGATGCGGACTTCCTTCCCGGTTTCATTCTGGATCTGCTCCGCCAGCTCATACGCGATGGACGGATATTTTCTCTTTGCCAGCTTCTCCTTGTACTCTTTCTTGGACAGCTTCGCGTCTTTCTTCGAGATCGCGCCCTCAGCCACCGCCAGGATCGTAAACGGCTTTCCTGCATTGGACCGTCCTTCGATCACTTTCTTAATGGACTTGATATCGTAGGGGATCTCCGGCAGGAGGATGATGTCCGCGCCGCCCGCGATGCCTGCGTGGAGCGTCACATGGCCCACTTTATGCCCCATGACCTCGATGATGAACACACGGCTGTGGGAAGTCGCCGTCGTGTGGATCCGGTCGATGGTGTCCGTTGCAACGTCAACCGCGCTCTGGAATCCGAAGGTCATGTCCGTTCCCCAGAGGTCATTGTCGATCGTCTTCGGAAGCGTGATGACATTGAGCCCTTCCTCACAAAGCATGTTCGCCGTCTTGTGCGTTCCGTTCCCGCCCAGGATCACCAGGCAGTTCAGGTTCAGCTTGTGGTATGTATGCTTCATCGCCTCGACCTTGTCAAGCCCGTCCTTGTCCGGCACGCGCATCAGCTTGAACGGCTGCCTGGACGTCCCCAGGATGGTGCCGCCCCGCGTCAGGATGCCTGAGAAATCCTTGGACGTGAGCATGCTGAAATCCGCGTAGATCAGGCCTTTGTATCCGTCTTTAAACCCGTAGATCTCCACATCGCTCCTCTTGGAGCAGATTCCTTTAACAACGCCGCGCATCGCCGCGTTCAGGGCCTGGCAGTCGCCGCCGCTTGTCAACATTCCGATTCGTAACATAATTTATTTCCTCCTTACTGTCATCTCCGGCATGCGCCCTCTCCGCCCGGGAAATGCGCCCCGCAGACAGAAAAGGCAGCCGGTCCGTACCGACTGCTTATTATTATACTCTATTTACCGGTTCCATTCAACAGAATCGAAACCTTAAAAACCGATCCGCTGTACTCGATCTTCGGGATGCCGTTGTACTTCCTGCACACATCCAGCACCGAGGTGATCCCGATCCCTTTTCGCATCTCCGCCTTGGAGGAAAGGAATCTCCCGTCCTGCTTCCGGACCGTTCCCTCGTATGTATTTTGCACCATCACGATCAGCACGTCGCCGGTCTGGTGGAGCCGGACCTTGATGGACCGCTCCGGCTTTTTCTGGCGCATGCACGCCTCATAGGCATTTTCCAGCAGATTGCTCAGGATGATGCAGATGTCCGTATCGCTGACGGGGAGGACCTTATCCGTCTCCACGTGGAGCTCCGTCTGTATGCCTGCGTCCTCCGCGCTGTATTTATAATATCCGAGCAGCGCGTCCACCACCGGATTGCCGCTCCACACGCCCGGGTCGCGGAACTCCATAAAGGAGATGCAGTCATCCAGGTAATCAAGGATCGCCCTGCATTTCCCCGCCTGCGCATAGGCCTTTAACGCCAGGAGGTGATGCTTCATGTCATGCCGCATCTGCGACGTCTCGCTGATGTGCGCCTGCAGGTTCTCCAGCTGCTTCTGCTGTGCGTCGATCTGGATCTCCGAGATGTGGAGCCCTTCCTGGAGCTGGGCGTTGCGGCTCTGCCCGAGCAGCGCCAGGGTAAGGATCACGTAGGCGCCGAATGTGAGCATCACCCACATATATGGGACAAAGACCGCCTTCTCCCCCGGGAAATCACTGACCACCGTGAATACCGGCTGCATGAAGAAGGCATACATGGTATTCACCATGAACGGGATGAGCCAGGTATAGGACCAGGACTTCAGGAATCCGCTGCTGTCAAGCGCCGGGCGCACCAGCTTCTTATAGAACAGCATGATCAGCGGGAAAGTGACCGCCGTCACCAGCAGCACCGGCCAGATCGGGAAGTCCATGTATTCCTCCGGCAGGTCGTCTGATACGAGATAATAAAGAGACGTCGCCAGAAGCGCGATATCGTCCGCATAACATTTGACAATGCCCGAGATGAACAGACACTGCCCCAGATTGTAATCCAGCACGATGTAGGGGATGAAAAAGCACCCAAGCGCCGTGACAACCGTAATAAAGGGCTGGACATAACTGTCCGGCCCGAATATTACATATCCCATGCTGCCGCCGACCGACACCGCAGCGAATACTGCAAGCGCAACAAAAAGCCGGCCCCAGACGGGTCTCATGATCTTATCTTTAAATGTCCAGTAAAGTATGATGACAACCGTCACGGCATAGGCTGCCGCGATAATGAAAAAATTTGGCGTGATGTTCATTCCTCTGCTCTCCGGCTCACGTACTCAAACATATAGTTCGCGTACGCCTGCGTCACTTCGTGGTGCATCGCCCTCGAGATCGGGATCCGCTTGCCGTCCGTCAGCACAAAGTCGCGCTCGCCTACCGAAGCGATATAGTCCATGTTCACCATGCAGTTCCGGTAGCACCAGAGGAACTGGCTGTATGGCTCAAGGGACGGGGCGAACTTGTCAAAAGGCATGTAGGAGCGGACCACATTCGACGTCGTATGCACCTGTATGTAATGGTTATGGTAATCTACATACATAATATCAGTGATCAGAATCCTTGTAAACTGGCGGCCTTCTTTCAGTTCAATGTAATGGAGGAACTTCTCATACACTTCCTCGAACCGGTCCATCGCGCCGGCAAGCTCCTCATAGGTATACGGCTTCACAAGATAATCGAGCGCCCTCACCTTAAAGGCTTCCACCGCATGCTCCCGGCTGGCCGTCGTAAAAATGATCTGGCAGTTCGCCCACTGCTCACGCACATAGCGGGCTACTCTGTCTCCTTCGATCCGGTTCATAAAAATATCGAGAAATACAAGGTCATACTTTTTTTCTTTGATCGCGTAGAGAAATTTCTGTTCATTGTCGAACTGGTCGATCTGCATATGCACTTTGTGTTCCGTACAGTATCTGCAGATATTATCGTACAGGTACTGCAGGTCATCCTTTGAGTCGTCCACGATAGCCGCGCGCATACTTTACCTCCTTATCATCTGTATCCTCTATATTTAATTATTCTACCCTATTCGACCTTACAAACCAATGGAAATGATAGTAAATTTAACATAAATATGGTAAAAAGAAGCGGCGCCGCCGGCAGATTGTGCCGACGGCGCCGTATGATCCTGTATTTCATGCAGCCGCAGTAATGCGCTGTCCGTAATCCTTACAGCCTCTTGAGGAGTTCTTCCCTCTGCTCCTCATATCCCGGTTTGCCCAGGAGTGCGAACATGTTCTTCTTGTAGCTCTCAACGCCCGGCTGGTTAAACGGATTAACGCCGAGTAAGTATCCGCTCACGCCGCATGCGAACTCGAAGAAGTAGAAGAGCTCGCCGAGGTAGAATTCATTCTGCTCCGGGATCTTCACCATCAGGTTCGGAACATTTCCGTCCGTGTGGGCGAGGATCGTTCCGTTCATCGCGCTCTTGTTGATAAAGTCAACATTCTTGCCTGCCAGATAGTTCAGCCCGTCCAGATCCACCGGCTCTTCATTGATGATGATCTCTTCCCTGGACTTCTCGACATTGAGAACGGTCTCGAACAGGATCCTGTTGCCGTCCTGGATGAACTGGCCCATGGAGTGCAGGTCTGTGGTCAAGTCTACGGACGCCGGGAAGATGCCCTTCTGGTCCTTGCCCTCGCTCTCGCCATAGAGCTGCTTCCACCACTCGGATACATAGTGAAGGCTCGGCTCGTAGTTTGCCAGAACCTCGACCGTCTTGCCCTTGCGCAGGAGGATATTTCTCACTGCCGCATATTTCATGGCGTCGTTGTCCTCAAATGCATTCTCGAGCGCAGCCTTTCTTCCTGCTGCCGCGCCTTCCATCAGCTTGTCGATGTCCGCGCCGCTCACCGCGATCGGAAGCAGGCCTACCGCCGTCAGCACGGAGAAGCGTCCGCCCACGTCGTCCGGTACGACGAAAGTCTCGTAGCCTTCCTCTGTAGCCAGGTTCTTAAGGGCTCCCTTCGCCCGGTCTGTCGTTGCATAGATCCTCTTCGCAGCGCCCTCTTTGCCGTATTTCTTCTCCAGGATCTCTTTAAATACGCGGAACGCGATCGCAGGCTCCGTCGTTGTGCCGGACTTGGAGATCATGTTGATCGAGAAATCCCTGTCGCCGACAACGTCCATCAGATCTTTGACATAAGTGCTGCTGATGCTGTTTCCCACATAATAGATCTCCGGAGACTTGCGGATCTCTTTGGAAACGACGTTTGCAAATGAGTGTCCGAGGAACTCGATGGCAGCTCTTGCTCCCAGATAGGAACCGCCGATGCCGATCACCAGCAGGACTTCGGAGTCCTCGCGGATCTTCGCCGCCGCCTTCTTGATGCGGTCAAACTCTTCCTTGTCGTAATCCACCGGAAGATCGATCCACCCGAGGAAATCATTTCCCGCTCCTGTCTTCGCCACGAGCTTATCCTTCGCCTGAGCAGCGAGCTCGCTCATATACTGCATCTCATGCTCCTGAATGAAACTGCATGCCTTTGAATAATCAAATGTTACTTTGCTCATTGTTATCCTTCCTCTCTGATATTTTTGGATATCACTGTAATCATTTG
>CALWDN010000127.1 GCA_944376685.1 uncultured Mediterraneibacter sp. | reverse complement strand
TATTTCCGCCGCCGCCTACTCCGACAACAATAATTCTTGCGGCCGCTTCCGATTCGTTGGTTTTAATTTCTAACAAGAGTATTTCCTCCTTTGTCGTCTTATTAATTGCTTATACATCCCTTTATTGGACGATACAATCCAATAAGTATATAATATAGTCTTTTCTCTAAATAATCAATAGATTTTTTGCTATTTTTCTGTTTTTTTAAACTGTTTACGCCGCGGGTACAAATCGGATGGATTCCGACTCTTCCGTATAATTTTCCAGATGGAGCGTGCCGGCCGTTTCCGGATACAGCTCCGCAAGCTTCTCCAGGATCGGCCCAACCTGCTGGAGCTTCTCCTCATATCCCCCGTCGCCCAGGATCACCTCGACGATCCCGAAATACACCCTGAGGCTTCCCTCCGCACAGGAAAGCCGGTCCGGCGTCAGGCTGTACTTTTTCAGGTTTCTGGAAACATCCACGATCTGTTCAAAGATCCCGTCGTCTTCCACCGGGAGCGGCCTGCCGATCTCTGTCTCAGCGGCGTCATAGGCCAGCCCCTCGATGCACGGGACCCCCTCGAAAAGCTTCTTCGAGCGCAGGGCGGCCACGCCCTCTGCGTCAAAATAGAGATACGAGTCCTCATAGGGCACGTATCCGACCATCTCTTTCTCCTCCACCTGCACCTTCACCGTCCAGGGATTCTTAAGCGACACATGGAGGCGCTCCACACCGGCCGGAAGTTCGGGATCCGTCAGGTTGTATTCGGCCAGGATGGCCAGCGTATTAAAAGACAGCCTGTCATTCTCGATCCATGTGGTGATCGTATTGGCGCTGTAATAGTTATTTCCCGTAACTTCATACCCCCGCGTCCTGCACAGGATAAAGGCAGCCACGGCCGCCGCGCAGAGAAAGCCGGCAACGCCCAGTACGACAGGCCAGATTTTTCTCTTTTTGTTCTTCTTGCTCTTACTCATCTGATCTCCTCCTCTGTCATTCTACCAGACCGGACACGTTCAGCACAACCCCTATTTCCAGCAGGAGAAAAACGACCGAAGTCCCGCCATAACTGATAAACGGCAGCGTGATCCCCGTATTGGGGATGGAATTTGTGACAACCGCGATATTCAGGATCACCTGGATCATCATATGCGCCATGGCTCCGGACGCGATCAGGGCGCCGAACAGGTCCGGGGCGCGCACCGCCGCGAGAAAGAAGCGCCAGATCAGCAGGAAAAACAGGAGAATGATGGCTCCGGCCCCCACAAGCCCCAGTTCTTCACATATGATCGAGAAGATCATGTCATTCTGCGCCTCGGGCAGAAATCCAAGCTTCTGCACGCTGCTTCCGAGCCCCCGCCCGAAAAGCCCGCCGCTTCCGATGGCATAAAGCCCCTGCAGCGTCTGGTACCCCTTCTCATATTTCTCCGGGTCCCGCCAGATGGCAAGCCGCTCCAGGCGGTAGCTCTCCATGGCGAGAAATACGGCCATAAACGCGGCGCCGGCGCAGCCCATCCATATAAATATGGAATATTTCGGGCTTGACACAAAGATCAGCGCCGCCGCGATCCCCAGGATGATGACCGCCGTGCTCAGATTGCCCGCCCCCACAAGCCCCGCGACCGGCAGGACGGGCAGGAGCGCCGCCAGCATATAGCGGAGCTTATCCATTCGCCCAAAGCACCTGCTGATAAGCCATGCCAGGAAGAGGATCACCGCCAC
Source organism: uncultured Mediterraneibacter sp. (assembly GCA_944376685.1). Lineage (GTDB taxonomy): Bacteria > Bacillota > Clostridia > Lachnospirales > Lachnospiraceae > Mediterraneibacter. The sequence goes on along the minus strand of CALWDN010000127.1, from coordinate 3,661 downwards.
CTTGGCAAACTCTGACGGCTGAAAAGAAAACGGGCCCAAAGACAGCCATCTTTTGGACCCGTTATATTCATCACCGAAGAAGAGAACCGCTGCCGAGAGCGCCAGCGACGCCGCATATCCCGGCACCGCAAGCACCGCCAGGCGGTGGTAGTCGATCCTGGAGGCCAGCACCATCCCGAGAAGCCCGACCGCGACAGCGAACCCCTGCTTCTTCAGGTAATACCACTCATCGTGGAACTTCACCCTTCCGTTGTAGGCGCTGGTGCTGCAGAGGATCACCAGGCCGGCGGCCAGGAGGATCAGGACGACCGCCGCCATTGTCTCGTCATACCGCCTCTTCTTGCCGGAACGCTTCAATAAACCTCAACTCCTTACAGTTGTTCTACGAGCTCTTTGAATTTATCTCCGCGTTCTTCATAATTTTTAAACATGCCCCAGCTCGCGCACGCCGGCGAAAGCAGCACCGCATCGCCCGGTTCGGCATATTCCGTGCATTTCTCAAAAGCCTCCTCAAAGCTGTCCGCCATCACGATATCCGTGAAGCCCAGCTTCCGGGCCGTCTCAGCGATCTTCTCACGCGTAGCCCCGATCAGGACCAGCTTCTTCACCCTGCCGTCAAACGCCCTGATCCACTCATCATAGGCAGAATCCTTGTCATAACCGCCGCCGATCAGCACCGTCGGCCGGTTCATGGCGCGGATCCCGCGTATCGCAGCGTCCGGATTGGTCCCTTTGGAATCATTGTAGAAGGCCACGCCGTTCTTTTCCGCCACAAACTCGATCCGGTGCTCCACGCCCTTAAACGAGGTCACCACCCTGCGGATCACATCAGCAGGTACTCCGTATGCGCCGGCCATGGCCACGGCGGCCATCACATTCTCATAATTGTGGACTCCGAGGATCTGAAGCTCCCCTGTGGTACAGATCACCGTCTCTTCCCCGATGCCGCAGACGATCCGGTCTCCGTCCATCCAGACTCCTCTTTTCAGTTTACGCCGGCTGCTGAAATATAGAACCTGCGGACGGATGTCCCGCCCGAATTCCCTGAGCACCTCGTCCTCATAGTTCAGCACGCAGTAATCGTCTTCCGTCTGATTCTCCGCGATCCGCTCTTTTGCAGCGATATACGCTTCCATTGTGTGATGGCGGTTCAGATGGTCCGGCGTGATATTCAGGATGGCGCTCACCTTCGGCCGGAAGCTGTGCACCGTCTCGAGCTGGAAGCTGCTCACCTCAGCCACGGTCACCGAATCCTCCCGCGTATCGGACGCGATGCCGGTATACGGCGTGCCGATGTTGCCCACGACGAACACGCTGTCCGCCGCTCCCCTCATGATCTCGCCCAGAAGCGTCGTTGTCGTCGTTTTCCCGTTCGTCCCGGTGATCGCCAGGACGTCGCCCTTCGCGCAGGCATACGCCAGCTCGATCTCGCCCCAGACCGGGATGGACTTCTCCCGCATCCGCACCACGACCGGGAGGTCCGTCGGAACCCCGGGGCTCATTACGACCAGGTCCAGGCCGTCAAGGAGCGCTTCCGGGAACTCCCCGAGCACGATCTGCGTCCCTCCCGGGACCCTTCCGGCAACCGCAGCGCGGTCAAGCTTTTCATTTCCGTCATAGAGGACCACCTGCGCGCCGCGCTCCGCAAGAAGCCCTGCAGCCGCCTCGCCGCTGATCCCCGAACCAAATACCAGTACTTTTTTTCCCTGAAGATCCATTGCATCACACCCCCATTAACGCGATCAGGCAGAGCAGCGCGGTCACGATGGAGAACACCGCCACCACTCTTGTCTCCGACCATCCGCACAGTTCAAAATGATGATGGATCGGCGCCATCTTAAAGATCCGCTTACCGTGCGTCTTCTTAAAATACGTCACCTGGATGATCACAGACGCCACTTCCACCAGATAGATGAATCCGACGATAATGATAAACAGCGGCATCTGGAGCATATATGCCGTCCCGGCCACAAAGCCGCCAAGCGCCAGCGAGCCGGTGTCCCCCATAAACACGCTGGCCGGATATACATTAAACAGAAGGAAGCCGAGCAGGGCGCCGACAACCGCGCAGGTCACCGGTTCGATCCCGCTCTCCGTGCCGATGGCGACCACCGTAAAGAACGTCGCGACCAGGACCGTGACGCTGGAAGCCAGACCGTCCAGCCCGTCCGTGAAATTCGTCCCGTTGACCGTGCCGATCACCGCAAAGAACAGCACCGGGACAGCCAGCCAGCCGATATCCCAGTAATATCCGCCTGAGAACGGTACGAGCATCGTAAGCGGGATATCCGCCACGCGCACCAGGTAGAAGGCAAAGACCGCCGTAACGATGATCTGCAGCGCCATCTTCTGGAGCGGAAGCAGCCCGTCGGAACGCTTCAGCACCACTTTGAGATAGTCGTCAAGGAATCCGATCAGCCCGAACGCCACCGTCAGGAACAGCACCGGGATGATCTTCGGATAGTCTTTCACATAGATCAGAGACGTGACGACCACCGAGACCAGGATGATGATCCCGCCCATAGTCGGCGTCCCCGCCTTTTTCAGGTGGGACTGCACTCCCTCCACACGCTCTGTCTGCTTCATTTTCAGTTTTCTTAAAAATGGAATGACGACCGGCCCCAGGACCAGGCTGACCGCAAATGCAATAAGGACCGGGATCACTACATGACTGCTCATAAACACACCTCTTCATTTCTTTTGTTTTCCACGGGAGCATGCTCCCGCCTGAACATCTTATTAAGTATATACCATGGCTTACTTTTTTTCAATCCCGAGATAGGGAAGCACATTGTCAAAAATATCGCGCAGCACCGGCGCGGCGATCGTGCCCCCGTAGTAGACGCCCTGGGGGTCGTGGATAATGACCAGTCCCAGAACCTGGGGATCATCCGCCGGGGCAAAACCGACAAAGGAAGCGATGTAGCGGTTCGCGCTCCTTGGCAGCGTCTGGGACGTGGCGGTCTTGCCCCCGATGGAATACCCCTCGATATATGCGTTGCTCCCGGAGCCCTCAGAAACCACGGATTCGAGCAGCTCCCGCATGGTCTCCGATGTTCTGCCGGATATGATCCCCTTTTTCTCCGGATAGTCAAATTCCTCCGCAAGGCCGCCCTCGCCGTCCGAGATCCCCACGGCCACATGGGGCGTGACCCGTACGCCGCCGTTGATGAGCGAACTGACCGTCGCCGCCATCTGGACGGGCGTGACCTGGAACGACTGCCCGAACGTCATCGTCGCCAGTTCCACAGGGCCGATGTCATCCCTGGCGTGCATGATGGTCCCCGCCTCCCCCGGCAGGTCGATCCCCGTAAGCCCCATCAGCCCGAACTGTTCAAAATAGTCGCAGAACCGGCCGGCTCCCAGGCGCATACCGATATCCATAAACACCGGGTTGCAGGAATTGCGCAGCCCCTCCGCGAACGTCTCCTGTCCGTGGCCGCCCGTCTTATGGCACCGGATCCGTCGGTCCTCCACAACCCGGTAGCCGGGGCACATAAACGTATCGTCAAGGGATACCACCCCTTCCTCCAGACAGGCGGAAGCGGTGATGATCTTGAACGCGGATCCGGGCTCATAGGTATCGTTGATGCAGCGGTTCCGCCACATCTGATTGAGTTCGTCCTGGAGCACCTCATACGACAGCGCGTCCGCAACCTGC
>CALWDN010000126.1 GCA_944376685.1 uncultured Mediterraneibacter sp. | reverse complement strand
GACGCATGTAGATCGTTGCGTGTTCGATCTCATTTTCCACCGTTGTGATCGTGTTCTTCCGGCTGAGCGTGAGTTTATAGAACCGGGACAGATCGCGGATGGCCGCGGTGGTCTCGGCTTTTTTCCCCTGCTGGGCTTTCCAGTTGATCATATCCATGGTGTTGTACAGGAAGTGCGGATTGATCTGGGACTGGAGCGAGTTGAACTCCGAGATGCGCAGTTCTTCCGCGGATTCCGCCTGCTCCGCCAGGAGCCGGTTGATCTTGCGCACCATGTAGTTGTATGCTTCGACCAGTTCGCCGATCTCATCTACCGAGCTGGATTCGCTCATGATCATGGGCGGATTGTCATTTTTTACAAGGCTCATCCGCCGGCTGACGGCTAAGATGCGCCGTGTCAGCGAACGGGACAGGGAGAGCGATACAAGCAGCCCGGCGATCACGGAGAACAGGCAGACGGAAAGGAACAGGCCCAGCATCTGGATCGTCTTTGTCATGATCGGGCCGTTCGGCAGGACCGTGACCATGAACCAGTCGGACGCTTCGATGTAGTAAAATGCGACGAATACCCGGTTCCCGGCGATATCCTTTTCGATAAAACTGTTCGAGGACATCAGGTTGTCGCGGATGCTGTCATAGTCCACATAATAAAGTCCGATCATATTGGAGTCGGAGGTGGCCAGGACAGCGTCACGCTCGTTTGTTATATAGGAGAGGCTGCCGTCGTTGACCAGATTGTCCGTCAGCAGAGACCGGAGGATGTCTGAATGAAAATACAGGGCCAGACAGGATGTCTGCGACCATATCTTCCACCAGAGGCGCGGTCCGGGACGCACTGTTCTGTTCCTGCCGGATGGTGTCGGACGTGATCATGTTGAAGAGCCGTCCGGAGAAGATGACAAGGGTCAGGACCATGGGGATCATGACGGCGGTGATAACGATGAAAGAGAGCTTCTTCTGGATATTCAGTTTCCCGTATGCCTCGACGATCTTTCGGAACAGTTTCATTTTATCCTCCTTTCCCGGTAGACGGTGGGAGAGATGCCGGTATATTTTTTGAATGCTTTGCTGAAGTAATTGCTGTCATTGTATCCGACCATGGTGGAAACCGGGGAAACCGTATTCCTCGGGTCGTTCAGCAGTTCCCGTGCTTGGTTCAGACGGTATTCGGTCAGATACTGGTTCAGTGTCTGGCCGGTCTCGTTTTTGAAGATCGTGCAGGCGATATAGCTTTTGATCAGATAGACGGCGGAATTTTCCGGGCCGGCGGAATTCAGGAGCCGGAAAAACTCCTCCAGCATCGCCGTCAGCGACCGGTGCAGGTCTTCATAGAAAAAGAAGCTTTCAGTATATTCCGGTATCTTTTCCTGCATCAGGGGCATGGAATCCGCAGGAAGCTGCTGCTTCCGGCTCTGGTCCGCGATGATGGCGAACAGCTGATAGTACAGGGACTGTACGGAGCGTTCCAGGAGGGAAGGGTTTTCGCGGCAGCAGGCATACAGTCGGCTTAATACGGCGGCAGCTTCATCCCGGTCCGCCCGCTCCAGCGCGGCGGTGAGATCGCGGACCGCCTGCTCCGGAAGTTCAGGGCCGGCCAGGCCGGACAGCCGCTCCGGGTTCAGACAGGTCCCGGGCTCAAAGAAAAAGGTGCTCTGGAGTGCGATCACTGCTGCGGAATAGGAGTCGTAGATCTTCCGTATGCCGCAGACCGGAGTCCCGGCTGCAAAATGGAAGTTCCGTACCGGAGAGAAAATACTCTTTAGATAACTTTCCACGGAATGGAGCAGTTGAGGGGTGGTGTCCGTTCTGCGGAAAAAATGGAATACGAAGAGATTCGTTTTTTTGGCAACGGATATCACGCTGATGGATGCAGTTTATGACATCACAGGCGGCGAAGGCCAGTGGGCGATCCTTTCCGCTACATCCCAGGCAGCGAACCAGAATGCATGGATCGAGGCAATGCAGGCGGTTATGGAAGGCGATGAGAAATATGCGAACCTTGAGCTTGTAGACATCGTATACGGCGACGACGAGCCGCAGCCGTCTACAGAGCAGACACAGGCGCTCCTTCAGAACTATCCGGATCTGAAGCTGATCTGCGCACCGACAACCGTTGGTATCAACGCAGCGGCAAAAGTTCTTCAGGATCAGGGATCTGATGTGAAGATCACAGGCGTTGCTGGCGATACATTTGAGGCCGGCGAGATGGAGAACAGCCCGTATACAGTAGTTGAAGCAAGCGATGGCGGTACAGAGATCATCCTTGGCGAGCCGTTCGAATTCAATCCTGAAAACATTGCAGAGTGGGCTGATGTATTCTAAGCCATACAGGAACAAAGCCTTTCCACTGAGTTAAATCATACATATGCAGAAGAGGAGGATTTCCGGGGCCGGGCGGCTCCGGAAATCCTTCTGTTATCAGGCAATAAGGAGAAACGATATGAAAAGAAAAGGATTTAAAATGAAACTGTACCCCGGTATGGAAGCGGAGTACGAAAAGCGCCACAATGAACTGTGGCCGGAGATGCAGGATATGATCCACGAATACGGCGGGAAAAACTACACGATCTTCCTTGACAGGGAGACGCTGGTGCTGTATGGATATATTGAGGTCGAGGATCCGGCGAAATGGGACGAGAGCGCGGATACGGCGATCAACCGCAAGTGGTGGGATTTCATGGCGGACATCATGGAGACGAACCCGGACAACAGCCCGGTGTCCGTGGACCTGCGAGAAGTATTCCATCTGGATTAGGGGATTTAGAGGAAAATATTTCAGCCTTGGTTTCATATAATGTGGAAAAGAATGTGCGGATGGATACGTATGAACAGGAAATATCTGTATATAGAAGCGGGACTGGCTGTGCTGCTTATACTTACGCTTGGCATTGCCGGGGCAAAAGGCGTTTTATCATCCCGGGCAGCGGGATCTGATGTGGATGAAAAACTGTTTTCAGAGAATAAAAAGGAAGATATTTTAGCGAAAGAAGAAACAGAACTCCAGGAAACGCAGGCGCTGATCTCATCCGGCCAGTATCCGGTCATGGGCAGCAGTGATATTACGGTACAGGACATGGTTGATTTTTTTAATGATTCAGGCGAAGAATATCCTTCCGAAGTGCTGTCAGAAGGCGGCGCAGATTCTATTGAAACATTCTGCCAGATGTATGTTGAGGAGGCTGAAGAAGAAGGCGTGCGCCCTGAGGTGGCGTTTGCCCAAACGATGAAAGAGACGGGATTCCTCCAGTATGGAGGGGATGCCCATATTGAACAGTTCAACTTTGCAGGACTTGGCACGACCGGGAACGGCGTGCCCGGCAATTCCTACCCGGACGTCCGGACCGGGATCCGGGCACAGATCCAGCACCTGAAAGCGTATGCGACCGACGAGGCGCTGAACGGGGAGTGCGTGGATGACCGGTATGCCTATGTAAAGAAAGGGTCGGCGCCCTATGTGCAGTGGCTCGGGCAGCAGGAGAATCCGGAGGGGCTGGGATGGGCCACCGGGGAGGATTACGGTTATGACATCGTCAGCATGATCGAAGATATGACGGATGCGCGGGCCGATTCTTAAGTTTCCCTAAACTTCTTGACAAATCACCCTCTTGCTACTATAGTATTTGATAGTTAATTTTTAGTTAATACTATTGTAACAAAGGTGAAGACGAAGAGGAGTACATGGCCACTCCCGCCAGAGAGGACCGCCCGGCGCGACGCCGGCTGGAAGGCGGTTCCGGAAAAGAGCCATGGAAGGTAGCTTCTGAACCGGACGGCTGAATGGCATATGCAGGTAAGCTGTCCCGGAGTGGTCCGCGTTACAGGACTCAAGAGACATAAATTAAGGTGGTACCGCGGAGATTTCGCCCTTTACATTATGTAAAGGGCGTTTCTTATTGGAATTGTGAAGAAACCGTGAACACCGATGCAGTAAAGCGAGAAATGAGGGCAAAAGGAGAGCAAGATGAGCAAGGAACTGGCAAAGACATATGATCCGAAAGCGATCGAAGAGAAGCTGTATGAGAAATGGTGTGAGAACAAATATTTTCACGCCGAGGTTGACCGGAGCAGAAAACCGTTTACAACGGTTATGCCGCCTCCGAATATTACAGGTAAGCTTCATATGGGGCATGCCCTGGACAATACGCTGCAGGATATCCTGATCCGCTATAAGAGGATGGAGGGGTATAACGCCCTGTGGGTTCCGGGAACGGACCATGCGGCCATCTCCACGGAAGTAAAGGTGACAAACCAGCTCAAGGAAGAGGGCATCGATAAGAAAGAACTGGGACGCGAAGGCTTCCTGAAGCGGACCTGGCAGTGGAAAGAGGAATATGCCGGAACCATCGAGAATCAGCTGAAGAAGCTGGGCATCTCCTGTGACTGGGACAGGGAGCGCTTCACGATGGATGAGGGCTGCTCCAAAGCCGTGGAGGAAGTGTTTATCAGCCTGTACAAGAAGGGATATATATACAAAGGCTCCAGGATCATCAACTGGTGTCCGAAGTGCAAGACGTCCCTGTCTGACGCTGAGGTGGAGCATGAGGAGCAGGAAGGGCATTTCTGGCACATTAAATATCCGATCGTGGGGACGGACCGGTTCCTGGAGATCGCGACGACCCGTCCGGAGACCATGCTTGGCGATACAGCCATTGCCGTACATCCGGATGATGAGCGCTATACCGATATCGTAGGGAAGAACGTGATCCTGCCGCTGGTGGGACGCGAGATCCCGGTCGTGGCGGATTACTATGTGGACAAAGAGTTCGGGACAGGTGCCGTGAAGATCACGCCGGCACATGACCCGAACGACTTCGAGGTGGGCAAACGCCATAACCTGCCGGAGATCAACATCATGAATGATGATGCGACGATCAATGAGAACGGCGGAAAATACGCAGGCATGGACCGCTACGAGGCGCGGAAGGCTATTGTAAAGGAACTGGAGGAACAGGGATATCTGGTAAAAGTCGTTCCGCACACCCATGCGGTGGGCACCCATGACCGCTGCGGCACGACGGTGGAACCCCTGATCAAACAGCAGTGGTTCGTAAAAATGGACGAGCTGGCGAAACCGGCGATCAACGCGCTGAAGACTGGCGAACTGAAGTTTGTACCGGACCGCTTTGACAAGATCTACCTGCACTGGCTGGAGAATATCAAAGACTGGTGCATTTCCCGCCAGATCTGGTGGGGGCACCGGATCCCGGCATATTACTGCGATGAATGCGGCGAGTTCGTGGTGGACCGCCACGCGCCGGAGAAGTGCCCGCACTGCGGATGCACACATTTTACCCAGGATGAGGATACCCTGGATACCTGGTTCTCCTCCGCCCTGTGGCCCTTCTCCACCCTCGGCTGGCCGGAGAAGACGGAGGATCTGGACTACTTCTATCCGACGG
>CALWDN010000125.1 GCA_944376685.1 uncultured Mediterraneibacter sp. | reverse complement strand
GGATGTGTTCGACAATACCATGAGCCAGAAAGATAAAAAAGCGCTGGCCACGCTGATCTACTATCCGAAGCAGAAGATGGATATGATCAAGAAAACGGAATCAAACATGGAAGACTGGTACCGCGTGCACCTCTATCTCCTGATCGAGGTCAGCAAGCGCGCTGCCAGCAAGTATACCCGTTCCAAAGTGAGGAAGTCACTGCCGAAAGATTTCGCCTATGTGATCGAGGAACTGATCACGGAGAAGGCGGAAGTCAATGACAAAGAATCCTATTATAATGAGATCATCTCGACGATCATACGCATCGGCCGGGCGGAAGAATTTATCGAAGCGATCTCGGAGCTGATCCAGCGCCTCGTCGTGGACCATCTGCACATTGTGGGGGATATTTACGACAGAGGCCCAGGGCCGCATATCATCATGGATAAGCTGATGACCTATCATTCGCTGGATATCCAGTGGGGCAACCATGACGTCCTCTGGATGGGCGCGGCAGCCGGACACAGGGGCTGCATTGCCAATGCGATCCGCATCTGCGCCCGGTACGGCAACCTGGACATCCTGGAGGAAGGGTATGGCATCAACCTTCTGCCGCTGGCTACCTTTGCCCTCCGGGTGTACGGAGACGACCCGTGCGAATGCTTTAAGCTGAAGGCAGCCGGTGGGGCGGACAAGGATGAACAGGAGATGAACCTGCGCATCCATAAGGCCATCTCTGTCATCCAGTTCAAGGTTGAAGGGCAGATCATTGCCCGGCAGAAGTCTTTCCACCTGGAAGACCGCGCGATGCTCCACCGGATCGACTATGAGAAAGGGACGATCCGGCTGGACGGAAAAGAATATAAACTGCTTGACACCAATTTCCCGACCATTGATCCTGATGATCCGTATGCGCTGACAGCGGAAGAGGAGGAGATCGTGGAAAGGCTGGAAAAGGCGTTCGTGAACTGCGAGAAGCTGCAGCAGCATATGCGCTTCCTGCTGGCAAAGGGCGGCCTTTACAAGGTGTACAACGACAACCTGCTCTATCACGGCTGCGTGCCGCTCAACGAGGACGGCAGCCTGAAAGAGGCGGAAGTCTACGGAAAGATGTATAAGGGGAAAGAGCTGTATGACACGCTTGACTCTTATGTGAGGAAAGGCTTCTTCGCCCTTGACGAGAAGGACAGGGAAGACGGCAGGGATATCATGTGGTATATCTGGCTCCATCCGGATTCACCGCTGTTCGGCAAGAATAAAATGGCTACGTTTGAGCGGTACTTCCTGGCGGAGAAAGAGACCCATCTGGAGAAGAAGAATCCATATTATTCCTATATTGAAAATGAGAAAGTCATCGACAGCATCATGGAAGAATTCGGGCTTGACCCGGCGTACGGGCACATCATAAACGGACACGTCCCGGTGAAGCGCAAAGACGGTGAAAGCCCGGTCAAGTGCGGCGGCAAGGTCATGGTGATCGACGGCGGCTTCTCCAAAGCCTATCAGAAAGAAACCGGGATCGCCGGATATACGCTTGTATTTAATTCCTACGGACTGCTCCTTGTAGCCCATGAACCGTTTGAGTCAACAGAGGCGGCGATCGCGAAAGAGATCGACATCCATTCGGAAGTCATGGTCGTCAAGCGGCTGAAAGACCGGCTGGCTGTCGGGGATACGGACGTGGGAAGAGATATCACGGAACAGATCAGCGACCTGGAATGCCTTCTGGCAGCGTACAGGAACGGCGAGATCATTGAGAAACTGTAGAAAGGCAGAGACATGAGCAAAGAAGGACAGCAGATGACAGAGGAAATGACAGGGCCGCTCCAGATCTATCTGAATGAGATCGGCCAGATCCCGCTCCTTGATGAAGAGGAGGAAAAGGCGCTCGGAGAAAAAAGCGCGGCCGGGGATGCCGCCGCCAGACAGCGGCTGGCAGAGGGAAACCTGAGGCTGGTCGTCTCCCTGGCAAAACATTTTACCGGGCGCGGCGTGCCGATCATGGACCTGATCCAGGAAGGCAACATGGGGCTGATGCATGCGGCGGAAAAGTATGACCATACGAAGGAAAACCGTTTTTCGACTTACGCGGCCTGGTGGATCAAAGAGGCCATGCAGCGGGCGATCGACCAGCAGTCCAGGGAGATCCGGGTGCCGGTCCATGTGGCGGAGAATATGAAGCGCGTGCAGAAGACGGCGCGTGAACTCCAGCAGTCCCTGGGCAGGGACGCATCGCCTGCGGAAATCGCACAGAAGCTGGGGGACAAGACAGAAGAGGAAGTGAAGGATATCATTTCCTACCTGCAGAGCCCGGTTTCCCTTGAAAGCCCGGTCGGGGAAGACGGGGAGGACAGCCTGGGTGATATGGTGGAGGACCGGACAGAGACGACGCCCGAGGAGGCGATGGACATCCTGGCCCGCCAGGAAGAAGTGAAGGAACTTCTCGGCAGCCTGACGGAGCGGGAGCAGCAGGTGATCCGGCTCCGCTACGGACTGGGGGAAGAGAGGCCTCAGACGCTGGAAGAGATCGGCAGCAGGCTGGGCGTGACGAGGGAGCGGGTAAGGCAGATCGAGGCGCGCGCCATGGAAAAACTCCGGAGACAGGTAAAATAAATAAAAACAAAAATTGTCTCCCTGCTGTATAAATTATGTAAAATGTGCAGATAGTAACAGCATGACATATTTATATGGAAAGGGAGAGCATTATGAAAAGAATAAAAGCATTGCTTCTGGTCATGATGACCGCGTGCATCCTGGGAACAGCCGCCGGGTGCGCTGACCGCACGGATCCGGATAACGGGATCCTTGACGATGCGGTCAATGATGTGACGGAGGGCGTCGACAAGGTAACGGACGATGTGACGGATGAAGTCGACAAAGCGACGGATGATGTGACGGATGAGATCGATAAAGTGACGGATGAAGCAACAGAGGACCGGTAACAGCCGGACAGATCAAAGATGAAAAGGCAAAGCTGCCGCAGGACGGGAAGGATACCGCCGCTGCGGCAGCTTTATCCGATGGAGGAAAGGTACATAAAATGAGGTTCAGGCCATGTATAGATATACATAACGGAAAAGTGAAGCAGATCGTGGGCGGGAGCCTGCGGGATGCAGACGGGTTTGCACAGGCTAATTTCACGTCTTTGCAGGACGCCCGTTTTTATGCGGAGATGTACAAAAGAGACGGGCTGAAGGGCGGGCACATCATCCTGCTCAACCCGCCGGAGTCCCCTTATTACGGGGCTGCACGGCAGCAGGCGCTTGCCGCGCTTTCGGCTTTTCCGGGAGGGATGCAGATCGGCGGCGGCATCACGCCGGAAAACGCGGCGGGCTATCTGGAAGCCGGCGCAAGCCATGTGATCGTGACGTCTTATGTGTTCAGGGACGGGAGGTTCCATCCGGACCGTCTGGAGAAGCTGGTGCGCGAGACAGGGAAAAGCCATCTTGTGCTGGACTTAAGCTGCCGGAAGAAGGACGGGGATTATTATGTGGTGACGGACCGCTGGCAGAAGTTCACGGAGATGAAGCTCACACCGGAAGTGCTCGATGAGCTGGCCTCTTACTGTGATGAATTCCTCATCCACGGCGTGGATGTGGAAGGAAGGCGGTCGGGGATGGAAGAAGCGCTGTCTGTGATGCTCGGGCGCTGGGCAAAGCGTCCGGTCACCTATGCGGGAGGGATCGCATCCATGGAGGATCTGGCGCGGTTTGAGAGGATGACCGGCGGCAGCGTGGATTTCACGATCGGGAGCGCGCTTGATCTTTTCGGCGGGGATATTCCGTATGAAAAACTCCGGCTGTACAATTGTTAACAACTTATGAACTTGTTGAATTCACAAATGGTTAGTGTTAAAATGAAAACCGTGAGTGAATCTATAAAAAGGAGTTTTTATGTAATATGGGTATTATAGAAAAGATATTCGGCACCCACAGCGAGAATGAGCTGAAGAGGATCTACCCGGTCGTTGACCGCATCGAAGCGATGGAGCCGGAGATGCAGGCGCTCTCTGACGAGGAGCTCAGAGGGAAGACGAGGGAATTCAAAGACAGGCTGGCTGAGGGAGAAACGCTGGATGATATCCTTCCGGAGGCATATGCCGCTGTCCGGGAAGCTGCATACCGTGCGATCGGCATGAAGCATTACCGGGTGCAGATCATCGGCGGCATCATCCTTCATCAGGGGCGCATTGCCGAGATGAAGACCGGTGAAGGAAAGACTCTTGTATCTACGCTGCCGGCGTATCTGAACGCGCTGGAAGGCAAAGGCGTAAATATCGTAACTGTCAATGATTACCTGGCAAAGCGTGATGCCGAGTGGATGGGAAAGGTCCATGAGTTCATGGGGCTGACCGTTGGCGTTGTGCTCAACAGCATGGACAATGCAGAACGGCGTGAGGCCTATAACTGCGACATTACTTATGTGACAAACAATGAGCTGGGCTTTGACTATCTCCGTGACAATATGGTCATCTACAAAGAACAGCTTGTACAGAGGGGGCTTCATTTCGCCATCATCGATGAGGTGGACTCCGTTCTGATCGACGAGGCGAGGACGCCGCTGATCATATCCGGGCAGAGCGGCAAATCCACGAAGCTCTACGAAGCCTGCGATATCCTTGCCCGTCAGCTGGAGCGCGGCGAGGCCAGCGGAGAGTTTTCCAAGATGAACGCCATCATGGGCGAGGAGATCGAGGAGACCGGCGATTTCATCGTCAACGAGAAGGAGAAGACCGTCAACCTGACAGAGGACGGTGTGAAGAAGGTGGAGAAATTCTTCCACATCGAGAACCTGGCGGATCCGGAAAACCTGGAGATCCAGCACAACATTATCCTGGCGCTGCGCGCCAACAACCTGATGCACAAAGACCAGGATTACGTCGTGACGGCAGAGGGCGAGGTTATGATCGTCGATGAATTTACCGGGCGCATCATGCCGGGCCGCCGTTATTCGGACGGACTCCACCAGGCCATCGAGGCGAAGGAGCATGTGAAAGTGCGCCGGGAGAGCAAGACGCTGGCGACGATTACCTTCCAGAACCTGTTCAACAAGTTTGACAAGAAGAGCGGTATGACCGGTACGGCGCTCACAGAGGAAAAAGAGTTCCGTGACATTTACGGAATGGACGTGATCGAGATCCCGACCAACAAGCCGGTCCAGCGGGTGGATCAGGAAGACGCGGTATATAAGACGAAGAAAGAAAAATATAAAGCGGTCATCGAAGAGGTGAAGCGGGCCCACGCCAAAGGCCAGCCGGTGCTGGTCGGCACGATCACCATCGAGGTGTCCGAACTGTTGAGCGGGATGCTCCGCAAAGAAGGCATCAAACACAATGTGCTGAACGCCAAGTACCATGAGCAGGAGGCGGAGATCGTTGCGGACGCCGGTGTTCACGGGGCGGTCACCATTGCCACCAACATGGCCGGACGTGGTACGGATATCAAACTGGACGATGATGCGCGGGCGGCCGGCGGCCTGAAGATCATCGGTACGGAGCGGCACGAGTCCAGGCGTATCGATAATCAGCTCCGCGGCCGAAGCGGACGTCAGGGGGATCCGGGTGAATCCCGTTTCTACATCTCCCTCGAGGACGACCTTCTCAGGCTGTTCGGATCCGACAGGCTGATGG
>CALWDN010000124.1 GCA_944376685.1 uncultured Mediterraneibacter sp. | reverse complement strand
TCGGATTCTTCATCTTCAGCACCTGGCAGTTCTCCGCCTTCTCTTCGATCAGATTGCCGTTTTTCCCCACATAGACCGACGTCCCTGTGACGATCTCCTCACGGATCGCATCGATGGGCGGATTGGTCACCTGGGCAAAAAGCTGCTTAAAGTAATCAAACAGCGGACGGTGCTTCTCTGAGAGCACGGCCAGCGGGGTATCCACGCCCATGGCCGCAGTCCCCTCGCCTCCGTTCAGCGCCATCTCGTAAATGGACTTCCGGTATTCTTCATATGTATAGCCGAACGCTTTCTGAAGCTGTTTCTGCTGCTTTTTCGTATACTGCTCCACGCTTTTGTTTGGGATCTTCAGATCCTTTAATTCCAGCAGGGAGCTGTCCAGCCATTCTCCGTAGGGCTGTGCCGTCGCGTAGGCTTCCTTCAGCTCACGGTCGTCGATGATCCGGCCTTTTGTCGTGTCCACCAGCAGCATCTTACCCGGATGGAGCCGTTCCTTTAAGAGGATCTCTTCTTCCGGGACCTGGAGCACGCCCACTTCGGATGCCAGGATCACGTCGCCGTTCTTC
The DNA here is from genome assembly GCA_944376685.1 of uncultured Mediterraneibacter sp. Lineage (GTDB taxonomy): Bacteria > Bacillota > Clostridia > Lachnospirales > Lachnospiraceae > Mediterraneibacter. Next base: position 5,057 of record CALWDN010000124.1, on the reverse strand, counting down.
ATCACATAATATCTGGACGGGCGCAGGCCGTTCCGGTCCAGAACCGCCCCCAGCACATCGCCGTCTGAAAATACGATGGCCGCCGGGCCGTCCCAGGGCTCCATCATGGTCGCATAGTACTGATAGAAATCCCGGATCTCCTGGGACAGGGTCTCATTATTCGCCCACGGCTCCGGAATGGTGATCATCACCGCCAGGGGCAGATCCATCCCGCTCATCACCAGGAATTCCAGCGTATTGTCCAGCATGGCCGAGTCGGATCCCTCCCGGTTCACCACCGGAAGGATCTTGTGGAGCTGGCCTTTCAGATGTTCGGAAGCCATATTCTCCTCGCGGGCACGCATCTTGTCTGCATTGCCCCGGATCGTATTGATCTCGCCGTTGTGGACGATGAGACGGTTCGGATGCGCCCGCTCCCAGCTTGGATTCGTATTGGTGCTGAACCGGGAGTGGACGGTAGCCATGGCCGACTCATAGTCCGGATCCTGAAGATCCGCGAAGAAAGCCCGGAGCTGTCCCACCAGGAACATTCCTTTGTAAACGATGGTCCGGCTGGACATGGATACGACATACGTATTGTCACTGCTCTGCTCAAACACTCGCCTGGCGATGTACAGGCGGCGGTCAAAGTCCAGTCCTTTCTCTACATTCTCCGGCTTCTTTATAAATGCCTGCACGATGCAGGGCATACAGGACCTTGCCTTCTGTCCGAGGACGTCCGGAAAGACCGGCACCTCACGCCAGCCGAGGAATTCCATTCCTTCTTTCTCCACGATGATCTCGAACATTTTGCGGGCCTGGTTCTGTTTCAGTTCATCCCCTGGCAGGAAGAGCTGGGCCACGCCGTACTCCCGTTCGCCGCCGATCAGGATGCCTTCTTTTTTACAGACCTTTGAGAAAAATTTATGGGAGATCTGCAGCATGATGCCCACGCCATCCCCGGTCTTTCCTTCCGCGTCCTTCCCTGCGCGGTGCTCCAGGTTCTCTACGATATGAAGCGCGCGCTCCACGGTCAGGTGGCTCTTTTTTCCATCCTTATTCACCACCGCGCCGATCCCGCAGTTGTCATGTTCAAAAGCAGGGGAATAAAGCCCCCTCATCTCCTGGTCTTTCATCATACAAACCTCCTCCGTCTGCCGGTCCTGAGTTTCATTTATCCTGGCAGATCCGTCTGAAAGAACAAAAAAAGTCAAAATTCCCCTTCTCGGAAATTCTGACGTCTTTGTCACATTTTTTCAATTTTCTGTTTACTATACCCGAATTTTCCCGTTTTGTAAACCCCGGAAATGAAATTTCCAAAAAATGATTGACAATCAGCCGGAACCGGGAATATACTATGGAGCATGAAAAGCAAAGGCGCTTTGGGTTGGTCCCAGAGCGCCCTTTTTCATTTTAAGGAGAATCTATATGGAACTTATACATCAGGACAAATTAAAAGAAGCCTGCGGCGTCTTCGGCATCTATGATCCGGAAGGCGGCCCTGCAGCACATTCCATTTACATGGGGCTCAATGCCCTGCAGCACCGCGGCCAGGAATCCTGCGGCATCGCAGTCTGCGACACAAAAGGGCCGAAGGGCAATATCAACTGCCGCCGGGGCATGGGGCTTGTAAATGAAGTCTTCCGCGAAGAGGACCTGGAAAAGCTGCCCGGCAATCTCGGAGTCGGACACGTCCGCTACTCCACCACCGGAGCGCCGGAGCTGAAAAACGCCCAGCCGCTGGTCATGAATTACATAAAGGGCACCCTCGCCCTGGCACACAACGGCAATCTGGTCAATGCCGGGGCGCTCCGGAAGGACCTGGAACAAAACGGCGCCATCTTCCACACCGATACGGACTCCGAGGTGATCGCATACTGCATCGCCAGAGAACGGGTCCATACAAAAACCGTGGAGGCGGCCGTTCTGAATACAGCCCGTCTGATCCGGGGCGCCTACGCCCTGGTCATCGCCAGCCCCCGGAAGCTGACCGCCATCCGGGATCCCCTTGGCATCAAACCGCTCTGCCTGGGGAAAAAAGGATCCGCCTATGTGATCGCCTCGGAAGACTGTGCGCTCCGGACTGTCGGCGCAGAATTTCTCCGGGATATCCGCCCGGGCGAAATGGTCACGGTCACAGAGAACGAGGTCATTTCCAATACAGAACTGTGCCGGGACAAGCAGGCGCACTGCATCTTTGAATACATTTATTTTGCAAGGCTTGACAGCACCCTGGACGGGATCAATATCTATGACGCCCGGATCCGTGCAGGCGCCGCCCTGGCGCAGTCATTTCCGGCTGAAGCCGATCTGGTGTGCGGCGTGCCCGACTCCGGCGTCCCTGCAGCGAAGGGATATTCCGAAGCGTCCGGCATCCCGTTCGGGCTGGCCTTTTATAAAAACAGCTATGTGGGCAGGACCTTTATCAAACCCACCCAGGAAGAACGGGTAAACAGCGTTCAGCTGAAACTGTCCGTCCTGAAATCCGTGGTAAACGGGAAGCGCCTGGTGCTGGTGGACGACTCCATCGTCCGGGGCACGACCATCTCCCGCCTGATCCGGATGCTGAAAGAGGCAGGCGCACGAAGCGTCCATGTGCGCATCAGTTCCCCGCCCTTCCTCCATCCCTGCTACTTCGGAACGGACGTCCCGTCGAACCGGCAGCTCATCGCCTCTTCCCATACCGCAGAAGAGATCTGCCAGATGATCGGCGCGGACTCCCTCGCCTATATGCGGATTGAAGACCTGCCGGCCATGGCCGGGGATCTGCCGCTGTGCAGGGCCTGTTTCGACGGCAATTATCCGATGAAGATCTGAGAAAGGGGACAGTCCCGGTCTCAGCTTATCCATATAAATAACAGAAAGAAGGTATCATCTATGTGTACGATCATGTGTTACTGCTCGCCCGGAGCAGATTACGGCCGCTTTGCCGGCGGACTTTCAAGAACCATTTCCCGCGGACCCGACGCATCCAGGATCCTTGACACCGGCGCCGGGCTGATGGGCTTCCAGCGTCTGTCCATCATGGGCCTTACAAAAGAAGGCATGCAGCCCTTTACCCTGCACGGGAACTTCCTTGTCTGCAACGGCGAGATCTACGGCTTCCGCCCGGTAAAAGACGAGCTGATCCGGAAGGGATATACATTTGCCAGCGACAGTGACTGCGAGATCCTGCTGCCCCTCTATGAAGAGATGGGTACGGATATGTTTGCCCGGCTGGATGCGGAATTCGCCCTGGTCCTCTATGACGCCAAAGCGGGATCCTGGATCGCCGCAAGGGATCCCATCGGCATCCGCCCGCTCTTCTACGGCTACGACCGGGACAGCAATATCCTCTTTGCCAGTGAAGCCAAAAACCTGGAAGGCCTGACAGACGAAATCTTTCCTTTCCCGCCCGGACATTATTATAAAGACGGGGAATTCATCTGCTATCGGGATATTACGGCCGTTCCGGAAGTCTGCCACGACGACCTGGATACGATCTGCCGCAACATTCACGACCGCCTCATCGCCGGCGTGAAAAAACGTCTGGATTCCGACGCGCCCATGGGATTTCTCTTAAGCGGCGGCCTGGATTCCTCCCTCGTGTGCGCCATCGCCGCTTCTGTTTTTGAAAAGCCGATCCGCACCTTCGCCATCGGCATGGAGACCGACGCTATCGACCTGAAATACGCCCGGGAAGCCGCAGAATATATCGGCAGCGAGCACACGGAAGTCCTCATCACCCGGGATCAGGTGATCGAAGCCCTGCCTGAAGTCATCAAAGCGCTCGGCACCTATGACATCACCACTATCCGTGCTTCCATGGGCATGTATCTGCTCTGCAAAGCGATCCACGAGACGACGGATGTCCGCGTCCTGCTGACCGGGGAGATCTCAGATGAGCTGTTCGGTTATAAATATACGGATTTCGCCCCGTCCCCGGAGGAATTCCAGAAAGAATCCGTGAAACGGGTAAAGGAACTGTACATGTACGATGTGCTCCGTGCGGACCGCTGCATCAGCGTCCACTCCATGGAGGCAAGGGTGCCCTTCGGCGACCTGGACTTCGCCTCCTATGTGATGGCTATTGATCCGGCGAAAAAAATGAATGTCTACAACAAAGGGAAATATCTGCTGCGCCGGGCATTTGAAAAAGACGCCCTCCTCCCGCATTCCATCCTGATGCGGGAGAAAGCCGCCTTCTCCGACGCGGTCGGCCACTCCATGGTGGATGACCTGAAAGAATATGCAGCGTCCGTCTACACCGACGGAGAATTCACAGAAAAAGCGGCACGCTACAGCTATGCCGCTCCGTTTACAAGAGAATCCCTCCTGTACCGGGAGATCTTCGAATCCTTCTATCCCGGCCAGGCCCACATGATCAAAGATTTCTGGATGCCAAATAAAGAATGGGAAGGATGCGATGTAAGCGATCCCTCCGCCCGGGTCCTGTCAAACTACGGGGCCAGCGGGGTTTAATATATACAACTTTCTTTCTATTGAGGGTGTCGCAAAATCATCCAATTAGATGATTGAGCGGCGCCCTCTTAATTTAGGATCTCACAAGATTGACTTTACCATTTTAATATGCGGACAGTACTCTTCCATAAATACTTCCCCCACGGCAGTGAAACCCGATTTCTCATAAAATCCGGCAGCCTGTACCTGTGCCGCCAGACTGAGTTCCAAGGCGCCTTCAAGTCCGGCCTGACGCTCCGCTTCGCGGAGGATAAGCTGTCCGTAATGCCGCTTGCGGAATTCCTTTAAAACCGCGATTCGCCCGACGATATAGCATTTCCCGTCCCCGGCCGGGTAGTACCGGCATACTGCCGCCGGCCTGTCGTCATCCGTATAAAGGACGGATAACGTATAATTAATTTCGCAAAATCAATTTCATAAAAATAGACATGGTCTATAGCCGTTTGGTAAAATTAAGTCACCACAACCAAATCTATCAAAGGAGGCTATAGAACCATGTCTGATAAGATTATACAGCTAAATGAAGACTTAATAAAGCATGATTTAAAGGATCTTGTCCGTAACAGTGTCGAAGAAACATTAAACGCCCTGCTCGATAAGGAAGCCGACGAATTAGT
>CALWDN010000123.1 GCA_944376685.1 uncultured Mediterraneibacter sp. | reverse complement strand
TTCTCGAACTGAACCTGAACACATCTTTTGCTGTGCCAGAATCCGTTCGTTATTCATAAAATATTGACAAATATTTTCATGAACTATCTCGTCCGGAAAACAGGGATTCACATCTTAATGATCTTCCTCGGACATTTCTCCGCGCACACGCCGCAGTTTGTACATTTCTCTGCATCGATATGCGCCAGGAAATTGTTGACGGTGATCGCACCTGCCTCGCAGCTGCGCTCGCAGAGCCGGCATCCGATACAGCCGACCTGGCACACGTCCATCAGTGCTTTTCCTTTTTCGTTGGAATTGCACTGTACGAATGTCCGCTGCTTATACGGGATCAGTTCGATCAGCTTCTTCGGACAGGCTGCCACACATTTGCCGCATGCCTTGCAGGCTTCTTTGTCCACTACAGCGATCCCGTCCACGATATGGATCGCATCGAACGGGCAAGCTGCCACGCAGGATCCGTATCCCAGACAGCCGAATGCACAGCCTTTTGCGCCGCCATCCTGCATCTGGCTTGCCATAAGGCAGTCTTTCACGCCGTAATAGTTGTATTCCGTTTTTGCTTTTTCACAGGTGCCGGCACATTTTACGAATGCGACCTGACGTTCCTGCGAACCGGCTTCCACGCCCATGATCGCTGCGATCTTCTCAGCAACAGGCGCACCGCCTACGGGACATCCGCCCACTTCCGCTTCTCCGGCAACGATCGCCGCAGCAAGACCGGAGCATCCGGCATAACCGCAGCCACCGCAGTTGTTCCCCGGAAGGACTTCCAGGATCGCATCTTCCCTCTCATCTGTCTCGACGGCGAATTTCTTGCCGGCAAGGCCGAGGAAGACGCCGATGAAAAGACCTGTGCCGCCGACAACGACGACTGCCAGGATTATTCCAGTTAAACTCATATCATCTTCCCTCCTATATCAGACCTGAGAATCCGAAGAACGCGATCGCCATCAGACCTGCCGTGACCAGTACGATCGGTGTCCCCTGAAATGACTCTGTAATATCATTATGTTCGATCTTCTCGCGGATACCGGCCATCAGCACGATCGCCACGAGAAATCCGAAAGCAGTTGCAAATCCGTTCACCACGCCTGCCAGCAGCCCGTATCCGCTCTCTACATTTGTGAGGGCGACTCCGAGCACCGCACAGTTTGTCGTGATCAGCGGAAGGTATACGCCGAGCGCATTGTAAAGGGACGGCATGGATTTCTTCAGGAACATTTCCACAAACTGGACCAGTGCCGCGATGACAAGGATGAATACGATCGTATTCAGGTAGTCAAGCTCTCCGCCCATAATGTTCGGATTACCGAGGATGAATTTATAGATCAGTCCGGTCACGAAAGAAGCGATCGTAATAACAAATACAACGGCTCCTCCCATTCCGGCAGCTGTCTTTGTATTCTTTGATACACCGAGGAAAGGACAGATTCCCAGGAACTGGCTGAGTACAACGTTATTAACGAATGCAGTCCCTACTGCTATTAAGATTAATTCCTGTAATCCCTGCATTTATGACTCCTCCTTTTCCTGATTATTTTTATCAGCCTGATCTTCCGCTGCTTCAGTTTTATCCACAGACACTTTATCAGGTTCGATCAGATGGCCGCCGCAAACACCCCTGCTTGCACAGGCAGCGCATCCTTCTCCGCAGCCGGCCGGTTTTGCTACTTTTTTGCCTTTCTTTTCCAGGCTTCTTCTGATCTTGCCCTGAAGCGCCACGAGACATGCAAGCACAAAGAACGCGCCCGGTGCAAGGATGAAGATCGTGAACGGTTCATAGGAATCCGGCATGATCTGATGACCGAATACCGAACCGGCGCCGATCAGCTCACGGACGATGCCGATGCAGGTCAGCCCGACGGTGAATCCAAGGCCCATGCCGATGCCGTCGAAAATGGATGGAAGCACCGGATTCTTGGACGCATAACTCTCCGCACGGCCGAGGATGATGCAGTTTACCACGATCAACGGAATGTAAAGGCCGAGCGATGCGTACAGGCTCGGGACAAAGCCTTCCAGCAGGAAGTCCACGATCGTGACGAAGGAAGCCACAACAACGATAAATGCCGGCATTCTCACCGAATCCGGGATGATCTTCCGGAGCATGGCGATGAGCATGTTGGACATGACAAGCACGGCTGTCGTGGAAAGCCCCATTCCGATGCCGTTGATGGCGGACGTCGTGACCGCCAGCGTCGGACACATGCCGAGCATGAGGACGAAAGTCGGGTTTTCTTTGACAAGTCCGTTAAAAATACGTTCTGTACATTTATTCATTGACTCCGCCTCCTAACTCATTCTGGAAATAGACAAGCGCAGAGTCCACTGCGTTGGTGACCGCGTTGGTGGTGATGGTCGCGCCGCTGATGGCGTCGATCTTGTCGTCTCCGTCCTCGCCGGTCTTGGTATATGTAAACTTCTGTACATTCTTGTCTTTGAACTGGTCTTTAAATTCAGCCTCATCCGCTTTCATGCCAAGGCCTGCCGTCTCGCTGATCTCAAGCATCTCGATCCCTTTTACGGTTCCGTCGGAAGCAATGCCGACAGAAAGTGTAAGGGAGCCGTCGTAGGCTTCGGATGACTGGACGCTGATGACATACCCTACAGTCTCACCGCTGGCATCCGTTCCCTCTGCAATCTCCGTGATCACGTCGGATGCATATCCGTTCTCGGACAGGAGGGATGCAGCCGCATCTGCGTCAAATTCAACGCTTTCGAATTCAGAAGCATCGGAAAGAACCGTCCGGTAGGCTTCCTGCTTTGTATTTTCCTGAGCCTGGGCGATCGGTTCCTTTGTAATGCCGTATACGACTCCGAGGAGCAGTCCGGACACAACGGTGATCGCCGTAAGGATCAGCGTGTTTTTTACAATATTGTTCATTACTTCTCTCCTCCTTTACCGAATGGTTTTGGAAGAGTAACCTTCTCGATCAGCGGAACCAGAAGGTTACTGATAATGATCGCATAGGACACGCCTTCAGCGGAACCGCCAAAGAGGCGGAACAGTCCGGTCAGGAGTCCCATGCATATTCCGTAAATGATCTTGCCGCTGCTGGTGATGGGCGAGGTCACATAGTCCGTCGCCATGAACCATGCACCCAGCATCAGGCCGCCTCCGCACAGATGCGCGGTAATGTACTGTGCATCAAGGCCGTGCCCTCCGAACAGCACGATAAATACGACGAATGATACAATATAGGATCCCGGGATCCGAAGGTCGATGACGCCCATCAGGATCAGGAACATGGCGCCTATCATGATCGCAATGACGGATGTCTCCCCGATGGTGCCCCGTGTAAATCCGAAAAGCATGTCCATCGTATTGACAGCCTCTCCTGCTTTCAGGTTTGCCAGAGGCGTCGGTCCTGTCACACCGTCATAGACGAAATAGGTCATGCGGCCGGTAAAACAGATCAGAAGGAAGCAGCGCGCCGCAAGGGCCGGGTTCATAAAGTTCTGTCCCAGGCCGCCGAAGAGCTGCTTCACGACAATGATCGCAAATACGGATCCAACCGCCCCCATCCACCACGGAAGTGTGGGCGGAAGGTTCAGTGCAAGAAGAAGGCCTGTCACGACCGCACTGAAATCGTTGACTGTGACCGGTTTATGCATTAATTTTTCCCAGATAAACTCTGCAAGGACAGCCGCAGCCGTTGTGACAACAACGAGGATCCATGCGTCCTCGCGGCGGAAGTTCCAGATGCCGAATATTGTCGCAGGAAGCAGGGCGATCACGACCGTGAGCATGATGTTGCTGCTCTTGATCCGGTCGCGGATATGCGGCGATGATGATACATTATATTTCTCGTTCAATTCCCACTCACCTCTCTTACTTTTTCTTCCTGTTTGCAAGGGCTGTCTTGCGCATCGAGCCGATCGCCTGTTTCAGCTGGCGTTTGGCCGGGCAGACATAACTGCATGAACCGCATTCCACGCATTCCAGTCCGTTCATTGCAACAAAAGATTCTTCGTCATGCCTCAGTGCGTAATCTGCAAGGCGGGAAGGAATGATCCTGCTCGGACAGACTTCCACGCAGCGCCCGCAGTTGATACATGCAGTCTCCGGATTTTTGGCAACCACATCCTCCTTAAATGCAAGGATGGAGGATGACGTCTTCGTGACAGGCGCATCTGCCGTCACCATCGCAAAACCCATCATCGGTCCGCCTGAGATCAGTTTCTCCGGCTCGGCAGTAAAACCGCCGGCCGCCTCGATCAGCTCCTGGTGGCTGGTCCCGAGGAGAACTTTAAAGTTCCCGGGATCTGCGACTGCATCCCCGCTTACAGTCACGACACGCTCCATAAGAGGCCTGCCTTCAACAACTGCGGTATGTATTCCGATCAGCGTCTCCACATTGTCGACAATGCAGCCTGCGTCAGCCGGAAGCATGGACGAATTGATCGCACGTTTTGTAACTGCATAGATCAGCTGGCGCTCAGCTCCCTGCGGGTATTTGGTCATCAGAAGCTTCACTTCCATGCGCGGATCACTGCCGATCGCCGCGCGGATCTTCTCCGCACAGTCTTTCTTATTGTCCTCAACCGCGAAATACCCTTTTGCGTTTGGAAAAAGAGAAAGGACAACGCGCATGCCGCTCACAAGCTCTTCCGTATTTTCCAGCATTCTTCTGTAATCTGCCGTGATATAAGGCTCGCATTCTGCACAGTTTGCGATAATGTACTCAATCTTATCCGGCTCTTTCGGAGACAGCTTCACTCTTGTAGGGAAGCCTGCGCCGCCCATACCGACGATCCCGGCTTTGGCTATACGGTCAAGGATCTCATCCCGTGACTGCTCTTCAAGAGGTTTTACCGGATCATACTCAGTTTCCTGATATTCTCCGTCGTTTTCGATCACAATGCATTCAGTCCTGCTTCCCGCCGGATTGAAGCGCTGCTCAAGGCCTTTAACCGTGCCTGAGACCGAAGCGTACACCGGTGCAGAGACAAAACCGCCGGCGTCGGCGATCATCTGTCCTTTCAGAACATGGTCTCCTTTTTTTACAACGGGATTGGCAGGTGAGCCGATATGCTGAGAGAGAGGATATACCATCTCGCCTTTTGGCATGACAGGCCGGATCGCCTGATCTTTGGAAAAGCGTTTTCCGTCATCCGGATGGATGCCGCCCTTAAATGTCAGAAGTCCCATTCTAATCTTCCTTTCATAACAGCAAAATATAACAGCAGTCTGACAACCGCTGTACATGCTTTGATACAATATACTCATTTTACAGTATTAAAGTGACAAAATCCAGTATTTTTATGACATTAATTGTCTATTTATGAATACAATCACTGCTTATACAGCGAAAAATCCGGAACAGCACTAAGCTGCTCCGGATATGGATCATTCCTCTGTGAAATTTACTCGGCATCCTCTGTCTCAACAGCCTCTGCCGGAACATCCTCTTCGGTGTGCTCAGGCTCAAGAGCCTTCATGCTCAGACTGATCTTCTTCTCATCCTCATTGAGGTCAACGATCTTCGCCGTGATCTCCTGGCCGATCTTGAGTACATCTGACGGTTTGTCCACATGTGTACGGGAGATCTGTGATACATGAAGCAGTGCGTCAACGCCCGGCGCAAGCTCAACAAATGCACCGAAGTCTGTCATACGTGCCACTTTTCCTG
>CALWDN010000122.1 GCA_944376685.1 uncultured Mediterraneibacter sp. | reverse complement strand
GAAGGTTTCTCATTGTCGCGTTACCTTCTTTGAACATATAAACCCATTTTGTTGCCATGTTCCAATGACCTCCTCAATATATTTGCAAATATTTCCGTAATATTTCGCATTTAATATTTTAATGGTTTCAGTCCATTGCGTCAAGCGTTTTATCGGGAATTATACATATTCTGAATATTCCGGATGACGCTTTGTCCGCCGGGCTGTTTAAGTCCTCTTCCGGCATACCGGCGGCCGGGCCGTCACCGCAGAAAAAGCTTTATAAGGGCAATGGCGATGGATGCCGCCGCCACGATGCGTTTGAGCATCGCCGGATCGATCTTTTCCGCATTTCTGCTCCCGAACGCCACACCGATCCCGTGGGCGATAAGGACCGGTATGAGCAGCAGGAACATTTCCGTATTCTCCGCCCCGCTCCAGAGGTATCCGCCCGCCGCCGGCAGTGCGATAAAAACGGAATTAAAGAGAGAGATGCCCACGGCCGTGTGCGCCGGGAATCCGATCAGCGTCAGAAGCGGCATGACCAGCACCGGGCCGCCGGCCCCGGACGCCGCGCAGACCGCGCCCGTCGCCACGCCCAGCAGGAAGAACAGGACCGCCTTCATTCCGGCCACGGTCATCTGTTTCTCCGGCCCATCCGTTTTCCCGTCCTTCCGGAGAAGGATGGAGATGCCCGAGACAAGCACCACGATATAGAGGATCATCTGCATCACATCCTCGGGGATCAGCAGGTTGACCCATACGCCGGCCAGCGCCCCGGGAAGGCTGCCTGCCGAGAGGATCACCGCCGGCTTCAGGTCCAGGTTGCCCTGGCGGTAGTAGGTCACCGAACCCAGCACGCCCGAAATGAGAAAAGCGGAAAAACTTAATGCCAGTGATTCTCCGGCGGGCATCCCAAGGAAGCCGGTATAGAACATCGGGAGCAGGAAGCCGGCGATGCCGGTGAGTCCGATGCATGCGCCGACCATCAGATTCAGGAGAAGGATCAGGATCATACTCATAATTCTGCCGCCTCTTTCATGATTTTCTCCTCATCCAGCGTGAGCACTTCCCGGTCCCGCATCAGGATCTTTCCGTTTACGATATTGTCGCATACGTCCCCGGCCGTCACGCACTCCAGCAGTGTGTTGACGAGATTTCCGGTGGGATACAGATGAGGCTGCATCAGATTGATGGTGATGAGGTCCGCCTGCTTTCCCGGCACGATCACGCCGCCGTCCTCGCCCATCAGCCGGTACCCGTTCTCCGTCGCCATACGCAGGATCTCCCGGGCCGGCATGACCGCCGGTTCATTGAGGCGGCTTCCGTATTCCACGTTCATGACAGACCGGAAGATCTTCATCTCATTCCACAGGCTTAACCCCCCGTGGGCCGCCCCGTCCGTACCCAGGCCCACGCAGATCCCGCGGGCTCGCAAAGACGGCGTATCCGGCGCACCTTTGCCGCAGTTGCTGAACGGGCAGTGGCAGACTTTTACCTCACGCTTTGCCAGCAGTTCCTTTTCATGCTCCGAGAGGAGCAGACAGTGGGCAGCGATAAAATCCCCATCCAGCGTCCCGATGGAATCCAGGTATTCAAAGGGACGCATCTGTTTATTTGTCAGGAAGAAATTGACCTCCCCGGCGTATTCATTCATATGGGCCTGCAGTTTCGCCCCCCGCTCTTTCGCCCGCTCCGACACCTTCCGGTTCAGCTCGTCCGAACAGGAGATCAGGGAGCGCAGGGAGTAGGCCACTTTCAGATTTCCTTTTCCGTTGTATGCATCATAGAGCCGGTCGGTCTGAGCCAGCGCTTCATCCGCATTCTGTGCAATGGATTGCGGCAGTCCCTTCTCATCCATGGTGGATGCAGAGAGAAGGCCGCGAAGCCCCGAGCGCGCGTACACCTCCGCTGCCGCTTCCATATGATAGCTTCCGGCGTCCACAAATGCGGTGGTTCCGGACCTGATCATTTCCAGGGCGGCAAGGGACGCGCTGAGTTCCATTTTTTCATCAGTAAGGGTGCTCTCAAAGGGTAGCATGATCCGCGTCCAGATCATCGGGAGGGCGTCCAGCACCCTGCCTTTCAGGAGCTGCTGCCCGGTATGCATGTGGCAGTCCGCCAGCCCCGGCATGACCAGTTTGCCCCTGCCGGAAATGTGCTCCTTTGCCGGCAGTTCCCGGTCGCCTTCCTTTGCTTCGCGGACGGACTGAATGATCCCCTCTTTAATCTCAATGGTCTGGCCGCCGCGCACCGCGCCGTCCGGAAACAGCACCGCGGCGTCCGTTATGATCAGGTCAGGCATATGTTTTCCCTCCGTTTTCATGTCAGATGGCCCCCGTGATCTTCAGCACCACATGGGCGATCAGCGCCGAGCCCACAAAGGTCCCGGTCATGACAAAGACGCCCACGAGGATCATTTTCCATCCCTGTTTCAGGAAGGACTTGATCTGGTCACTGATGGAAATGCCGGCGTAGGCGCCCACCATGGTAAGGGGAGCCGTGAAATTGATCTTTCCCGCCGCATCAATAACAAATTCCCGGCAGGGAGAGACCGGGCAGGCCGCCAGAAGGCCGATGATGGATACATACGCCACTACAGGAAGCTTCAGCGGGATCACTTTACTCACGGCAACGCCCAGGGCCGCGATGACCAGCAGCACCAGGATGCCCGGAAGAGACTCCATGAATCCCACATCAAATCCGACAAAGTTCGCCAGTGCGATTCCGCACCCGGATATTACAAACAAAACAAGCCATTCGATATATCTCATTTCTGCTCCTCCTTCTCCTCCACTGCGTCTGCGGCGGCAGCTTTCTCCTGTCTGCGCTTCCCGCCGAACCGTCCGATCCTCGGCTCCAGTACTTTGTAGAGCCAGTTGCACAGCGGCAGGCCGATCAGAAGCGACATATAGATCCCGTCGATGCCGGATATGGTCTCACTGGCGCTGGCCAGTGCCGAGATCTGATCCGCCATGGCCGGGAATATTTCCGTCAGGGACGCCACGGCGCTCGCCATCAGGATGCCCGCGCCCACGCCGGACGCCATGCCCAGCGCATAGGGATGGAAAATGTCAAGCATGGCGATCACGGATACCATGAATCCGAAATAGATCGTACCGATCATTCCGCCCACCACATAGATGGAAAGGCTTCCCCGCGCCTCCGGTGAATCCGGCCCGTACACATCGGTGATCAGCGCCAGGTTGGACTCCCGGTTGATGGAGTGGGTCGCACCAATGGCTTCCCGCTTCATGCCCAGCAGGATCGCCAGCGGCATGGCCAGAAGGATGGTCCCCAGGTTGCCGAACTCCTGCAGAAGGAGCGCCGGTCCCGCAGAGACGACGGTCTCCAGGCTGGCGCCGGCATTGATGCCCAGCTTTGCGATAAACGGGCAGATGGCCACGATGACCAGCTTAGACGCGGCCTTTACTTCTTTTGACTTCATGATCTTTGTTGCCTGCGGCCCCGAAAGGACGCCCATGATCAGCGCGTAGAAGATCGGGAACAGGATGAACTGCCCCGGTCCCAGCGGGATCTGGATCTGGCCGATGGAATCGGCGATCAGGATGAATATGACGGCTGCGATGTAGATCTTGTACTCTGTCTTCAGCCTTGCCTTGAGCGACGGATAGACGAACTTATCCATTTCACTTCCTCCTCATTCTCTTTTGTATTTTTTGTTTGTGCTGACGCTATGTATTGTAGCGGGACGCGCCCCGGCAAAAAAGGACAAATGGGACGTTTTTTCTTCTTTTTTTGATCCTATAATAAAGACCGTCAGATCAATCGTTTTTATGGGAGAACCTGCTATGACGCTTGAAGAACTGGTCCGGGAAGTACCGGAGCTTGAAGAATACACAAGATATATGCCGGAAGAACTGTGGCAGCGCTGCAGCATCCGCGTGTATCCGCCGGGAACGATCATCCATCAGAAAGATTATAAGCTGGAATATTTCGGCCTCATCGCCAAAGGCGAACACCGGGTGATCAATGAATTTCAGAACGGGAATGTCTATATGATCGAAAAGAATGAGCCCATTGACTTCGTGGGCGAAGTGACCATCCTCGCAGGAATGGAGAAAACGTCCGTCACCATCGAGACGCTCACCGAGACAACGGTAGCATTTTTCTCGCGGAAGGATTTTGAAGACTGGATCTCAAAGGATATCCATTTTCTCCGGCTGGTGGCACACAAAGTTGCCTACAAGCTGTACCGCTCCTCCTACAACCGGGGAGCAAGGCTCTTCTATCCGCCCCATTTCATCCTGCTGGACTACATCCTGAAGGCGGCCGCCGCCATGGATATCGAGAAAAAACATGAGATCATCCTGCCCAAGACCCGGCAGGCTTTATATGAAGAATGCGGCATCACGGTAAAAACGATCAACCGCACGGTGAAAAAGCTGAAGGATGAAGGGCTGATCTCCCTCAGAAAAGGGAAGATCAGCATGACATCCGAACAGTACCGCAAAGCACAGAAAGTGATCCATCACTATGTGAATTACGAGGACTGGTCGTCATAGGCGGCATAGCGCCCGCCGCCTACATGTTAAGAAATGCGCGGTAGCCTTTTACCGCTTCGTACACATCCGCCTTGCTCGTGACTTCATAGGGCGCGTGCATGTTCAGGACCGCGACGCCGCTGTCGATCACTTCCATGCCGTAGTTGGCCATGATATAGGCGATGGTTCCGCCGCCGCCCAGATCGACACGGCCCAGCTCCGCAAACTGGTAAGCCACGCCCGCGTCATCCAGCGCTTTCCGGAGCGCCGCAATGTATTCCGCATTGGCATCATTGGAGCCGGATTTGCCCCTGCTGCCCGTAAATTTGTTAAATGTAATTCCGTTCGCGAAAAACGCGGAACTCCGTTTCTCAAATGCCTCGGCAAACATCGGGTCGTAGGCCGCGCTTACGTCAGAAGAAAGCATCCGCGAATTCATCAGCGCGCGGCGCACTTTCAGATCCGACTCGCCCTCTGTCATGGCGATCAGCTCCGCCACCGTATTCTCGAAGAAGCGGGAGTGCATGCCCGTGGCGCCGACGCTTCCGATCTCCTCTTTATCTACAAGAAGGCAGCATCCTGTCCTCTTCGCCTCCGTTACATCCAGCATCGCAAACAGCGACGTAAATGCGCAGACCCGGTCGTCCTGCCCGTAGGAAAGGATCATGCTGCGGTCCAGTCCGCAGTCGCGGGCCTTGCCGGCCGGAACGATCTCCAGTTCCGCCGAGAGGAAATCCTCCTCCGCCATATCATATTTCTCTTTCAGAAGGCGGAGTACATTGGCCTTGATCGCCTCTTTTTCCTTTTCATCCCCCGCAGTTTCTTCCAGCGGACGATTGGCGATAAGCAGGTCCAGCTTCTCCCCCTCGATCACCTTCGAGGCTTTCTTCTCCATCTGCTCCTGTGCAAGATGAATAAGAAGATCCGTGATCACGAATACCGGATCATTTTCATCCTCTCCGATGGAAACCTTTTCCGTCGTCCCGCCCTTCTTCACGATCACGCCGTGCAGCGCCAGCGGCTGCGCCACCCACTGATACTTCTTGATGCCGCCGTAATAATGCGTATCCAGATATGCAAGTCCCTCATTCTCATAGAGCGGATTCTGCTTTATGTCCACCCTCGGCGCGTCGATGTGCGAAGCTATGAGGCGGAAGCCGTCCTCT
>CALWDN010000121.1 GCA_944376685.1 uncultured Mediterraneibacter sp. | reverse complement strand
CTTTTGCTGTGTCAGAATCCATTCGTTATTCATGAAATATTGATAAATATTTTCGTGAACCAGCTTGTCCGGAAAACAGGAAGTTCCCTACCATCTCTGGAAGAATACATTGTCTCCGATCACTACACCGTCCCGGCTTGTAGACGGTGCGTACAGGAAGTAATAGCAGTCCGCCACAGATGAAAGCCTTGCGCCGTTAATGGCGTCCTGAGCAACCTGCCTGGAGAGGCTTGTCGGGCCTTTAGCGAGAACTCTGTCAAGCTTGCCTGTCCATGTCGGCGAGAACTGTCCGCTGGCATAGATCACACCGCTGATGGAGTTGGGGAATCTCGGGCTTTCAACACGGTTCATGATGACGGTTGCCACTGCAAGGAGGCAGTTGTAATCCTGAAGCGCCTCGCATTCGAGGATGGCAGCAAGGAGCGTGACATCGTCTGCCGATGCATTGATGCTTCCGCCTGTTGTCACCGATCCGCCGCCCGAACCTGCCGAACCTGTCGAACCGCCGGAAGCTGCCTGCTGTGCCGCCTGCTCTGCGGCGAGCCGTCTTGCTTCTTCAGCGCGCGCGGCTTCAAGCTTTGCCTGTACATCTGCAAGGTTTGTGGATGTCTCGGCTGCTTTTGACTGAAGGGATTCCTGCTGGCTCTGGAGCTGCGACTGCAGGTCGTTCAGAGAAGCCTGCTGGGCTTCAAGCGTTTCCTGGTGGTCCAAGATCTGCTGATGCACTGTCTTAAGTTCATTGAGCGCATCGCGGTCATAAGAACTCAGGTTTTCGATAAAGTCAGCCTTGTTCAGGAAATCTGACATATCTTCGGCTGAGAAAAGCATTTCCAGCAGTGTTGCGTTACCGTGTTCATACATATATTTAATACGGTCCTTCATGTTTTCATACTGCTGGTTTTCGTTTTCTTCAGCAACGGCTAACTCATCTGCGGTACGCTCCATATCGCCGCTGAGGATCTCAAGCTGCATCTGTGTCCCGGATATCTCATCGGTCAGCGCCAGTATATCCTCATTGATCCCCTGAAGCTGGTCTTCAAGGGCAGATGCCTGATTTTCGAGGCTGCTGATGTCATTGTCAGCGGATACGGGGAAAACTGAAAGTACAATTGCGAAAGAGCAGAGCAGAGCGATTCCTGACTGTATCCATCGTTTTTTGCCTGTTTTCATAAAATAATTCCTTTCTCCGTTATAATCGTGATTTTGTAACGAAACTAAGTGCCGAGTAATTATTATACTACAAATTGCTTAATTTGGCAAACTCTGATAGAATAAAATAAATGTAAAAATTGCGGGGTTTTTGGAGAAAAAATTATGGATAAGATAAAAATGATAGGGCTGGATCTGGACGGAACGCTCCTGACAGACAGAAAAGAACTGACAGAGCGGTCGAAAAGGGCGCTTCGTGCAGCTATTGACAGCGGGATCGTCGTCCTGGTGGCTACGGGCAGGCCTCTGACAGGGATCCCGGAGGAACTGCGTGCTTTTCCGGGAATGCGGTATGCGCTCACTTCGAACGGGGCAAGGGTGATAGATACGCTGGAAGGATGTGCGGTGGATGAACATCTGCTTTCAGCAGAACTGGCGGAAAAAGCATTGGAAATCTGTGGAAAGTATGATACATTACAAGAGGTATATTATGACGGCGTGAGTTACGCCCCTGCGGATAAGCAGGATCTGATCCCGCGATACCACAAGAATCCGAATATGTGGGAATATATGAGGAAGACAAGGACCTGGGTGGACGATATTTTCCAGATGGTCCGGGAGAGTGACCGGGGACTGGATAAGATCCAGATGCTGTTTGCAGATATGGAAGAGCGCATAGAGGCATGGCGGGAACTGTCTGAAGTGGAAGGACTGGAACTGGTAGGCTCGCTGGGCTATAATATTGAGATCAACGCGGCGGGCGTCAATAAGGGGTCGGGGCTTGTAAGCCTCGGACGGCTGCTGGGGATCCGGCGTGGGGAGATCATGGCCTGCGGAGACGGGGACAATGACCTGCTCATGCTGAAGGAAGTCGGCTTCGGCGTCGCCATGGCGAACGCAGAGGAAGAGGTAAAGAAAGCCGCGGATTATATCACCCTTTCAAATGAAGAAGACGGAGTGGCAGATGCGATCGAAAAATTTGCGCTCAGAGGAGGAGAAGGAGTATGTTAGACATTTTAAAAGCAATTATATTCGGTATCGTGGAAGGCATCACGGAGTGGCTTCCGATCAGCAGCACCGGACATCTGATCATTATGGAAGAGCTTTTGAAGCTTGACCAGGGCGACGCGTTTTTTGAAATGTTCCAGGTGGTGATCCAGCTGGGTGCGATCCTTGCGGTGGTTGTGCTGTATTTCCACAAGCTGAATCCGTTTTCACCGACGAAGACGCAGAAACAGAAGATGATGACCTGGCAGATCTGGATCAAAGTGGTGATCGGATGCGTTCCGGCCGGCGTGATCGGCCTTCTGTTTGACGACCTGATCGACAAAGTGTTCTACCACTGGTATGTGGTGGCGCTGATGCTGATCATATACGGCGTGCTGTTTATCGTAGTCGAGAATTATCAGAAGGGGAAAGAGCCCAGAGCAACGAAGTTCTCCCAGCTGTCGATCCAGATGGTCCTGATCATCGGCGTGTTCCAGATGCTGGCCATGATCCCGGGCACATCCAGATCCGGCGCGACCATCGTGGGAGCCCTGATGATCGGCGTGTCCAGAAGCCTTGCGGCGGAGTACACGTTCTTCCTGGCGATCCCGGTCATGTTCGGCGCCAGCCTGCTGAAGCTCGTTAAGTTCGGCTTCGCGTTCACGGGAATGCAGTTCGCGGTGCTGCTCGTGGGCATGGTAGTTTCCTTCGGCGTATCCATCGTGGCGATCAAATTCCTGATGAGCTACATAAAGAAAAATGACTTCAAAGTATTCGGCTACTACCGGATCGTGCTGGGCGTGCTGGTATTCCTCTTTTTCGGCATTAAGGCGCTTCTTGCATAAACATTTGCATAAATTTTCAATCCGGGGTTGAATTTTCGGAGAAATGTGCTAGAATTAGTAAGATAATCTGTATGATTATGCAAAATGTTAATTGATATGGAGGAATGTAAGATGAAGAAGTTACTGGCAGTATGCCTTACGGCAGCACTTACAGTTGGAATGCTCGCAGGATGCGGCGGCAGTGATAACGGCGGCAGCGAGGGCGGTTCCGATGACGGCGGAAAAGTAACGGCAAAGGTTATTGATGTAGACCTGACAGACGAGGAGTATGCGTTCGGTGTTGACAAGACTCAGCCGGAGCTCCTGGAGCAGGTAAACACATTTATCAACAAGATCAAAGAAGACGGGACTCTGGATGAGATCTGCGACAAATATTTCGGCGGCGGCGATCCCACACCGGTAGAGTCTGCGGAGCTTGACACATCCAAGGATCAGCTGGTTGTTGCGACGAATGCGGCGTTCGAACCTTTTGAGTACATGGAAGGCGAGAGCTACGTGGGGATCGATATGGAGATCGCAGCGCTTCTTGCCGAGGAGCTTGGACAGGAACTGGTTATCCAGAACATGGATTTCGATGCGGTATGCCTCTCCGTGGGACAGCAGAAATGCGATATCGCGATGGCAGGCCTGACAGTCAGCGAGGACAGAAAAGAGTATGTGACATTCTCTGAGTCCTACTATCAGGCATCCCAGAGACTGATCGTTCCGAGCGACGACACAACATTTGACGAGATGACGGATGCGGATTCCATCGCAGCAGCGCTTGGCGAGCTGGATTCTTCCGTGAAGATCGGCGTACAGCAGGGAACGACCGGAAACAGCTATGTAGAGGGAAGCGATGACCTGGGATTCCCGGGACTTGCAGTGACATGCCAGACATATAAGAACGGCTCTCTGGCTGTCCAGGATATGCTCAACGGAAGCATCGACTATGTAATCATCGATGCGGCGCCGGCGGCAGCCATCACTGCGGCGATCAACGAGATGCAGTAGGAAATGCGCCGCAGATCCGCATAAAACAGGAAAGATAATCAAGGCTGGAAGGAAAATACAGGCATTATTGACGGTTGACCGGGATGCATGCATTTTCCTTCTTTTAAGAAGGGAAAGCAATGGATAATATTAGTCAGAGAATAGACAAATTTATAGAAGTGTTTATTGCGCAGAACGGCTACACAAGAGTGCTGACGGGTCTGGAAAACACGCTTCTCATCGCGGTCACGGGCCTGATCGTCGGCATCATCATCGGAACACTGATCGCGACGGTGCGCGTTGTCCCGAAATACAAAAGGCTGCCGCGCATCCTGAATGGGTTCTGCAGTTTTTATGTAGCGTTGTTCAGAGGAACGCCGATGGTTGTTCAGCTGCTGGTCGGATACTATGTAATCCTGCCGCTTATCGGCGCGCATATGGATGGCGTGCAGTTGTCGATGATCGTATTCGGGCTGAACAGCGGCGCCTACATATCGGAGATCATGCGAAGCGGGATCCAGTCCGTGGACAGCGGACAGATGGAGGCGGGCCGCGCCGTTGGATTAAGCTTCGGGGCCAGCATGACGAAGATCGTGATCCCCCAGGCCGTGAAGAACATCCTGCCTACGCTTGGCAATGAGTTCATCACGCTGGTAAAAGAGACGTCGGTCGTAAGTTTCGTCGCTGCGGCTGACCTTTACGTGGCATTTAACTACATCGGGGCAAACAGCTATGATTTCATGGTGCCGTACCTGGTTATGGCAGTCATCTACATCGTGCTCGTACTGCTCATCAGCCTGTTAGTCAGATTACTGGAAAGGAGCCTGAGGAAGAGTGATAGACGTAATTAATCTTAGGAAAAGCTTTGGTGGCCTTGAAGTCCTCAAAGGGATCAATATCACCATCAATAAAGGCGATATCGTCGCAGTGCTCGGACCTTCCGGCTCCGGTAAGAGTACCTTCCTGCGGTGCCTCAACTGTATGGAAGACCCCACGTCCGGGAGCATCATTTTCAAGGGTGTTGACATCGCGGACATGAAGGTGGATATCAATCTCCACCGCCGCCACATGGGAATGGTATTCCAGCACTTCAATCTGTTCAATAATAAAACGGTCCTGCAGAACGTCATGATGGCTCCGGCTTATCTGCGCTGCAAGGATCTGAAGAAAGCAAAGCGGAAAAACCGCATGATCAGCTTTAAGAACAGATTCAGGAGCAATAAAGAGGAACTGATCCCGATCACGACGACGAAGGAGCAGATCAAAAGCGAGGCAAAGCAGCAGGCTATGGATCTCCTGAAGCGGATCGGTCTGGACGACAAGGCGGATGTTTATCCGTCCACCCTGTCAGGCGGCCAGAAG
Organism: uncultured Mediterraneibacter sp.; assembly: GCA_944376685.1. Taxonomy (GTDB): domain Bacteria; phylum Bacillota; class Clostridia; order Lachnospirales; family Lachnospiraceae; genus Mediterraneibacter. The sequence goes on along the minus strand of CALWDN010000121.1, from coordinate 498 downwards.
CAGAGGGTGGCCATCATCCGGTCTCTTGCCATGAACCCGGATGTGATCCTCTTTGACGAGCCCACGTCCGCGCTGGATCCGGAGATGGTCGGCGAGGTTCTGGACCTGATGAAGCAGCTGGCAAAGGAAGGCATGACCATGGTCGTGGTGACGCACGAGATGGGATTCGCAAGGGAAGTGGCTTCCAGAGTGATCTTCATGGATGACGGACAGATTCTTGAGGAGGCGGCTCCGCAGGAGTTTTTCGATCACCCGAAAGATGAGCGGCTGAAGGAATTCCTTTCAAAGATTTTATAAACGGTTATTTCAGAAGACAAATAACGCCGGGATCGCGTCATGGTTCCGGCGTGCTTTATTTCTGCGGAGATTCCTGCCGGGAAGTCGTGCAGAGAAAATGCGGTAAAGGAGACGACGGCATATGAGATACGAGAGGATCGAGCGGGCGGTTTTCCTGGAGCGCCCGAACCGGTTTATCGCTTATGTGGAACTGAACGGACA
>CALWDN010000120.1 GCA_944376685.1 uncultured Mediterraneibacter sp. | reverse complement strand
ATAAGCGCTGTGATCAGAGAATCTGTTCCGATATGAAGCGATGTTCCATTTCCCGGTACACACGCTCCGGCTTCAAAGAATCTTTCAGTCGTATAGGTATACCGGGCAAGATTGGACAACATGTCCAACGCCCAGAGGCAGTCCTCGGCTCTGTCTTCCTTCAGCTTTATGGTCATCTCATAGCCCCACCGGCTGTACTCGCCTCCAAAAGCATCTTCGTCGGTATAAAGCTCACTCATTCCAAATGTAACAATGTGCTGATAGCCTTTTCCTGTATCATAGACCGAATAACCGTCAAGATAATTATCGCCGCCAAACATAGCTCTTGCATGGATCTCAGTACCATAATGAGATGGTTCTCTGTCTGGGTATAGCCGGTTGAATTCCTCCTCGATTGCATCCCAGCCGGGAGCCCAGTCATCTTCCGAATTCATTCTTGCTATATATTCCTCCCGTGTCATTTTTATATCTCCTTTCTGTGTGCCTGTTTTTGCAGCTCTTATTTCAAAGTCATCTCCTATTCTCCAAGATTTCTCACTTACTTATGATATGGTTCTCCGTTAATGATCCTGTAACTCCGGTACACCTGCTCCAGCAGGATCACCCGCATGAGCTGATGGGGAAATGTCATTTTTGAAAAGCTAAGCGCATAATCTGACCGCTTCAGCACTTCACGTCCAAGTCCGATTGATCCGCCGATCACAAATGCCACGCTGCTCTGTCCCTGGATCCCCAGCATATTGATCTTATCCGCCAGTTCTTCCGAGGAAAGCATCTTCCCATTGATCTCCAGCGTAACCACATACATGTCGTCGCGGATATATTTCAGGATCCGCTCGCCTTCCTTATCGCGGATCTGCTCTTCCACTGTTTCGCTGGCCTGGTCCGGCGTCTTTTCATCAGCGACTTCGATGATCTCCAGTTTACAGTAGCGGCTCAGCCGCTTGGCGTACTCTGCGATCGCGTCTCTTAAATATTTTTCTTTGATCTTCCCTACGGTAATTATGGTCATCTTCATCTCGTGCGCACCTTTATTTTACACTGTATACATACAATTCCTGAAGCGCCCTGGTCGCTGCGATGTATTCGGCCTGTTTTTTAAGTGGGTTTTCTTCTCTGCTTCGGATCATAAACACCTGATCGAATTCCAGCCCTTTGGCCAGATAAAATGTGGTCACCGTCAGGCCGCGCTTAAACGCAGAACTGTCCCGGTCCACATAGGCCGCATCCACACCTCTGTTTTTCAACAGACGGTAAATATCATAGGCCTCGTCTTCGGTCATGGTGATCACCGCCCCTGTCTCATAGCCATCCGCGCCAAGATTCAGATTGGAGGCAACCGCATCCAGCAGGGCGTCCTCTGTATCAAACTGTTCCTCGCTTACGGGCTTTCCGTGCCGCTCCAGCAGTTCCAGGCCTGTGATGCCGCTGATCCCGGCCGCATACTGCGCGATCTCCCAGGTATTCCGGTAACTCTTGTTCAAAATGACTTTCCGGATATCTTTCCCGAATATTTTCGGCAGGAATGTGAGCACATCATGCTGTTTTGTATCCAGCGTCTGTGCGTAATCCCCAAGGATCGTCATCCGGCACTGGAAGAGATTTGCAAGGATCACATACTGCATATAGGAATAGTCCTGCATCTCATCGATCACGAGATGCTTGATATTCTTCTGTAAACTTTTCCCGACCAGACGGTACTTCAGATACAGCATGGGGAAAACATCTTCATACCGGATCTTTCTGCGTTCGTAAGGTACATCCGGCATCTGCTCGTACCCGTAATCTTCCAGGAGCTGATTATAGATCCGGTAAATGTCACGGGATACGTACATTCTGTCAAATTTATTTTTCAGATATTCCGCGTCTTCTTCAGAAATATCGCTGCCTTTCAGCGTTTCATACGCATCCACAAAATACTCTCTCACCGAATCCATCCGGGCAAGGAGCGGGATATCCTGAAATTTAAAGTAAAACATCCGGATCAGATCTTCTTCAGACATCGTCATCCCGCGGAATGACACCGGATGAAAATCAACAAGCCGGTCTTCCAGCGTCGCCAGGAATCCTTCGATCAGACCAACGAACTCTTCCGACTGTTTCATCCGGAAGCACTTCTTTTCCTGGTCGTCCGGGAACTTCATGATCCGTTCCAGATGGTCATACCGGTCCTCGCAGTCCGCCGCCGTATCCTTCAGTTCTTTGTAGGCAAACAGGTCAAAGCTCATCTCCCGGATATTCTCTTCCCCCAGTTCCGGAAGGATGTGTGAAATGTAATCTGCAAACACGCTGTTCGGCGACAGGATCAGCACGTTGGAAGACTTCAGGTTCTTCCGGTCATGATAAAGGAGATAGGCGATCCGGTGGAGGGCGATGGACGTCTTACCGCTCCCGGCCCCGCCCTGGATCACCAGGATCCGGTCCTGTGTGTTACGGATGATCGCATTCTGCTCTTTCTGGATCGTCCGGACGATGTTTTTAAGTCTGACATCCCCGTTCTGGCCCAGTTCCTGCTTCAGGATCTCATCGTCAATCTTCGTATCGCTTTCAAAGGCATAGATCATCTTTCCGCCACGGATCTTATACTGCCACTTGGACGCGATCTCACCCTTGATCATTCCTGCCGGGGCTTCATAGGACGCCGGCCCCTTGTCATAATCATAGAAAAGGCCGCTGACCGGCGCTCTCCAGTCGTAAATAAGCGGCGTCATCCCCGCTTTTTCTGCAAAATTCCCGATCCCGATATAAAACGGCTCCGGCGCATCCTCCCCGTCAAAGATAAAATCCACCCGTCCGAAGAACGGCGCGTCCTTCATGCGCTCATACCGGTGCTTCATCTTCAGTTTCTCCGCATTTGCATTCGTCTGCTGCAGAAGCGCCTGCTGATTATCGTAATCTTCATATCCGTACTGGTCCATTTCCGTATAATTGTCCCAGTAGTACTCGTGCATGTTTTCAATTTCTTTCTGTCCTTCATGAAGATCCCGGCGGATCTCGTCAAGTCTTTTTTCTATCTTAAGAGTCACATCTTCCAAAAATGCAGCTCCGTCATGATTCATATTTTCAGCTGTCATAGTCTTTTTCTCCGGTCTGTTCCTCATAATTGTCATTTTAATAGTATATCATGTATTTTCCCAAAAGGGGTCACAAAATAATCATATTTTGCATTTATAATATTCATCAACAATGCGGCATAACACGCGCAAAGTTATTTAAAGAAACGAGGGATAACAAGACTATGAAAAAAGAAAACAAAAAAATGGCCCAGGAACGCCGCGCCAGAGAGCGCCGCAAAAAAGAAATCCAGCGAAAGATCAGCAAAATCATTGTCATGCTGATCCCGCTGATCGCCGTGATCGCACTGTTCATTGCGATTGCCATAACATCGGCGGATTCCGCATCCGACACAGATGCAGGTACAGATGCTGCAACCGAAAACACGGACACGGACTCCACTACTGACAACGACTCCGCCGGATACTCAACCGACGCTTCCCTGACTGTCGAGGACGGCGACACGGTCAACATCGACTATGTCGGCTCCGTGGACGGCGTTGAATTCGAAGGCGGGAGCACCCAGGGACAGGGGACCGACCTTGTGATCGGCTCGGGCAGCTATATCGATGATTTCGAAGAGCAGCTCATCGGCGCTCATCCGGGAGACGAAGTCGATGTGTACGCAACCTTCCCTGATCCGTATAATAACAATCCGGATCTCAGCGGGAAAGAGGCGCTGTTTGAAGTGACAGTTAATGGGATCTATAAATAGGCAGTTAAAACGGGGCACTGACTTTAATGTCTGTGCCCCGTGATTTTATTTTTTATTTCTGAGATATTCGTCAATGCCTTTTGCTCCGGCTTTTCCCGCACCCATGGCAAGGATGACCGTTGCAGCCCCGGTCACGGCGTCTCCGCCTGCAAACACCCCTTCTTTGGACGTCTGGCCGTTCTCTTCATCCGCAACGATGCATTTTCTCCGGTTCGTCTCCAGCCCTTTTGTCGTAGAAGAGATGAGCGGATTCGGCGAAGTCCCGAGAGACATGATGACCGTGTCGACTTCAATGTCATACTCAGAGCCCGGAATCTCTACCGGACGTCTTCTACCGGATGCATCCGGCTCGCCCAGCTCCATTTTGATCACGGTCATGCTCCTGATATTTCCGTTCTCATCCACATTGATCTTTGTCGGATTGGTAAGAAGATCAAAGATCACGCCCTCTTCTTTCGCGTGATGCACCTCTTCCACTCTGGCCGGAAGCTCCGCCTCGCTTCTCCTGTACACGATATGTACGTCCGCGCCGAGGCGCAGTGCCGTTCTCGCAGCATCCATAGCCACGTTCCCGCCGCCTACGACCGCAACTTTCTTTCCAGCGGCGATCGGCGTATCATAGGAATCATCAAACGCTTTCATCAGGTTGCTCCGCGTCAGGTATTCGTTCGCGGAGAATACCTCATTGGCATTCTCGCCCGGGATGCCCATGAACATCGGAAGGCCCGCGCCGGATCCGATGAATACAGCCTCAAATCCTTCCTCTTCCATCAGCTGGTCAATGGTCGTTGACTTTCCGATGACCACGTTGGTCTCGAATTTCACGCCCAGTTCTTTAACTTTCTCGATCTCTTTTGCCACGACTTTCTGCTTCGGCAGACGGAATTCCGGGATGCCGTAAACAAGCACGCCACCCAGTTCATGCAGGGCCTCAAATACTGTTACATCGTATCCCATCTTTGCCAGGTCGCCGGCACAGGTAAGCCCTGACGGCCCGGAGCCGATCACGGCAACCTTATGGCCGTTTTTCGTCTCTGCCCCCACCGGTTTTATGTCATTCTCAAGCGCATAATCCGCCACGAAGCGCTCCAGCTTTCCGATGGAGACCGGCTCGCCCTTGATGCCCCGGATGCATTTGCCCTCGCACTGGGACTCCTGGGGACAGACACGGCCGCAGATCGCGGGAAGCGCGCTGGACTTTCCGATCACTTTGTATGCCTCTTCAATGTTTCCTTCTTTTACTTCGTGGATAAACGCCGGGATATCGATCGCTACCGGACATCCCTGGATGCATTTCGCATTCTTGCAGTTGAGGCATCTTTGCGCCTCTTCCATCGCCTCTTCTTTATTATAACCGAGGCAGACCTCGTCAAAATTCGTCGCCCGGACTTTCGGATCCTGCTCTCTTACCGGTACTTTTTTCAACATATCAGCCATTATTCGTCACCTCCGCAATGTCCGCATCCGCCGTGATGGGTGTCGCCCTCCTGAAGCTTCAGGAGCGCCCGTCCTTCCTGTGTCCTGTACATACGGCTTCTCTTCATCGCCTGGTCAAAGTCTACCAGATGCCCGTCAAATTCCGGCCCGTCCACGCATGCAAACTTGATCTCATCGCCCACCTGCAGACGGCAGGCGCCGCACATTCCCGTACCGTCCACCATGATCGGGTTCATGCTGACGATGGTCGGGATCTCCAGCTTCTTTGTCAGGAGACAGACGAATTTCATCATGATCATCGGCCCGATGGCCACACAGACATCGTACTTGTGTCCGTTATTTACAAGCTCTTCAACCATGGCTGTGACCATCCCGGCATGACCGTAGGAGCCGTCGTCCGTACAGGGATAGTAATTTCCTGATACCGCTTTCATCTCATCCTCAAGGATAAGCATGTCCTTTGTCTTGGCGCCGACGATCACATCCGCCTTCACGCCGTGCTTAAAAAGCCATTTTGCCTGCGGGTATACGGGCGCCGCGCCCACGCCGCCGGCTACGAAAAGGATCTTTTTATTTTTCAGTGTTTCCATATCTTCATGGACGAACTCGGACGGACATCCAAGCGGTCCGGTAAAGTCGCGGAAGTAATCCCCTTCTTTAAGGCTGCTCATTTTTGTTGTGGAGGCGCCCACCTCCTGCACAACAATGGTG
>CALWDN010000119.1 GCA_944376685.1 uncultured Mediterraneibacter sp. | reverse complement strand
CATACTTTATACATCATGTGTCCCTTTCTCTTCCGTTTAATCCATCCTGCCTGCGCAGAACTGCTGCATTCTCTGCGCAGGCCTATTCCCCGAGCAGATATTTCCTCATGGTGCGCAGTGCATTTTTCTCCAGGCGGCTGACCTGGGCCTGTGAGATCATGATCTGTTCCGCCACCTCCATCTGCGTCCTCCCTTCAAAAAACCTGAGCCTGATGATGCGGCGTTCCCGTTCATTCAGCCGCTCCATGGCCGCCTCCAGGGAGAGTTCCTCCACCCAGTTGTCTTCTTTATTCTTCCTGTCGCTCACCTGGTCCATGACATAAAGCGTATCGCCCCCGTCACTGTATACCGGCTCCTGCAGGCTCATTGGGCTCTGGATCGCATCCATGGCGAAGACTACATCTTCCTTGGCGATGCCGATCTCATCGGCGATCTCCTGGACCGTAGGCTCCTTCATATACTGCCGGATATACCCTTCCCTGGCGTAAATCGCTTTATATGCCGTATCCCTGAGCGAGCGGCTTACCCGGATCGGGCTGTTGTCACGGAGATACCTCCGGATCTCCCCGATTATCATTGGCACCGCGTAGGTAGAAAATTTCACCATTCTCGACGGGTCAAAATGATCTACGGCCTTCATAAGCCCCACACATCCGATCTGGAAAAGATCGTCCGCATTCTCGCTGCTGCTTTCAAACCGTTTGATCACACTGAGCACGAGCCGCAGATTGCCTTTTATATATTCTTCCCTTGCCTCGGCATCTCCCGCCTGTATGCGTTCAAGAAGCCCGGCTTTTTCTTCCTCCCTCAAAAGGGGGAGTTCCGACGTATTTACTCCGCAGAGTTCAACTTTGTTCACCGGCATAGCAAAAATCCTCCTAAGCATTTTCTACTTAGAATGATTCTCACCACGCCGGAAGGATATTCCGCTTACGCGGAAATTTTATAAACTTTTAGTCCTTGACATTATCCCATTTATCTGCAAGGTTGTTGATCTGCGTCTCAAACCTTGCTTTATCTTTATTGGACAGCCCCTCATTCCGGCTGATCACATCCAGCAGCCGGCGGCCGGCAGCCATAAGACGTTCAAACGCGGTATCTGCACGCTTCTGCGCCGGCTTCTTCGCCCTGACAGGGATGCGCACCCCTTCGCTGATCACTTCATTGGCGAGCAGGTCCACTTCACAGCACGGATATGGCGCCATCGCAGCATAACCGAACTTCTCCGCAACGGTCCCTGCAAACCGGTCGGTCACCTCATCCTCTCCGTGTACCACAAATACGCGCTCGACAGGTGTGCGGAATGCGCCGATCCATCTGAGCAGCCCGTTCATATCCGCATGGCCGCTGACGCCGTGAAGGCTCTCGATCCTGGCATGCACCTCAATGTCCTCGCCAAAGAGCTTGATATCCTTCTCCCCTTCCATGAGCCGGCGGCCCAGCGTCCCCACGGCCTGATAGCCGACAAAGAGGACCGTACATTCCGGACGCCAGAGATTATGCTTCAGATGATGGCGGATCCGCCCCGCATCACACATCCCGGATGCGGAAATGATCACTTTCGGTTTTTCGATAAAGTTGATCATCTTTGACTCGTCACTTGTCGTCGATGTGTGGAGCCCCGGGAACACAAGCGGGTTGATCCCTGAATCCACCAGCTTCAGCGCCTCCTCGTCAAAGCAGTCGCGCATGTTCATCGTAAAGACTTTCGTCGCCTCGATGGCCAGCGGGCTGTCCAGATACACCTCAAAATCCCGGTACTCCGGCAGCAGATCCTTTTCCTTGATCTCCCGGATGAAATAAAGCATCTCCTGTGTCCTGCCCACCGCAAAAGACGGGATCACCACATTGCCGCCCCGGTCAAAGGTCTCCCGTATGATCCTTGTAAATTCGCCGATATAATCCGGCTTTTCTGTAGTATGGATCCGGTCGCCGTATGTGGATTCCACAACAATGTAATCCGCCGCCTCCGTATAGCTCGGATCTTTGATGATCGGCTGGTCAATATTGCCCACATCTCCGGAAAACACGATCTTCTTCGTAATGCCGCCCTCGGACGCCCACACCTCTATGCTGGCCGAGCCGAGCAGATGTCCCACATCCGTGAAACGGATCTCGATCCCGTCACAGATGCTGATTCGCTCCCCATACTGGCACGGCACCAGAAGGCTTATGGCGTCCAGCGCATCCTGCATCACGTATACAGGCTCATATTCCGGCCTTCCCGCCCTTTTCCCCTTGCGGTTGCGCCACTCTGCCTCAAACTCCTGGATATGCGCACTGTCGCGGAGCATGATATTGCAGAGGTCCGCCGTGGCAAACGTCGTAAATATCTGTCCTTTAAATCCATCTTTCGCAAGTTTTGGGAGCATGCCGGAATGATCGATATGTGCATGGGTCAGGAATACATAATCGATCTCCGAAGCTGCAACCGGCAGTCCCGGGTTCTCATAGAGATCCGGACCCTGTTCCATTCCACAGTCAATGAGGATATTTTTCCCTGCGGCCTGGAGAAAATGGCAGCTCCCCGTCACCTCGTGGGCTGCGCCTGCAAATGTCAGTTTCATAATGTCACCCGCCTTCTTTAATTGATCGCCTGTCTATATTGTATCACACGGTCTTCCATTTTTTCACCTGTTCTTTGTAAAAGATCACGCCTTCTTCCAGTATCTCTGTTTTCCCGTTTTCAATACGCACAATGGTGACTGAACAGTTCGGCGGCACTTCATCTTTCCAGAAGTCTGCCACGGACAGGTTGCCCCTGATCCGGTTGAGGAGCGCCGTCATGGCCGCGCCGTGGGTTGATACGAGAATGTTTTTATCTCTCAGGTCCGGCCTGGTCTGCATTTCACGGAGAAATGCCCCTGTCCTCCCGTAAAGCTCCTCCACGGTCTCTGCGTCATCCGGGGCCTCATAATTTCCGGTATCCGAGAAAAACCGTCCGAACAGACGGCTCTGCGGATCCTCCCCGCCGATCTTAAGGCCTTCATATCTGCCAAAACTGATCTCTTCAATCCTGGGGTCGTCGTACACCGGGATCTGCCTGTCTCCAAGAATGATCTGCGCGGTTTCCCTGGCCCGCGAAAGGGGGCTTGTATAACACAGATCCAGGTGTATGCCTTTCATGCCCTCCGCAGTTTCACGCGCGAGGAGCCTCCCGTAATCATTAAGCGCAATATCCGTATGCCCCTGCACACGGCGCATCCGGTTCCAGTCCGTCTCTCCGTGGCGGACGATATACATCCTCATTATCCTTTCCCTCCTGTTTCTTCGCCCGGCGTCCACTAAAAACGACGCCGGTCCGCGTCGGCGCTGCAAAACATATTTTCTGATATAGCGGTACGTCCGCTCTTCGCCCTGTTCTGCCAGCATGTAAAGCAGCTTCTCCAGAAGCGCCCGGGTCTTTGGATGCATCATATCCCCGGCTTTTCCCCCGAGATAATAGTCCAGCGGATCCCTGTCCTTATACGCGCTGCCTTTATAGACTTTGCTGGCGGCAATGCGGTCAAGGAACATCTCTACCACATAGCGGACCGGCATCTCCATGCCGGTGAGCGTCTTCTCACCGTCTCCGCTGTAATCGATCCAGTATTCAAAGTGATGCCTGTTTCTCCCCTTATGGTGGAGCCATGCCGAAGAATAACCCCTGGCTTCCCGCTCCGCATTGTTCGGGCTGCGCGTCCCCTGATAATAGCGGCAGCCCACAAAGAATTCCGCGGGGCTGTATTTCGACAGGTCATGGAGCAGCCCCTGGCGGTATAACCCCACACGGAAGCATTCCTTCATGACCAGGATCTTGTGTTTTGTAATTGTACTGAAATGCTGCAGCGCCTTCATTTCTTTTCCTGACCGTCCTCACTTATGATCTTCTTCCGGCGCGGGCTGGCTTTTTTCTTTTTGCCGCTCTTTTCACACGGTGCGCTCACAAGAACGGTGATGCTCCTGGGATCCAGCCCGATGTGCTTCTGATCCTCAAGTTCTTCCGGCGCGTCCAGCATCCCCCTTGCCGTGTCCCCTGCCAGGCACCACTTCCGGTCCTTCCCCGGGGACGGGAGCGCATAGCTGTGGGGCAGCCAGTGCATATTGTAGGCGATAAAGCAGTTCTCCGTCCCGGTGTCAGCGCCCGAATAAAGGACGCCGAGCTGGCGGCTTGCAACGTCAGACTGGACCCGCCATGCATGCTCCCCGTGATAAGATACGTCCGGCATGCCGCACGCTGAACGGTCAAGCCCCTGCAGCTCATCCTTCCTGTGCAGACACGGATATTTCTTCCTGAAAGCGATCAGTCCTTTCACAAAGCGGAACAGGGAATCATCTGTCCTGAGCCTGCTCCAGTCCGTCCATCCTGTTTCATTATCCTGGCAGTACACATTATTGTTGCCGTGCTGGCTGTTGTAAAATTCGTCTCCGGCCAGCAGGCATGGCGTGCCCTGGGCCGTGAGCAGGAGGAACAGCGCATTCTTCACCTGGTTCTTTCGCAGGCTCAGCACGGCTTTTTTCCGGCTCGGCCCTTCCGCCCCGCAGTTCCAGCTGAAGTTGTAATCCGGGCCGTCCGTGTTGTCCTCGCCGTTCGCCTCATTGTGCTTTCCGTCATAAGAAACGAGGTCCCAGAGCGTAAATCCTGTATGCGTCGTAATATAATTGCACTTGCCGTCCACGGAAGAATTGTGCCTGAGCCCGCGGATCACATCATTGACCATATTTTCGTCGCCTTTCAGGAACCGCCTCATAATATTCTGGAATTCATCATCCCTGCGGATGAGCTTGATATCTTTCAGGAAAGGATCGCTGTTCAGCATATCCCACGGCACAGTGTACGGGTTGACGACAAACCCGTCAATATGGTACTCCATCATATAAAACCGGAGGCATTCCAGCGCCGTCTGGGGGGCCGTCCCAGCTGAAAACGGCATTTCAAGCACCACCTCGATCCCTGCACTGTGGCAGGCGCGGACCATGTCTTTCAGTTCGCGGACGGCGGAGCGGCCCGCCGCATATGATGCTTTAGGCGCGAAAAAATAAGCCGGCCCGTATCCCCAGTAATTGATCCTGGCCTTTGCGCACTCGTCAAATTCATATACCGGCATACACTGGATCTGGTTGATCCCGAGTTCTTTCAGGTACGGGATCTTCTCGATCACTCCCTGGTACGTCCCCTTATGGGCCGCCTTTGAGGACCTGTGCTTCGTAAATCCCCTGACATGCAGGCTGTACGCGACCGTTTCATTCCACGGGATATGGAGCCTTCTGTCGCCCTGCCAGTCATATTCTGCAGATACAAGCTTCCCGCGGATCCTGTGGTCTTCATTCTTCTCCGGCTCCGGGCGCACCGCGGCGGCCTGGCCGAACTGCCTTTTCCCTGCAATTTCTTTTACAAACGGATCGACATACACCTCGCCGCCGATCATAAAATTGTATTCATACTTCTCAGCTTCTATACCCTCAAGCGCCAGGAAGCGGACCTCGCCGATCCCCTCTTCTTCCGGCATCTCGAATCTGTACCGCGGCTCCTGCTTTCCCGCCCGGTAAAGGAGCACCTCGCACTTCTTCCCTGACGGTGCCTGCACCGCGAAATTAACTTTTCCGCCTTCGACATACGCGCCGAAAGGCTGTGGCTTTCCCTGTATTTTCTTCATAATCCGTTCCTTTCCTATTGCCAGCCGTCTGTTCCGTACATGTCTATATTTTCTCTGTCGATAAAGAACGTCTCTACATAAGTGTCTGATTCATACGCCCCGTTTTCCAGAAGTACAGATGCTGTCTTAACCGCTGTCTTTCCCATATTGATCGGTGACAGCGCCCCGATCCCCGCAAGGCTGGAGTCCGTCTCCTTAAGCGCGCTTTTCACCTCGGGCGAGCCGCCCACACTGTATACGATCGGATGGCTGCGCCCTTCGGATCTCAGCACCTGCATGGCCGCCAGCGCCATCCGGTCGTCGCCGCACATCAGCACATCCGGCGGGTTTTCATCCGCCAGGGCGGACCGGAGCCCGCTTTCCAGCAGGGCTTCGTCACCGGGTTTTACCTGAAACCGCTGCGTTATTTCAAATCCCGCATTCTGTATCGTCTCTTCAAACCCGTTGATGCGCTCGGCAACCGGGCTTATTTCCGTGCATTCGATGATGCCGACCCTTCCTCCGTCCGGCATCCTCC
>CALWDN010000118.1 GCA_944376685.1 uncultured Mediterraneibacter sp. | reverse complement strand
ATCCTGAAGCGCCCGGTATCCATCAGCGACATCCATCCGCTGTGGGGAAAGAACCCGAGCGAGTGCACGAAGGATGCGTATCTTGAATTCTACCGTAAGGTATTTATGGAGTACAAGGAGCCGCTGTTCTGGATCCACCTGAACATGGACTACCCGTTCAACCTGAAGGGCATCCTGTATTTTCCGAAGATCAATATGGAGTACGAGTCCATTGAGGGAACGATCAAGCTGTACAACAACCAGGTATTTATCGCGGACAATATAAAAGAAGTGATCCCGGAATTCCTGATGGTATTAAAGGGCGTCATCGACTGTCCGGACCTGCCGCTGAATGTATCCAGAAGCGCGCTGCAGAACGACGGCTTTGTCAACAAGGTGGCAGATTATATTTCTAAGAAAGTGGCGGACAAACTGGTCGGCATGTTCAAGACAGACCGTGAGAATTACGAGAAATACTGGGATGACATCAGTCCGTTTATCAAGTTCGGCTGTCTGAAGGACGAGAAGTTCGGCGAGAAGATGAAGGACTCCATGATCTACAAGAATCTGGAGCATAAATATCTGACGCTGGATGAAGTGATCAAAGAAAATCAGACAGAAGAGGAAAACAAAGCAGAGGCGGAAGAAGCTGCCGAAAATGACGGCGCAGATAAGGACAGTGCAGACAATGCTTCCGCGGACGGCGACAAAGAAGAAAAGAAAACGAACATTTATTATGTGACCGACGAGGTGCAGCAGAGCCAGTACATCAATATGTTCAAGGCTCAGGGGCAGGATGCGATCATCCTTTCCCACAATATCGATTCCGCGTTTGTGACCTACCTGGAGCAGAAGCATCAGGATGTACAGTTCCTGCGGATCGATGCGGATGTCCACGATTCACTGAAAGATGAAGTGGCTGAAGAAGAGAAAGAAGATTTCCAGAAGACGGCGGACAGCCTGGTGGAGATTTTCCGCAAAGAACTGGGCAATGACAAGCTGGATGTAAAGGTTGAGAAGCTGAAAGACGATAAAGTGGCTTCTATGGCGGTGCTCTCCGAGCAGGAGAGACGTATGGCCGAGATGATGAAGATGTACGGCATGGGCGGGATGGACCCGTCAATGTTCGGCAGCCAGGCGACGCTGATCCTGAATGCGAACCATCCGCTTGTGAAGTTTCTTGTGGAGCATAAGCGCAGCAAGAATGTGCCGGTTATCTGCAGACAGCTCTATGACCTGGCAATGCTGGCGCACAAACCGCTCAGTCCGGAAGAGATGACGGCGTTCGTGCAGAGAAGCAATGAGATCATGATGCTGCTGACAAAATAAGATATCCGGAAGCAGGTGCGGACGGATAAAATAAGTAAAACGGGAGATTTCCAGGACGCTGGGTCTCCCGTTTCCTATGTGGCCTATTTTATCTCAAAAGGGATCTGATGCTGTCTCAGAAATGTCTGCGCAGCCTCGTCCCAGAGATGTTCCGTGGACTTGTCCGGTATGAATGTTTTGAAAGACGTCCCTGTAACGCAGGTCAGGGCGGTCCCGTCAAAATGGAAGTTCAGATACAGCCCGCCGATGGCGTCCGGGGATGCGGGTGAGCCGTTCTGCTCCATAAGGCGTGCGGTTCCCTCCGGACTGAGGCTGAAGATAAACCGGAAGCCAAGCGGCGTGCGCTTCCCCCGGATCAGGCTCAGGCAGTAGTCCCGGAGCCGGCCCCAGCAGGAATAGCCGCCGGCAGCCTCGCCGGTGTCAAAAAATTCCGGATGGATGCGCCCGTCGATATGAAAAGTATTGAACGTAGTGATCTCACCCTCGATGAGGCAGAAAGCATCAAACGTATTTCTGAGAAAAAGGTGGGCAGTAATGGTTTTAAGGTCTGTCAGTTCCAGTGCAGTCATGTCTTGGCACCTCCTCGGACCTCTATCATACCACATAAACAGCGCCGCGTCTGCGTCTTGTTGACTTTTACTCCTAAAAAAAGTATTATTATTACAGATTGCGGGAGTATAGGATTAAGGTAAAAATATGAAGCAGATGTCTCAGAAAATGAAACGGAATATTATCCTTGGCGCCATCGCCGCGGCGGCTGTACTGCTTGCCGTACTTCTTGTGCGGGGCGTGGGGAGCCTGATAAAGCGGCCGGCGGATACAAGCGCAGGCCTGGAATATATCCGCCGGGAAGAGGCGGGAGAAGTGACGGAGATCGAGGCGAAGATCCGTCTGCTGGAACAGCAGGAGGCAGGGGAAGAAGACCAGCGGAGCATCAGGGAGAAGTTCTCTGAGGCGATGGTTCTCGGGGATTCGATCCCGCAGGGGTTTGCCGAGTTTGACGTCATCAATGCGTCCAATGTGGCGGCGCAGATCGGCGCCCATCTGACCCAGATGGATGACCAGATCGAAAGTGCGAAAGCGATGAGTCCCGTTGTCATATTTATTTCTGTGGGAGAGAATGATGTGGTGTCCACGGACGGGGACATTGATCTTTTTATAAGCCGGTACAAAAATCTGCTGGATCAGATCGAACATGAACTTCCGGAAGCCAGCATATTTGTGAATTCGATCTTCCCGGTCCAGGAAAAAGCGGTTGACAGGGAGCCGCCCCTTGCGCAGATAGACCAGTATAATGAAGCGCTCAGCGCTCTCTGCGAGAGCAGGGAGATCGGTTTTATCGATAATACGGAACTTGCAGAGGACCGGTATTACGAGCCGGACGGCCAGCATTTCAAGGCTGACTTCTATCCGGTCTGGGCAGAACACATGGCGGAGGTGGCGGCATTATGAAATCCGGAAAGATAAGTGCTGCACGGGTCATGAAATATATCGTCCTCGGACTGATTGTTATTTTCATCGTGTTGATGATGCTGTTCATGAGCGGCAGCAGCCGGCCGTTTGAAGAGGTAAAGGATGCCGTGGAGGGATCCCTTGACCCGGAGGAGCTGACGGCGCAGGACAGCGCCAGGCTGAAACGGGATTTAGGCCTGAACGCGGCGGATTATTCCGGCGTAGTCTACTATTCCGCAGAGTCCAATATATCGGCATCGGAAGTACTGCTCGTGAAGGTCAGGCGGGACGATCAGATCCAGCCGGTCCTGGATGCAGTGGAACAGCGCAGAGAGTCCCGGATGAATGATTTTGAAGATTATCTGCCGGAACAGGCGGGGCTGATCGCCGGTGCAAGGCAGAGCGTGCGGGGGACGTATATATTTTATGCCGTGTCCCCGAAGGCGGATGACTACCTGGCTGCATTTGGCAGCAGTCTGTAGATACAGTGAGGAAGGAAGCATGTTATTCAGCAGTATTACGTTTTTGTTTATGTTCCTGCCGGTTGTCCTGGCGGTTTACTATATTGTCCCATATAAAGCGAAGAATATCGTCCTTCTTGCTGCAAGTCTTTTTTTCTACGCATGGGGGGAACCGGTCTATGTCGTCCTGATGATCCTGTCGATCCTTTTCAACTATTTCTGCGGCAGGGACATCCATTCATATGCGGATGATCCTGCAAGGGCAAAACGCAGCGTTGCGTTTGCCGTTGTCGTAAATCTTCTGATCCTCGGGTTTTTTAAATATTACGGGTTCCTTCTTGATACGGTGAATGCGGTCCTCCCGACAGACATACCTTACCGCGAGCTCCCGCTCCCGGTCGGGATCTCGTTTTATACGTTCCAGGCGATGTCCTACATCCTCGACGTGTACCGGAAGAACGCGAAGCCGCAGAAAAACATCCTTAATTTCGCATTGTACATCAGCATGTTCCCTCAGCTGATCGCCGGCCCGATCGTCCGTTACGCGGATATTGAAGAGCAGCTGCGCAGAAGAAAGATCAGCGCGGTGAAATTCGGCCAGGGGGCAATGCTTTTTATAACGGGACTGGCCAAGAAGACCGTGATCGCCAATACGGCAGGGGCCGTATTTGAGGAGATCGCGGATATCCCGACGGGCAGCCTTTCCGCGCTGACGGCATGGCTGGGCGTTTTTTCTTATGCGTTCCAGATCTACTATGACTTCAGCGGATATTCGGACATGGCCCTCGGACTGGGGAAAATGTTCGGATTTGAGTTCCGGAAGAATTTTGACTATCCGTATATCTCCAGAAGCGCAACGGAATTCTGGCGCAGATGGCATATTTCGCTGGGGACATGGTTCCGGGAGTATGTGTATATCCCTCTGGGCGGCAGCCGCTGCGCTGTCTCGCGCAATATATTCAATATCATGGTTGTGTGGATGCTGACCGGCATGTGGCACGGCGCCGCATGGAATTTTATTGCCTGGGGCGTATACTACGGCATTATAATCGTGATGGAAAAATACGTGTGGGGCGCATCCCTGGAAAATATGCCCGGTATTGTACAGCATATCTATGCAGGGGTCATCGTCCTGGCCGGCTGGGTGTTTTTCTTCAGCCCAAGCCTCGGGTATTCGCTCAGATATCTGCTGGCCATGGTCGGCGGCGGCGCCGGGCTCGCGGATGCCCAGGGAGCGTTTATCCTCTATACGCACTGGCTGCTGTATCTGCTGGCGGTCGTGGGCGCATCGGCGTTCGGCATCAGCCTGGTCAGGAGATTTATCCGGCTTTTCCGCAGCACGGCGGCGAGAATGGCCGTGTCTTCGGTGATCTATATGGGCATTTTCCTGATCTCGGTCGCATTTCTCGTGACAGATACGTTTAATCCGTTTTTATATTTCAGATTCTAAGCGGGGATTATATGAAAGACAGAAAAAGAAAAGGACAGATTGAAAACCTTATAGGGAAGCTGTTTATCGTGCTGCTGTTCATATTTCTGCTCGTCAACCTGGCGGTTCCGGACCGGAAGATATCGGAAGAGGAAAACCGCGTGCTGGAGTCCAGGCCGGCGCTGAGCATGGGGACGGTGATGAACGGTGATTTCATGGAGCAGTGGGAGAATTATCAGAGCGACCAGTTCGCCGGAAGAGATTTCTGGCGGGGGATCAAGGTCGCGCTGGACCGTCTTGGCGGCGCCAGAATGGAAAACGGAGTTTACCTTGGACGGGACGGCCAGCTGATGGAAGAGATCGAGGTGCCGGACGACGGCCAGTCAGAGGAAAACCTGTCTGCGATCGAGAACTTTGCATCGGAAAACTCTGATATCCGTACGACTGTGATGCTGGTGCCGGATGCGGCCTGCATCCTGACCGACAGCCTGCCCGCGTTTGCCGCGGTGGAGGATCAGAGGCAGCTTTTCGGCATGGCGCAGCAGCGGCTCGGAGATTCTGTAAACTGGATCGATGCGGTGTCGATCCTGAATAACCATACCTCGGAAAAGTTATATTATAAAACAGACCATCACTGGACGACCCAGGCGGCTTTTTACGTGTTCCGCGATGCTGCCGCACAGCTCGGGATCGAGGGGGAGGCAGGCGAAAATTTTGTCTCCTATACGGTCAGCGACAGTTTTAACGGCGCACTGGCGGCAAAAAGCGGCGTCGGCCTCTCGGAGCGGGAAACGATCGATATCTATGCCCCAACGCAGGGGGACGACGATGTTGTAGTCAGCTACGTGGACGAGGGCAGAAAGGCCACGTCTCTTTATGATTCATCAAAGCTGGAAACCAGAGACCAGTACAGTGTGTTCCTGGGTGGAAACACATCGGTTATCGACATAAAGACGGTTTCAGCCAGCCAGAAACGGCTGCTTGTGGTGAAAGATTCGTTCGCCAACTGCTTCATCCCGTTCCTTGCGCCGTATTACCGGGAGATCGTTGTGGTGGATCCGCGCTATTACAGCGGGACGATGGAGGATATCCTCGATACGTACCGGATCACAGATGCGCTCTTCCTTTACAGCGGGAATACTTTTTTCACAGACAATCATTTGAGCGGAGTGTTGACAGGTGAGTAATGAGATCAGAGAAGCGTTCCTGAACAGACAGGAACCTGTAAGGCTGAATAAATATCTGAGTGAGGCGGGCGTGTGCTCCAGGCGGGAGGCGGACCGCCTCATTGAATCCGGGAAAGTAACCGTGGACGGGCAGCGGGCGCAGACCGGGATGAAGATCCGTCCGGGGCAGGAAGTCCGGGTGGGGAAAAAGGTGGTCTCCAGGCAGGACGAAATGGTGGTGCTGGCGGTCAATAAGCCCCGGGGCATCGTCTGCACGGAGGAGAAGCGGGAAAGGAACAGCATTGTCCGGTTTCTTGATTATCCCACCCGCGTCACTTACATCGGGCGGCTGGATAAGGATTCCCGGGGACTGCTCCTG
>CALWDN010000117.1 GCA_944376685.1 uncultured Mediterraneibacter sp. | reverse complement strand
TGGGTGTGGCTGGTGAATATCGACCATCTCTACTGGGTGCGGGACGGGCTTCAGGTGGCGGAGCAGAAGATCCATCCCCACGGACACGGGTGGTCGGTGGTCAACAATGTAGATCAATGGACCTGGAAAGGATGATGGGACTTGAAGCACCGGCTTTGGTTTACCGGTAAAAAATTAATACGCATGGCGCTGCTCCTCCTGGGGGTGAGCATTGTGACCTTCCTGCTGATGAGCGCGTCGCCCCTGGACCCGCTGCAGACCAATGTGGGGCAGGCGGCGCTGGGGTCCATGAGCCCGGAGCAGATCGCGAAGCTGGAGGCCTACTGGGGTGTGGACACGCCGCCCCTTTCCCGGTATATTGGGTGGCTCCTGGACGCGCTCCGGGGGAATCTGGGCGTTTCGCTGCTCTACCGGCAGCCTGTGCTCGCCGTGATCGGGGAACGGCTGGCGGGATCGGTCCTGGTCCTTCTGGCTGCCTGGGTGATCTCCGGGGTGCTGGGACTGACGCTCGGGATCCTTGCAGGCGCCTTCCGGGGGCGCTGGCCGGACCGGGTGATCCGGGGCTACTGCCTACTGATCTCCGGCACGCCGGCGTTCTGGCTGGCGATCCTGCTCCTGCTTATTTTCTCCGTGTGGCTGGGGTGGCTTCCGGTGGGCCTGTCGGTGCCTGCCGGGATGGAGGCTGCGGCAGTTACGTTCGCGGACCGGCTGCGGCATGCCGTACTGCCGGCGCTGACGCTGAGCATTACCGGCGTGGCGAATATCGCCCTTCATACACGGGAGAAGATGATCGGGGTGATGAGTTCGGATTATGTCCTCTTCGCGCGGGCGCGGGGGGAATCTGAGCGAGCCATCATTCTTCGGCACGGCTTCCGGAATGTGCTGCTCCCGGCCATCACCCTGCAGTTTGCCTCGGTCAGCGAGATCATCGGCGGGTCTGTGCTGGTGGAGCAGGTGTTCTCTTACCCGGGCCTTGGACAGGCGGCGGTGACGGCAGGACTTGGAAGCGACCTGCCGCTGCTGCTCGGCATCACGGTGGTGACGGCGGCCATCGTCTTTATCGGCAATCTGATCGCGGACCTGCTCTACGGAGCGGCGGACCCGAGGATCCGGAAGGGGGCGGTGCGGCGATGAATGAAGAATGGAATATCGGAACGCGGGAGGCGGAGCCGGGAAACCGAAGGAGGCGCATGGGACTCTTCCTCGTGTGCGCCGGTCTGGTCCTGCTGGCGGTGATGGTGTCCGGGATCCTGCTGGACGGAGCCGCGGCGGAGACGGATTTCTCCCGGAAAAATCTGGCGCCGGGCGCCGGGCATCTCTTTGGGACAGACTGGATGGGGCGGGACATGCTGGCCCGGACACTGGCCGGCCTGTCCCTGAGCATCCGCATCGGCGTCCTGACTGCGGCGGTCAGCGCGGCGGTCGCACTGGTGCTGGGCACAGTTTCGGCGGTGGGCGGACGGAAGGCGGACGCCGTCATCTCCTGGTGCATCGACCTGGTGATGGGGATCCCCCACATCCTGCTCGTTATGCTGATCTCGCTGGCCTTCGGGAAAGGCGTGGCCGGAGTGACGGCAGGAGTGGCCTTAAGCCACTGGGCGTCCCTGGCCCGGGTAATCCGGGGCGAGATCCTGCAGCTTCGCCAGGCGCCCTACATCCTGACAGCGCAGAAGCTGGGGGTGTCGCGGATGCGGATCGCCGTGCGGCACATGTTCCCCCATGTTTTCCCCCAGTTCCTGACCGGCCTGATCCTGTTGTTCCCCCATGCGATCCTGCATGAATCCGGGGTAACATTTCTGGGATTCGGTCTGCCGCCGGAACAGCCGGCCATCGGGGTGATCCTTTCGGAAAGCATGCAGTACCTGACCACGGGGAAATGGTGGCTGGCGCTGTTCCCGGGATTGTCCCTTGTCCTTGTGGTGGTGCTGTTCGCCATGGCGGGCGAGCGGGTGAGGAAGCTGACGGATCCCGCCAGCTTCCATGAATAACATGCATGAACAGGAGGAATTATGGAACCAATCCTGAGGATCGAACATCTGTCGGTCTCATTTACACAATATGACCGGGGCGCCCGCAGACGGCAGCGCCATGTGGTGAAGAATCTGTCCCTTGCGGTTATGCCAGGGCAGATCGCGGCGGTCGTCGGGGCCAGCGGCTCCGGGAAAAGCCTGCTGGCCCACAGCATTCTGGGAATCCTGCCCTATAACAGCCGGGCGGAGGGGATCATTCTCTATGACGGGGAGCCGCTGACGCAGGAACGGGCGAAGGCGCTGAGAGGCCGGGAGATCTTTCTGATCCCCCAGGGCGTCACGTATCTGGATCCGCTCATGAAAGTGGGTCCGCAGCTTCGGAAGGGCAGGAAAGACGCCGGGACGGAAGAACGGTGCCGGGCGGCGCTTCTGCGCTACGGGCTTGGTCCGGAGACGGAAGAACTGTATCCCTTCGAACTGTCGGGCGGAATGGCCCGCCGGGTGCTGATCGCCTCCGCCGTGACGGAGAAGCCCCGGCTGATCATCGCGGATGAACCGACGCCGGGCCTGGATGCGCGGTCGGCGAAGCGGATCCTGGGGCATTTCCGGGAGCTGGCGGACGAGGGGACGGGCATCCTCGTCATCACCCATGACCTGGAGCTGGCGCTTACCGTTGCCGATGAGGTAACCGTCTTCTACGACGGGGAGACGATCGAGCAGGCGAAGGCTGCGGACTTTGAAAAGGTGGAGAATCTGCGGCATCCCTACACCCGGGCGCTGTGGCATGCCATGCCGGAGCACGGGTTCCGCGTGATGCCGGACCCGGAAGATGGGAAGCAGGTGCAGCGTGATAATAAAAATGAAAGCGGGACGGACGTATGATGCTTGAGGCGAAAGATCTTACTTTTTATTACCGGAACCGGAAACACGCGCCGGTGATCGACCATTTTGATCTGACTGTCGCGCCCGGCGAGCGGGTCGGCCTGACCGGGCCGAGCGGCCGGGGGAAGACCACGCTCTGCCGCCTGCTGGCAGGCTATGAGAAACCAAAGGGCGGCAGCGTGCTGCTGGACGGGAAGGCGGTCGGCGGATATAAAGGCGTCTGTCCGGTACAGATGATCTGGCAGCATCCGGAGGCGGCGGTGGATCCCCTCCTGCGTCTTGGCGATACACTGAAGGAAGCCGGGGAGCCGGATGCGCGCATCCTGGAGGAACTGCGGATCCGGCCGGAATGGGTGGACCGTTTTCCATCGGAACTCTCCGGCGGGGAACTGCAGCGGTTCTGCCTGGCAAGGGCGCTCCGACCGGAGACAGCATTTCTCCTGTGCGATGAGATCACGGCCATGCTGGACCTGGTGAGCCAGGCGCAGATCTGGGAATTCCTCATAAGAGAGAGCGGGAAAAGAGAGATGGGCATGCTGGTCGTAAGCCACAGCGGGGCGCTTCTGGAAAAAGTATGCACAAGAGTGGTCAGATTGTAAAAAAGGACTTGAAACATCCGGATACTTGTGGTATCATGTTTAACCGTGACATACTGTCGGTTCATATCCGGCAAGTTTCATAATTCCTTGCTCCCGCGTGAGGACGGGGGCCAGAGACCATAAGGAGGTGCAGGACCATGAATAAGTATGAATTAGCTGTTGTTGTGAGCGCAAAACTCGAAGACGAAGCAAGAGCTGACGTGATCGAGAAAGTAAAAGCTCTTATCACACGTTTCGGCGGCAACGTAACAGACGTTGACGAGTGGGGCAAGAGAAGATTCGCTTACGAGATCCAGAAGATGACAGAAGGATATTACTACTTCGTACACTTCGAGGCTGAGACAACTGTTCCGGGTGAAGTGGAACAGCGTATCCGCATTATGGACAACGTGCTCAGATATTTATGCGTAAAACAGGAAGCATAATCGGAAAGAGGTATATATGAATAAAGTAGTATTAGTAGGACGGTTAACAAGAGATCCGGAAGTCAGATATTCACAGGGTGACAATGCGACGGCGGTTGCAAGATATACGGTCGCTGTAGACCGCAGATTCAAGAGAGACGGGGAGCCGACCGCGGACTTTATTCCGTGCGTGGTGTTCGGCCGTTCCGCTGAATTCGCAGAGAAATATTTCCGTCAGGGCATGCGCGTTTCCATCTCCGGCCGCATTCAGACCGGAAGCTACACGAACAAGGACGGTGTGAAAGTATACACAACGGAAGTGATCGTGGAAGATCAGGAATTCGCAGAGAGCAGAGCTGAGAGCGAGGCAAACAGATCCTCCTACCAGCAGGCTGCACCGGCGCCGAGCGCACCGGCAGGCGACGGATTCATGAATATCCCGGATGGCATTGATGAGGAGTTACCGTTTAGTTAGAAAGGAGATCCATCATGGCTTACGAAAAGGGAAGCAGACCGGAAGGCGGTTTCAAGAGAAGAGGACCGGCTCGCAGAAGAAAAAAAGTCTGCGTGTTCTGCGGTAAAGAAAATAACGAGATCGATTACAAGGACGTAGCAAAGCTCAGAAAATACATTTCTGAGAGAGGCAAGATCCTTCCGAGAAGGATCACAGGAAACTGTGCAAAACATCAGAGAGCGCTGACTGTAGCAATCAAGAGAGCAAGACACATCGCTCTGATGCCGTACGTTCAGGATTAATCAAAAAGCCTTTAAATGCTGAGGAATCAGTGTTTAAGGGCTTTTTTTATGAGAATTTTATAGTAAATTCTGCAGAAAATCTTCTGCAATTTATTGACATATGTTCATAATGATATATACTAAGAACAGAACCATATCCGGTTCGGACAGAAGTTAAGTATATGAGGAGGAGATGACCATGGCAAGACCACCGAAGCAGCGCTGCATCTGTTCGCTTCCGCAGGTCACGGGTTTCACCCCGCAGGGATGCGCGGCGGACGGGATCGTGGAGCTTACTTACGATGAATATGAAGTGATCCGCCTGCTGGATCACATGCAGATGACGCAGGAGCAGTGTGCGCAGCGGATGGGGATCTCCCGCCCGACTGTGACGCGGATCTATGACGAGGCGCGCCGGAAGATGGCGGACATGCTGGTGGGCGGCAGAGAACTGCACATCGTAGGAGGCGACGTCTATGTATGCCCGGCGCCGCGCCCGGAATGTGCCGGCGAGGAACATTGCTGCCACAGAAACAAAGATAGATTCCGGGGCTGGCGGGAGTAAACCGGCCGGGAGCAGGAAAGAAGCAGACAGAAAGCAACAGAAAGAAACAGTAAGCAGATTCAGAAAGGCAGAGGTAGGACATGAAAGTACTCATTATCGGCGGTGTCGCAGCCGGGACCAAAACTGCGGCGAAGTTAAAACGGGAAGACCGGAGCATTGAAGTGACTGTGATCACGAAGGATCAGGACATTTCCTATGCGGGATGCGGGCTTCCGTATTATGTGGGCGGATTTATCGAGAGCAGGGACGAACTGATCGTGAATACGCCGCAGAAATATTCCGGGCTGACCGGTGTGGAGGTGCGCACCGGCAAAGAGGCGGTCGCCCTGGACGCGGCGAAGAAAGAGGTAACGGTTAAGGATGTGCAGACCGGAAATACCGAGGTCTGTTCCTATGATAAGCTGGTGCTCGCCGTGGGTGCGTCAGCAGCAGAGTTACCGGTTCCGGGGAAAGACCTGGCCGGTGTATTTAAGATGAGGACGCCGGACGATGCGGAGGGTATCCGCGCTTACGCGGAGGAGAACGGCGTGAAGAAAGCGGTCGTGATCGGCGCCGGGTTCATCGGCCTGGAGGCGGCGGAAAACCTGCATGCCAGAGGGATCCGCGTGACGGTGATCGATTTCGCATCCCAGATCCTGCCCAACATCCTGGATCCGGAGATGGCGGCTTATGCGAAGAAGCATCTGCTCAGCCAGGGGATCCGTGTGATCACCGGGACGAGCGCGGAGGAAGTGCTCGGCACGGACAAAGTGACCGGCGTCAAGACTTCTGCGGGAACGCTGCCCTGCGAGATGCTGATCATGGCGGCGGGCATCCGCCCGAACACCGGATTCCTGAATGATACAGGGATCGAGATGTTTAAGGGGACAATCCTGGTGGATGCGCAGATGAAGACCAGCCTGGATGACATTTACGCGGCAGGGGACTGCGCGATGGTGACGAACCGCATTACCGGGAAGCGCCAGTGGTCACCCATGGGCTCCACGGCGAACCTGGCGGGACGTACGCTGGCGCAGGTGCTGGCCGGCGCACAGAAGAGCTATCCGGGCGTGCTCGGGACCGGCGTGGTGAAGCTTCCGGGACTGAACATCGGGCGCACCGGACTTACGGAAGCGCAGGCGAAAGAGGCCGGATATGATGTGATCACCGCCCTTGTGCCTACGGATGACAAGGCGCATTACTACCCGGATGCATCCTTCTTTATCACGAAGCTGAGCGCGGATAAGACTAC
>CALWDN010000116.1 GCA_944376685.1 uncultured Mediterraneibacter sp. | reverse complement strand
TACGCAAATTTATATTGATTTTTACCACAGCATATCTTACTGCTTTTGACGCTTCCAGTCAACCTTATCTGAGCGTCTCGATCACACCCTTCGCATTCTCATCATCCCGGATGATCTCACCCACCTCCGGAACCGTGATATGGCCGGCATACGGGTTCTTAATACTGATGACCGGAGTCGTGATCCGGGCCTCCACTTCCGATCGCTCAAACGCCAGATCCGTATCGATCATCTCGCAGTCTGCCAGCTTCAGGTTCCTGCAGTAACAGAGCGGCTGCGTCCCGATGATCCTGCAGTTCTCAAACGTGACATTTTCCGAGTACCATGCCAGATACTCGCCTTTTACCACGCTGTTCCGGATGATCACATTTTTTGCATGCCAGAATGCGTCCTTTGTGTCAAAATCGCAGTTTTCAAAAACCGCGTCCGTAATATACTGGAATGAATATTTGCCCTTCAGTCTCACATTGCGGAAATCCAGATGATCGGAGCGCATCATGAAATACTCGCTCTGTGCTGTCGTATCTTCCATCTCAATTCCGCGGACCGACCAGCCGAACTCCGGGGAAAGGATGTCGCATCCCTTTACAACCGCCTGCGCGCACTCCCGCAGCGCCTTGATCCCGTGCATCTTCGTATTGACGATCTCCACATGGTCCGTGTACCAGAGCGCCGCGCGGCACAGCGCCGTCATCTCCGAATCCGTGATCCGAAGGCCGTGGTCATGCCAGAACGGGTACCGCAGATTGAAAAAGCAGTGATCCGCACGGATATTGCTGCATTCCTTGAACGCGCTCTCCCCGTCCGCCGGCCCGTCGAACCTGCAGTTCTTTACTTCAATATCCCTGCTGCCGTACAGCGCACGCTCCATGTCAAATGTCTGATTCTCTATTGTCTTCAAAGCATTCGCCTCCTGTTAATCTGTGTACATATGGTTTTCCATATGACATTATACTCCCCGGACCGCAAAACTGCGAATACTTCTTCCGTATGTTCCATTATACCTGAAATGAATACAAGCTCTGCCGCCCTCTGGCCGGCCCTTCTGCATCATTCTTCCGCCGGCTCTGTCCAGAGGCGTTCTGATATCGCCCCAAAATCCACTTCCAGCCGACCTTCCCAGATCCGGACCGGAACCCGGTCATTGAACGTATACATAGCGATATCCGGCGCGTCTTCGCCTTCAAATGCATAGCATACGACCTTTTTACGCTTCAGGTCCACGATCCAGTATTCCCGCACGCCGGCCTCCATGTATTTTTTCATCTTGACGCTGTAATCCAGCTTCCGGGTCGACTCCGAGATCACCTCGATGCACAGATCCGGCGCGCCGTAGACCCCCTTTCTCGTGATCCGCTCATTCCGGCAGATGACAGCGATGTCCGGCTGCACCATGGTCCTGTCGTCACAGTCCAGCTGCACGTCCAGCGGGGACGGCACCACGCGGCAGGGGCCCTTGTTCTTCCGAATAAATGTCTGAATGTCAAACAGAATCTCCGCGATCAGTTCCTGGTGCGTAAAAGTCGGCGCTTCCAGGAAGATCAGCACCCCGTCGATCAGCTCCGCACGCACGTCTTCCGGCAGCGCCCGGTAGTCCTCCACCGTATACTCTCCCTGCCGCTTCGTACAATACGGGCTGGCCGCTTCCCTGACCACATCCGGCATCATGCGGCTGAGCGCCCGGATATCGCTCTCCGTTATACGGTTGTTCAGCTCCGGCGATTCTCCGTTCAGTCCGTAGAGGACATTCTCCAGCGCACGAAGCGTGTCATACCTCGGGGATTTCGTCTCTCCGCTCAGGATCTTGTTGATCGTTCCGACCGGAACCCCCGACAGCTGCGAAAGCTGCCCTGTGGTCATCCCGAGTTTCTTCTTCCGGCTGTTCAGTTCTTCATACAGCATATTGTCCTCTCCCTTCAGATTCTATATTCGATCATATGTTCTGTTTATATTATATATCCGTTTTCGGGATTCGTCAACCGTTTCATCCGTTTACGGGCAATCTGCTTGTGTATTTTAATTATTTCCGCTATACTGGTCTACAGATGCCTGCCGGCGTCTTCCGGACTTATGCAGAAAAGGAGTGATTTACAGATGAACGTACGCATGGCAGAAGAAAAAGACATTCCCCGCATCCATGAGCTTCTCTCGCAGGTCGCCATGGTGCATCACAGGGGGCGCCCCGACCTTTTCAAATACGGACAGCGCAAATACACCGATGAACAGTTAAAGGAAATCCTTCACGATCCAAAACGCCCCATTTTCGCCGGCGTTGATGAAAACGACTGTCTGCAGGGTTATGCCTTCTGCATCTTCCAGCAGCACTTAAACGACAATATCCTGACGGATATCAAGACACTCTACATCGACGATCTCTGTGTGGATGAGGCAAAACGCGGGGAGCATATCGGGCGGACGATCTACGATGCGGTCCTTGGATTTGCACGGGAACAGGGCTGCTACAATGTCACGCTGAACGTGTGGAGCTGCAACGAAAGCGCCATGAGATTTTATGAGAAATGCGGGCTCAAACCCCAGAAAGTAGGAATGGAAGTCATACTGGATGCATAATGCATCCGGTACGGCTTCCATTTTTTTATTCCGCGCGCAGCGTCCTTACATTGATCCCGTTGACTTCAATGTGATCGTCCACCGGGATCACCAGGCACTGACGCCCGTCGATGATCCGCGTCTCCACCAGATCCGCCCGGTCCGGGCTGACCTTGATCACCACATCCGGCGTCTCGATATTGAATTTGCGCGTCTCCGCAATATTGGCGGCCAGGAGGGCGGATTTCTCCCCGGCATTTTCCTCGAAGCTTTGGTCAAAACGCTCCATTTTCTCCTCATCCACACCGCTCTGCTCGAAGACTTTCCGCATCTCTGTCTTATCCAGGGCCAGCGGTTCCGGCTCTTCCCTGTGTTCCTCGATCATGTCGTTGAGCGTCTCGTGGATATTGCGGACGGTCTCAAAATCGCTGTCCTCGCCGAGCGTATCCTCAATCAGCATCTGGAATGATTCTTTCTGGTCGTCCGCCGACATGGGCATCTTCGCGCCAAGCAGCTGGTCGATCATCTCAGGCTGGAGTTCTGAAGATTTCTTCGTATAATACAGCATTCCGTGAAGGTCCGTTCCCCGGTCATTGAACGCCGGGAAGAGGAAGCCTTTGTCCGGCATGTCCACGATCCAGTCACGGATCCGGTCCTCGATCCGGTTGTCTTCCGCATTATAGCACAGCCCCGCTTTGGACAGGGACACCGGGCAGATGCTCATGAGCAGATACTCGTACACCTCATCCGAAGCGTCAAACATTTCCAGGCCGTCCGACGTCTTTCCCGGGATATCGTACATGGCATGGATCAGGATAATGTAATAATTCTCTGCATACTCATATGTGGCGATCACCTTGTCGTAAAATTCATCCAGAAGCATATCGTCTTCCAGCCTGCTGTCGCGAAGCTTCAGGAGGAATTCCTGCGTCCCGCCCGGCATCTCCGCCTCCAGCGGGAACTCCAGGTTGAGCATGTTTTTCCCCACCGTGCCGGACAGGGTTTTCTTAAATATATCAAAATATTTAAACGCCTCTTCTTCTGGAAGCGACAGGAAAGCCTCTTTTGATTCCAGTTTTTTATTTTTTTCATGATCCACATAACAACCGCAGATGCGGGTGATCGCGCAGTTCGCCGGAGTGAACTGTTTGCGGATCTCAAGGATTTCTTTCTTATTCAATGATATGCACCTCTTTTATTTTTCTTCCGTTATTGTCCATCATACCGCATATCCGCCGGTAAAAAAAGATTTGATTTTCATCCGCATGTGTGATACCATAACTGCGAAATCAAAAATCAGATCATTACTCATGCAGGTACACGCCGCCGGGCGTGACCGTTTGGCATTCGGCTGCATATCGTCAGGCCTTAGCAGATATGCAGATCCGGATGTTTTTTTATGAAAGGAAATATGACATGACTGCTTCAACTGAACACAATACTCCGCTTTTTCCACTTTTCCTCCGGTATGTCTCCGCAAATGTGCTCGGCATGATCGGCTATTCCTGCTACATTCTCGCGGACACATTTTTCATTGCCCGGGGGATCGGCGCGGACGCGCTTGCCGCGCTGAACCTTGTCCTTCCGGCATACAGCCTGATGAACGGCACCGGTCTGATGATCGGCATGGGCGCAGCCGCCCGGTACACGATTTCCTCCGCGCAGCCCGGCCGCGAACTGCACCGGACCATTTTCACCCAGGCGCTGTACCTTACGGCGCTGGCTGCCCTGATCTTCAGCTGCGCGGGGCTCTTCCTGCCGGAACAGATCGCCGTATTCCTCGGGGCGGACGCGCAGACCGCCGGCTATGCCGCCGATTATATCCGCATCCTGCTGGTCTTCTCGCCCCTTTTTCTCGGCAACAACCTTCTGCTCAGCTTCACGAGAAATGACGGCGCGCCCGGCCTTGCCATGACCGGCATGATCGTGGGAAGCCTGACAAACATCGTCCTCGACTATGTATTTATCTATCCCCTGGGCATGGAAATGACCGGGGCTGCCATCGCGACGGCAACTGCGCCTGTGGTAAGCATGCTGATCATGTTCTCCCGGTTTGTCCGGAAGCAGAATCATTTCCGCCCCGTGCGCACCCGATTGTCCCTGCGCCGCTGGGGAGACATCTGCGCGCTCGGCGTCTCTTCACTGGTCACGGAAATGTCCTCCGGCATCGTGATCATTGTATTTAATTTCCTGATCCTGGGGCTGAACGGCAATACCGGCGTGGCGGCTTACGGCATTCTGGCAAATATCGCCCTCGTGCTGGTGGCCATCTTCACCGGCATCGGACAGGGGATCCAGCCGATCGTGAGCCGCTATACGGGAGAGAACGGAAAAAGCCAGCGGCGGAAGCTGCAGCGCTATGCGCTGACCAGTTCCCTGCTGCTGGCATCTGTTTCCTATATCCTGATCTTCTTTTTCGCGGTTCCGATCGCCGGGCTCTTTAACCGGGACCATGACCCGGTCCTTACCTCGATCGCATCCGGCGGGATGAAGATCTATTTCCTCAGCCTGTTCTTCTCCGGCATCAATATCGTCGCAGCCGCAATGCTGAGCTCCGAAGACCGGCCCCGGCAGGCATTTGCCGTATCCGTCCTCCGGGGATTCATCCTGATCATCCCCGCGGCTGCAATCCTGGCCATGTGCCTGGGGCTCGCCGGTGTGTGGATGGCCGTGCCGGTGACAGAAGCTGCCGTGGCGGTCCTGTCCCTTATCTTCCTGTTCCGGAAGGCCCGGTGACCTGCTAGCCTATGGTGATCTGCTGCCCTGTATGAAGGATGCGGTTCGCATTTGCAACCCGTTCTTTCGAGGGCGGGTCGATCCCCGCCAGCGGATACTCATATCCCAGTTCCTTCCACTTGTACTCCCCGAACGTATGATAGGGGAGTACTTCTACTTTCTGTACATTTTTCAATGTACTTATGAAATCATATAATTTCTCAAGGTACTTATCATCGTCATTTCGCTCCGGGACAAGCACATGCCGGATCCATACCGGCTTCCCGATCTCAGACAGATACCGCGCCATATCCAGGATATTCACATTCGTCCGGCCGGTCAGAACCTTATGCTGCTCCTCGTCAATATGCTTGATGTCCACCAGCAGCAGATCCGTATACCGCATCAGCTCATTAAACTTTCCGAAAAAAGGCTCTTCCCGGGTAAAAGGCGCGCCGCTCGTATCGGTCGTCGTATGAATGCCTTTCTCCTTCGCTTTGCGGAACAGCTCGATCATAAAATCAATCTGCATGAGCGGCTCCCCGCCGCTCACCGTGATCCCGCCTTCAGTTCCCCAGTATGACTTATACCGCAGCGCCTGAGAGAGAAGATCATCCGCGCTTCTCTTCTGGCCAACCTGCATATCCCAGGTATCCGGGTTGTGACAGAACTGACAGCGCATCGGACAACCGGACACAAAAATGACAAACCGCACGCCGGGCCCGTCAACCGAGCCGAAACTCTCCGTAGAGTGGATAAAACCGTCCATCTTTCTCCTTTCGGGGACGTAGTAAAATTGAAAATGACTACGTCCCGGATTAGCATTTGCCCTGTCCCTTTTTGAGTTTTACCGTGTCCCCTATGTAATAGTGCACAATTTGGTCATTCAACCCCCCATGTAATCATTCGCGATTTGTGCACTTTTCAAGAGGGACAGGGCAATTTGCAAAACGGGACAGGGCTATCATCAATCGGGGACGTAGTAAAGTTCAATTTTACTACGTCCCCGATTGAAGTTACATCCTGTCGTGGCAGGTTCTTGCGATCACGTCCATCTGCTGCTCTCTTGTCAGGTCGATGAATTTGACTGCATATCCGGACACGCGGATGGTGAAGTTTGCGTATTCTTCTTTTTCCGGATGTTCCATCGCATCGATCAGTTTTTCTGTTCCGAATAC
>CALWDN010000115.1 GCA_944376685.1 uncultured Mediterraneibacter sp. | reverse complement strand
GATGCCTTCCGGATCCGACGGGATCAGAAAAACCGCTGAAGCCCCGGCATCGATCATTTCCTGGATCTGGGCCGTCTGAGTCTCCGGATCACACTGCGCATCCCTTACCATGATCCGGTCTCCCTGCCCGTCAAGGGAAACGGCAACTGATTCTTTAA
Source organism: uncultured Mediterraneibacter sp. (assembly GCA_944376685.1). Lineage (GTDB taxonomy): Bacteria > Bacillota > Clostridia > Lachnospirales > Lachnospiraceae > Mediterraneibacter. The sequence goes on along the minus strand of CALWDN010000115.1, from coordinate 6,309 downwards.
GCACCTCATAAAAGGGATCCGAGAGATCCGGGCAGCTAAAGCCAAACAGACGGTTTTTCTCTGCTTCATCCGCATCGTCTTCCGCCTCCTCCACAACAGCGTTGTCCTCGGGCGTCCCCACATTCTGTTTGCACCCTGGCAGGCCGAAGGCCATGCACAAAACCATCAGGGCAGTGATAATCTGTTTTTTTCTCATTTCCGAGTCTCCCCTGCTGCCGCGGCAGCCCTTTTCCTACTCTTTCATTCTACCGTGTTTCAGGGGAATGTCAATAGAATGAATCGCAACTTGCTTTTTCTTACTCTTTCTGATACTCTTTTTCTGAAAGCAGTAAAACACAAATGAAGGAGAATACTTTTATGTTCGAAAATGAATCTCTGACCGTAACACTGACACTGGAAAATGACGAGGAGCTTGAATGCGATGTGGTCGCCATCTTTGAGGCTGACTCCAGGCAGTACATCGCCCTTCTCCCGGCCTCTGCCGACGAAGACAGCGAAGACGGGCAGATCTATCTGTACCGCCTGACCGACAACGGAGAAGGCGAAGAGCCCGGCATCGAAAACATTACCGGCGACGAAGAATTCGAGCGGGCCTCGGAAGCATTCAACGACTGGATGGACGCACAGGATTTCGGCGATATAGACCTGGATGATATTGACGGCTGAATCCTATTTAGTTTCTTCAAGAAGTTCCTCTGCGAAACGGGAAGGGCATACGTCTTTCCCGTTTTTTGTCTTCACATAACAGATCTTCAGTTCTTCCCGCGCCCGCGTCATTCCCACGTAGAACAGCCTGCGCTCTTCCTCGATCTCATCCCCGCCCTTTGCTTTCTGGTACGGCATCCGGCCCTCATTCGCCCCGATCATGAGCACCGTATGGAACTCCAGCCCTTTTGCCGCATGGAGCGTCATAAGCCTGACGCCGTCCCGGGGACGGTTCCGCTCCCTGTCTTTCTGCCTGAGCGCCTCCGTGTACTCCCGGATATGCACAAGCCAGTCTTCAGCCGAAGCATAGGGTTTTGCCGCCTCCTCAAGCTCCAGCAGGACTTCGTTCAGATCTGAGCGGTCTGTTCCGGTCGTATATGCATACTCCTTCAGGAAATCATCATACCCGATTTTCTTTCTGATATACTGGACCGCCGCATACGGGGCCATGCGGCCCAGCATCTTTACATCCCATTCGAACTGGTCGATCCGGTCCTGCATCCAGTCTTTATCGCAGTAGAACCTGCGCATTGCCTCAAATGACGCCTCCCCGTCAGACAGGCTGTCACGGCCGATGTAGCGTTTCGGCCGGTTCATCACCCTAAGGAAATCCCTGCGCGTGCCGCATCCCCGGGACAGCCTCATATAAGCCTGCACATCCTGGGCGATAAAGTGTTCATAGAGGTTCGGCAGACGGTCCCGCATCCAGAAGGGGATCCTGCGCCGGACCAGTTCCTCTGCAAGAGGCCCTGCGTCCGTATGGATCCTGTAAAGCACAGCGATCTCTTCCGGCCGGACTCCCTGCCCGATGCAGCGGCTGATCTCGTCTGCGGCATACTGCGCCTCTTCATTTGGATCTTTCAGCTCCTGGATATGAAGGCATGCCCCGCTGTCCCTTACCGCCTCCAGCTTTTTCATGAAGCGGTGCTCATTGTGGCCGATCAGGCGCAGGGAGTTGCGCACAATATTTCCCGACGACCTGTAATTTTTCCTCAGGATGATCTGTTCTGCATCAGGGAAATCTTTCCTGAACTGAAACATAAGTTCGGGATCCGCGCCGCGGAATCCGTAGATCGCCTGGTCGTCGTCCCCAACCACAAACAGGTTGTTTTCCGGCAGCGCAAGCATGCGGATCACATCATACTGGACGCGGTTGATGTCCTGGAATTCATCCACGAGGATAAAACGGAATTTTTTCTGCCACATTTCCAGCACGTCCGGCCTGGACGCAAAAAGTTCATGGCATGCCGTGAGCATATCGTCAAAGTCCAGCTTCCGGAGCGCCTTTCTCTTCTCCTCATAATCCGCAAAAATGGAACAGAACTGCTCCAGGCTGCATTTTTCCGGCGTGAACTGTTCCGGCGGGATCCGGCTGTTTTTCACGCGGCTGATCTCTTCTGCAAGGCCCTGGAGAAAATCCTCATCCTCCGGATCCGGCATCTCCCTGCCGGCAGCCAGGCGGAGGATCTGGTATTTTTCCTCGTCTGAAAGGATATTCTGCCCGTTGATGCGGTATGCCCACTTCAGGATCCCGTAAAAGATCCCGTGGAATGTTCCCGCGGTGACTGGAACGCTGCTCTGCTTCATCAGTGCGCACAGCCTGGTCTTCATCTCCGCGGCCGCGTAGCGGGTAAACGTAACAACAAGTATTTCATCCGGTTTTATTTTGCATTCTTCGATCAGATGCCTGACCCGGTTTACGATCGTAAGCGTCTTACCGGAACCGGGCCCTGCCAATACCTGACAGGGCCCGGTTCCGTGACAGACCGCCTTCATCTGTTCCTGATTAATTGTCATGAAGCTTCTCTATTCCCATGCGGATCCTGCGAAGGGATTCCCCGCGCCCGAAGACTTCCATCAGTTCGGTCGCGCCTCCGGGCGTGCTCTGCTTTCCTGACACGGCAGTCCGGAGCGGCCACATCACATATCCGATCTTATATCCTTTCTCCTCCGCAAAGCCTTTCAAAAGCTCAAAGAGGGCGTCGTTGCTGTAATCTTCCTGGGCTTCCAGGAGCGGGAGCACCTCCTCGAGAAGTGCAAGCCCTTTTTCCGGATCTGTTTTCATCTTCTTATGGCGGTAAAGTTCACAGTCATAATCCGGAAGTTCTTCGATAAAATCGATCTGTCCGATGATATCCGGCAGGATCTCGATCCTTGTCTTGACCAGCGCTGCGATCTTTCTCAGGTCATAGTCTTTTGTGACAGCCTTTCGGATATACGGCTCCGCCATCTCGAAGAACCTGTCAAAATCCATAGCCTTCAGATACTCGCCGTTCATCCATTTCAGCTTCACCGTGTCGAATACAGCCGGGGACTTGCTCATATGCCGGTAGTCAAACTCCTTCACCAGCTCCTCCAGCGAAAAGATCTCACGGTTATCCGCCGGACACCAGCCCAGCAGCGCCACATAATTGACCACTGCCTCTGACACGAACCCCTGGTCGATAAGGTCTTCATATGAAGAATGCCCGCTCCTCTTGCTGAGCTTCTTATGATTCTCATCCGTGATCAGCGGACAGTGCACATAGACCGGGATATCCCAGCCAAACGCCTCATAAAGGCGGTTGTACTTCGGCGCTGACGCCAGATATTCGTTCCCGCGGACCACATGGGTGATCCCCATGAGATGGTCATCCACGACATTGGCAAAATTGTATGTCGGGAAGCCGTCCGATTTGATCAGGATCATATCGTCCAGCTCATTATTCGGCACCGTAATATCCCCGTAGATCTCATCGTGGAACGTGGTCTCGCCCTCATTGGGCACGTTCAGGCGGATGACCCAGGGCATGCCGGCTGCCAGCTTCGCTTCCACTTCCTCCTTGTCAAGGCCCAGGCAATGCTTGTCATACACGACAATGTCCGTCCCGTCCTCAGAGACCGATGTGCGGAGCGTATCGAGCCGTGCCTTGTCACAGAAACAGTAATAGGCGTCCCCCTGCTCCACCAGCTGTTTTGCATATTTCAGGTAGATCCCGGACGCCTGGCGCTCACTCTGGACATAAGGGCCGTATCCCCGGTCTTTGTCAGGGCCTTCGTCATGGATCAGCCCGGTCTTTTCCAGCGTCCTGTATATGATGTCCACCGCATCCTCTACGTACCGTTCCTGGTCCGTATCCTCAATGCGGAGTATAAAATCTCCGCCTTCATGTTTTGCGATCAGATACGCGTAAAGCGCTGTCCTTAAGTTTCCAACATGCATGCGCCCGGTAGGGCTGGGCGCGAATCTTGTTCTTACTTTACTGCTCATTTTTACTCTCCAAATCAGGTTTTAGTATTGTTTGTCACTTTCTGCAAGTATATCAGAGAGAAACCGGTCGCTCCGGCCGCGGATGATGATATCCGCCCGCTGGTCCGAATAGTGTTCCTCCTCATTTACAAGGATCAGGTTTGACCCGCTATAATACTGCAGCATCTGGCCGCACAGCGGGGAAGAAAGGCTTGCCCCGAGCACGATCAGCACGTCTGCGCGCTCAACTTCCTGCGCAGCCCTGGTCATCCGGCCGTTGTCGATCATCTCCCCGAACAGGCAGACGTCCGGCCGCAGGGCCGTCATACAGTCCGCGCACAGCGGAACGCCTTTGGCCTGCCGGATGTATTCAACCGGATATTCCCTGCCGCAGGAAGGGCAGATATTATGAAAAATCGTCCCCTTCAGGTTGATCACGTCCCGGCAGCCCGCGCGGTCTTCAAGCCCGGCGATCCGGCGCGTGATGACCGGGCCGGCAAGCCCCCGGTCCTGCAGCCCTTTCAGGGCGTAAAATCCCTCTCCCGGCGGCTTCTCTGCAATGCTCAGCAGGACCTCTTTATAAAAACGGAAAAAAAGGTCTTTTCTCGCCGCGTAAAATCCGGAACTGAAGATCTCTTCAAAAGAATACCCGTACTTCTCTTCGATATCGTAGGACTCCGCCCCGTCGCGGAGGAGCGGATATCCGCTTTCGGCCATCAGGCCGGCCCCGCTCAAAACCACAGTATGGCTGCTGTTCTCCAGAATCTGAAGTATATTTTTTTCTCTCATGAAGATCCCTCCTTCCTGCCGCTCCCATCGATCAGCAGAGACATATTTATGGGATAATTATAAAACAATCCCGGGGATTCTTCAATAAGCTTCGGTGGCGTCCGCCTCCGTCCGGCCGTCTGACGACGATCCTCTCTGGAGCAGCCTGATGTGTTCCGGCAGTCCGCTGACATCTTCGATGCCGCATGCCGTTATATCAAGCGTTGTAATGCGGGCGTCCTGAAACGCATACTCTGCAAACGATGTAATGCCGGCCGGCACTTTATAGTTTCCAAGCCTCCCCGGCGGGAATGCCAGGATGCATGTGCCGTCCCCGGACAGGAGCACGCCCATATTCTCAGTATAACACCCGCCCGGTTCCACGGTATACCATTCCACATTCTCAAGACCTGCGAATGCACCCGCCTCGACTGAGACGATATTGGCCGGGATCAGCACCTCACGGGCCGCCGGAAGGCCGGCTGAAAACGCGCCTCTGCGGATCCCGGTGCACCCTTCGGAAGGCAGCCGCATCAGTCCGCCTGACACCACGGCTTCCGGATCTTCCACTCCGCAGATCATCCCGTACTCATCCACCAGGAATCCGCCGGCCGAACCGGCAGAATGATCCGGTTCTTCGGACGTTCCGGGTACATCCGCCGGAATATCCTCCGGGACGTCCGTCACATCTCCAGGTATATCCGGAGCGGTCTCCGGGATGTCCACCGCATTCCCAGGCGTATCCGGGACGATCTCAGGGACATCCGCCGCATTCCCAGGTGTATCCGGGACGATTTCAGGGATATCCGCCGCATTTCCAGGCATATCCGGGATGATCCCGGGAACGTCCGCCGCATTTCCAGACATATCCGGGATGATCACAGGGACAGCATCCGGGGCAGTCTCAGAAACCGCCGCCACACGTTCAGGCGCATCCGCCTCAGCTTCCGGAACCGTCTGAAGGGCCGGTGCTTCCGGGATATCCCGGAGCAGTGCTGTCACAGAAGCCACCGGTGCAGCCACTGTCTCTGCAGACGCAGCAGCCCCAGGCCTGGTTCCCGCGCCATCCGTTTCCGGGGAGATCTCAGCCGAGCCGCTGTTCCACATCAGCATCAGGCAGGCCGCCGCGGCAACCACAAGAAACCTGAGCAGCCTGTCTGCCAGTTTAGCCGCACGCCACTCCCCGTAAATATTTAAACACCAATCCATTTAACCTCATTCCTTTCCCCTGTCTGCCCGGGACCTGCCCGCAGAAAAAGGAATGCCGCGTTCCCCTGCAGCATTCCCTTCCATCCGGCGGACTCAGCAGGCAGAGTTTTATACGTTGATCTCCGCAGTCATGCCAAGCACATCCTTATTCTTTTCAAGCAGCGGACTGATCACATTTTTCAGATATGCATCAACCTGTTCCCTGGCTCTTCCCACATACTTTGCCGGGTCCATTGTTTTCTGCAGTTCTTCCGGACTGAGATTGAACGCAGGGTCAGCCGCGATGAGCTCGAGCAGGTTATTGTCAAGGCCTTTTTCCTTGACATTTCTGCCGGCTTCCATGGAAAGCTCACGGATTCTCTCATGCAGTTCCTGCCTGTCTCCGCCTGCTTTTACCG
>CALWDN010000114.1 GCA_944376685.1 uncultured Mediterraneibacter sp. | reverse complement strand
TTTGTGGCGGAGAGCGGCTCAGTTGAGTTGGCCGGAGGAAATGTGGTACATATCAGCTCCGGCGTGAGCGCCCTGGTGCTCGCTGTTTATCTTGGCAGAAGACGCGGTTACGAGAAGACTTCTTACCGCATTCACAATATTCCTTTCGTTGTGCTCGGAGCCGCGCTTCTGTGGTTTGGATGGTACGGGTTCAACGCCGGGAGCGCTCTCGCAGCGGACGGACTTGCCGCACATGCATTTATGACGACGTCCATCTCTGCGGCGACCGCCCTCCTCTCCTGGATGCTGATCGATACAGTCAAAGACGGAAAGCCGACACTGGTCGGCGCGTCCACCGGCCTGGTGGTCGGTCTGGTCGCCATCACACCGGGCGCAGGATTCGTCCCGGTCTGGGCATCCTTTATCATCGGCGCGCTTGTCAGCCCGATCTGCTATTGTATGATGAATGTGATTAAACACAGACTCAAAGTGGACGACGCCCTGGACGCTTTCGGATGCCACGGCATCGGCGGGATCTGGGGCGGCATCGCCACCGGCCTGTTCGGACAGAATGCCATCAACCCGGTTGCTCAGTGGGACGGCCTTGTATTCGGCGAAACACGTCTTTTCACCGCACAGATCCTGAGTATCCTGGTTACGATCGCAGTCGCGGTCGTGGGATCACTGATCTGCATCGGCATCATCCGGATCTTCACGAAGCTCCGTGTTGATGAAAAAGACGAAGCGCTCGGCCTTGATATCACACAGCATGGCGAGCATGCTTATCCGTCCTTCAATGGTTTCGACTAAATACGTCAAAAACAGATTAGAACAGGAGGAAACATTATGCTGATCAAAGTAGAGGCAATCGTCAGGGAAGAAATGTTCGAGGATGTGAAAGCCGCCCTGAACCAGATCGAAGTAAACGGCATCACCGTCTCCCAGGTCATGGGATGCGGCGCCCAGAAGGGATACAGCGAGATCATACGCGGCTCCGAAGTCGATCTTGTCCTTCTTCCGAAGGTAAAATTTGAGATCGTCGTCTCATCCGGAGAATGGGAGAAAAAGGTGATCGATGCGATCCGCGAAGCCGCTTTCACCGGTGAAATGGGCGACGGCAAGATCTTCAGCTATGAGATCCGCAGCGCCACAAAGATCCGCACCGGCGAGACCGGGTATGACGCGCTGCAGTCGCAGGCTTAATATAGTTTCAGAATATCGCATTACAGCACTACGGGGAACTGCCGTCTCAGCAGTTCCCCGTATATACATTCTTCAGATATTTCTTTGCCGTATCCTTAAGCCGGTATACGGTTTCCACTTCTGTTGCATCCCGGTCCGTCATCCGGTATCGCGGGAAAAAGCGTGTCACATGGAGGCTGATCTTTGGATCTACCGAAGCGATCCACTCTGCCTCCCGCTCCATTTCATCCGTCCGGTCATTCTCCCCAGGCACGATCAGAGTGGTCAGTTCCACATGGCAGTCCGCAGCCACACGAGTGATAAAGCGCTTTACGACCTCGAGCTCCCCGCCAAGTTTCCGGTAATATTCCTCTGTGAAGCCTTTCAGGTCAATGTTCATAGCGTCAATATACGGGATCAGTTCTTCCAGGACCTGAAGTTCCGCCGTACCGTTGGTGACCAGCACATTTTTCATGCCCCGCTCACGGATGAGTCTGGCCGTATCCCGCACATACTCATAACCGATCAGCGGTTCATTGTAGGTAAATGCGATCCCGATATTGCCTTCCGGCCTGCACTGTTCCGCCAGATCTGCGAGTTCTTCCGGCGTCATCATGCGCCATTCTGCCTTCTCTGCCCCGTTCATGGATATGTCATGGTTCTGACAGAACGGGCAGGACAGATTGCATCCGTAACTGCCTGCAGACAGGATACGGCTTCCCGGGAAGAAATCACGGAGCGGTTTCTTCTCGATGGGATCAAGCGCCAGCGCCGTGATCTTCCCGTAGTTATCACAGATGATCCTTCCCTCTTTATTCTTTCTTGCCCTGCATCTGCCATACTGCCCGTCCCGTAGACGGCAGTGATGAAAGCAGACCGGACATACAGCTTCTCTCACTGATGCCTCACCACCTCAAAACGTTCCAGCACAATGTCATCCGCATCCCCAGGGATGCCGGCTTTCTGTCTGGCAATCGCGATCTGTTCTTCCACCGTGTCCACCCCTTCCAGATTCGGAAGGAGCAGCCCTCTCCGGTATCCGCGGCTCACGACCACGCCGTACCGTTTCACATCCAGTTCATCCGGAGAGCTGATCCTTTCGGTATCGCCCAGGACATCTACACTGTACACGAGGCTGTCCAGTTCCTCCCTCTCCACCGCATGAAACCTGGGATCCCGGGTTGCCGCACTGACGGCATTTTCTATGATTTCCTCAGCAACGCTGCCCTGCACAGCGGAAATGGTCCCGATGCATCCCCTGAGCCGTCCGTCTTTTTTCAGGGAGACGAAAACGCCGGCCCGCCGATCATACATTTCCTGCGGAAGGCCGTCCGGCACACAGATTTTTCTGCCGGTGCGCACATAAGTCTCGATGGTCTCCCGGGCCAGGCGCACGTATACATCCTCCGTTTCTTTTCGTTTCGCGGCTTTCTCCTCTTCCCTTTTCCGATATGCTTCCAGGAAAAAACGGTCCGGATCCCGTCCCGTCACCTCATAGGTGCATATCCCGTAACCGACGCCGAAAGTCCCTTCATAGGACAGCCGCTCCGTCTTCACCGCCAGCCCGTCCAGCGCACCGGCCATGATCGTAAAAGAACGGTGTCCGCACTCCGCAGCTTTCTCGCAGAAACTGTCCGTAAAATCAAAAAGCTCCCCGAATGCGGCACGGCCCATCACATCCATGATCCGGGCGTCATACTCCGGTCCTTCTTTCTGAAACCCGTACGGCCCGTCTTCTTTCAGCTTATGGGACAGATCGCCGCTTCCGATGACCGCGATATTCCGATCCAGAAGTTCCGCCGCCTTCCGGATGCACTGTCCCAGTTCATAATGTACGGCCAGAGGCAGACCGGACAGGCCGATCCGGACCAGCCGGTAATCTCTGTCATACTGATCCAGAAACCAGAGCGGCACCATGGTCCCGTGATCCAGATAAGGATCCCGCTCGCCCAGCGTGCCGGACGGGATATCTCTCGCTTCCGCCTCCTGCTCCAGAAGTCCCGCAAACTCTGTATCATATTCTGCCCGGAACTTTACCTGGGGCGCACGGAAACGGGCAAAATTTCCCGTCGTTCCTTTTCCCGGGGAAATGTGAAAATAATCTGCATACATCACGGAATGAGGCGAGATCACCACCACTGTATCCGGTTTCCACTGGGCGATCTTCCGGGCCGCCTGATGATAGGCATCCACGGTCGCTTGTATTTTCCCTTCCTCTCCGCGGCCGATCTCAGGCACGATCAGCGGCGGATGGGGAACCATCACAGCACCTTTTACTGACATCTTCCTTTCCTCCTCCTTCCATCCTTCTGTTACTCTTTAGTATACCACTGACGCTTCCCCTGTGAAATACAAAACAGCAGCCGTGACGACTGCTGTTTTGATCATCTGTTTATTCGGTTTTTATTTTCTTCCCATCATCTGTACTTCTTCGAACTCCCGCTCGATCTCCTGTGACGGCTTCGGTGACGCCAGTGACACCACCACGATGCACAGGCAGGAGAAGATAAACGCCGGAAGCAGTTCGTAGATATCCCAGATGCCGCCCAGCGGACGCACCAGCAGGTTCCATACGAATACCATGCCCGCGCCGCCCAGCATACCGGCGATGGCGCCGGCTCTGGTCGTTCTCTTCCAGAACAGGCTGAAGAGCATCAGCGGTCCGAATGTGGCGCCGAATCCGGCCCAGGCAAAGCTTACGATGGTAAAGATAACGCTGTTCTCATCCAGGGCGATGATCATTGCCACTACCGCGATCAGCAGCAGGGTGATCCTGGAAATATTCAGAACTTCCCGGTCAGATGCTTTCCTGCGGAACAGCCCCTGATAAATATTCTTCGCAAAAGCCGACGCTGCGATCAGCAGGTAGGAATCCGAAGAACTGATCGTCGCCGCCAGGATGCCCGCCATCACAAAACCGGCGATCAGCGGCGGCAGAAGGTTCGTCGACAGAAGGATGAATACATTCTCCGCATCCGAAGAAGTGGTCAGTGCCGTCGGATAAAGGGCGCGCCCCATCACACCAATGAACACTGCAATGGTCAGTGAGATCAGTACCCACACCGTTGCAATACGGCGGGACCGGGTCAGCTCATCCTCGTGACGGATCGCCATGAACCGAAGGAGCACCTGGGGAACACCAAAGTATCCGAGTCCCCATGCCAGCATGGATACCACGGAGATCAGTCCGTAGGGCGCCGCTTCTCCGAAAAGCGGAACGCCGTCCGCTGCCTGCTGTACCCCGTCAACCGTCTGCGGGGTCGCCATGCCGAAGAACTCCAGGAATCCCGGAATGTCCTTCACATTGTCGATCACCGCGCCCAGGCCGCCTGCGGCGTAAGTGCCCACCAGCACGATCACACCGAGAGCCACGATCATCACGATCGCCTGCATGAAGTCTGACGCACTCTCCGCCAGGAATCCGCCGATGATCGTGTAGATCAGCACGAATACCGCGCCCACGATCATCATCGGGATGTAAGGCAGATCAAATAACGTGGAGAAAAGCTTGCCGCATGTCACCAGACAGCTGGCCGCATATACCGTAAAGAAGATCAGGATGAACACAGCCGCAATGGTCATGATCACTTTTTTCTTCTCATGGAACCGGTTTGAAAAATATTCCGGCAGGGTGATCGCATTGCCGGCCTTCTCACTGTACCGGCGAAGCCGTTTGGACACGATCAGCCAGTTGATATATGTACCGGCTGCCAGCCCGATGGCTGTCCAGGCTGCATCCGCGATCCCGCACCAGTATGCCACGCCCGGCAGGCCCATGAGGAGCCAGCCGGACATATCGGACGCCTCCGCGCTCATGGCCGTCACCCAGGGACCGAGGCTGCGGCCGCCCAGGAAATAGGCATCTGAACTTGCGTTGGCCTTTCTTGCAAATGTTACACCTATAATAATAACCGCCGCCATATAGATGATCATAGCGGTCAGTATCTGTAAAGTATCTCCCATTCCATATATTCCTTTCTATGCACAATATGGAACTAATTATAAACAAAGTATAAACTTTTGGCAATCCCAAATTGCTCCGGGCCGGATATTTCTGCGGATTTCCCGTTAATCTGTCTCATCCCAGATCAGCATCAGGATCATCTGGGCCGTCTCCACCATATTGGTCCCGTTGTCCATGCTCCGTTTCTGGATATACCGGTAGGCCGCTTCTTCTGTCAGGTGATTCCGCTCCATCAGGAGATACTTGGCGTTGCGGATGTAATTCTCATCCCGCTCATTCCGCGCCGGCGGTTTCTTTTTCTTCTCCTTTTTATACCGGCGGTCCGCCTGGGCGGGGAGCATTTCCACCGTATTGATAAGATCGTGGATCTTCAGAGGCATGGTCAGCGCCATCACATCCCCGCCTGCGTCGCTCACCGCGCTCCCGGAGCCGAGCAGGAGAAGCTCATAGAACCGGGGCATGTATTCCAGCAGTTCACTGTAATGCATGTCCGGAAGCCTTGCGGCGCAGATGATCAGCCCCCGGTTCTCATTGTTCGCCTCCATCAGCGCGGCAGCCCCTGTACCGCAGGGCACCACATTGTCATATCCGTGGCTTAAGAGCACCCGGCGCACCCGTTTCGCGTCTTCAATTTTCGGTAATGCCACAATGATCACGCTCAATCCTGCTCCCGCCCTTTCTTCCGGCTGCCAGATGGCTCAGCCGTCCGCGCGTCAGATCCGGTACAGGTACTGGCCCAGTTCCCACTCTGACACCTGTCTGCTGTAGTTTTCCCACTCTTCACGCTTTCTCTTTGCATAATGTTCTGTATAGAGAGATCCCAGTGTCTGTCCGATCCACGGATTCTGTTCCATTTTATTTAAAGCCTCGTCCAGGTTCTTCGGCAGGCTGCGGATCCCCTGCGCCTGCTTCTCTTCTCCGGACAGCTTCCGCAGATCTTTTTCCAGCTCCGGCGAAAGCTCCAGCCCCGCTTCGATCCCCTGAAGGCCTGCGGTCAGACAGAGCGCGAATACGAGATACGGATTGGCGGACGGATCCGGGCTCCTCAGTTCGATGGTCTGCTCCCGGCGGCTGTTCCGGCACACTTTCACAAGGGCGGTCCGCTGGGTGGACGACCAGGTGATATCCGACGGCGCCTCAAAGCCCGGGACCAGTCGTTTATAGGAATTGACCAGCGGGTTAAAGAAGGCCGTCATGCCTTCGATGTGGGCAAAGATCCCGGCGATGAACGCACGTCCCTCCCGGCTTAGATTCAGCGGATCCGCCGCATCCGCAAACACATTTTTACCGTCTTTATAGAGAGCCATATTGATATGCATGCCGGAACCGTTCACATCTGCCTTCGGCTTCGGCATAAATGTGGCGTGAAGTCCGTGGCGCTTTGCCACCGTTCGCACCGCCACTTTGAATGTCATGAATTTATCC
>CALWDN010000113.1 GCA_944376685.1 uncultured Mediterraneibacter sp. | reverse complement strand
GGAACTGTAGAAATAAACCACACCTTTGTAGACGCTTCACTCCGTGGGCAGGGTATAGCAGGCAAATTGATGACCGAACTGATCAGCGAACTGGAAAAACGAAATCTCAAAGCAGTCCCCACCTGTTCATATGCAGTAAGCTGGTTTGAAAAACATCCGGAATATGCCCATTTCATAAAATAGCACAGATATTTTAAAGGCAGGTAAGAAATCCTTTTCTTCCTGCCTTTCTTATCATTGTTTTATTCCATCTTACTTATCTCTTCCACCATCTCCGGTTCAAGTCCGAGCAATTCTGCAATCTCCTCGATTGTCCTGCCGTCTCCTGTCAACTTATCAATAATCTTCTTCAACGCAAGGCGTTCGCCCCTTTTTTCGCCCCTTTTTTCGCCCTTTTTTTCGCTGTTGTGGTCGCGTATCGCTTTCTGCCGGAGTTCGTATTCCATCCGCATCTGTTCGTCATGGCTGAGTTTTTTCAGTTCATTATACGCTTCCTCAATGTATTCATCTTTCTTTGCCATGTCCTCAAATTCCTCCCTGTTCTTCCCACCGAGGAACCGCATCCAACGGATGATGCCTCTTTCATTCAGGTCTTCCGGCGGAAGCTTTTGCAACTGATTCTTCTCCTTATTTTATCATGTTGTTTCTCCTTAAGGAACACCTGTTTGTACATTTTGGAAAGCCGGCCGGACAGGCCTGTTGAAATCTGCTGATTTACAGAACCCGCGAGCGGGTACTGAATTGAGTCAAATATTTGAGTGTGTCCACAATACCACGTTTTATATGTCAATACAATCACATTAATGCAAAAAAACAGGTTATCAACAAACTTACAGGAGTTGTAAAAAGTTATGCTCCTGATGTTGATAACCTGCTTTTTAAAATATCTCAGAATTCTTTTTTCATCATGATCTGTCTGCTACACAGCCACGATATTCCTGCTGCAAGAACCATAAGTGCTGCGAGCATCCCCAGGATTCCTGCAGTCCCCATGCCATTCAGGATGCGGAGCGCCTCTTTTTCAGCATCGATCCCGGATAAATCCGCAAGCTTTACGCCTCCGTAGAGGATGATCCCTGCGCCGGCGATCACCAGGGGAAGGATGAGTTTTCCCTTATCTCCTTCAAACTTCAGTCGGAGCGGCAGCATCACCGCCACAAATACAACCGACACCGCCAGATATCCGATCGTCGCTCCAAGTTTATCCGGTGCAAAGACCTCCTCTCCCCGGATGCCTCTGAAGACCATTCCAAATACCGTGCCGATGATCCACGCAGTAAGGATAAGTATGCCGCTGAACGCATACTTTGCATTTACATAGTCCCGTCTGCTCACCGGCAGGGAAAGAAGAAACGGAAACCCGTTTTCATATTCGTCATAGGAAACTGTTGTTGATGCAAAAAGCGAAAATATGATCGTTATATATGCAGTTGCAAAATCGCTGCCTATTCCTGATATTTCCAGGAATACTCCAATGACCACGGCCAGAATCAGAAGCGTCTTCCCCTGATTCTTTGTCAGTTCTATATCCTTCACGATCAATCCTTTCATGGTTCGTCACCCCTTATCATCATTGTGATCACACTGTCGAGAGAGCCCTTTTCAAGCACCACTCCCGGATAATTCTCCATATAGTACTGCTTCTGGTCCGTCATACATGCATAGCCAAACGCCTCATGCTTTGTACGGATCATATATTGTTTATCCAGAGCGGCATACTGCTTTTCATCAACTTTTAAGATCCCATAGTCACTTAACAGTGTGTCCATATCCTCATGCAGCACGATCCTGCCCTCATGGATCATGTACACATCATCACATAAAGACTCCAGATCCCCGGATATGTGGGAACTGATCAGTACCGAACTGTCTTCATTCTCCGCCATATATTCTCTGATCAGGTCCAGCAGTTCATCCCTGGCAACGACATCAAGGCCCGATGTCGGTTCATCCATAATGAACAACTTCGCACGGCTTCCAAGCGCTGCCAGAAGCTTTAACTTTGCTTTCATTCCTGTAGAAAATTCTTTCACCATCTTGTTTTCCGGAAGATCGAATCTCTTCACCTGATGCTGAAAATACTCCCTGTCAAAACGCCTGTACATATGGACCAGGATCGGAATGATATCCCGGATCGTCAGATAACCGCTGAACCCGGAGTCCGACAACACCGCGGCAATCTGCTGGCGGTCCGTCTGATCCAGTTCAGACCTTTCTTTTCCAAATATCCGGATCGTCCCGCTGTCGGGCCGGATCAGGCCGAGAATGGATTTAAAGGTCGTGCTCTTTCCGGAACCGTTCTCTCCGATCAATCCGGTGATCTGCCCAGGCTTCACCTGCAGTGAACATTCCAGTCTGAAATCCCCGTATTTTTTTACCAGATCTTTTATTTCCAGCATCATCTAGTCCTCCATGATAATTTCAAAAATCTTCCGGATCTCCGCATCCGCAAGACCGCATCTGCGCGCCTTCTGCACAGTCCGGTCCAGTTCCGCCTCCACGCTCCGCATCTGTTCTTCTCTCACCCGTTCCGGATTGGCCGCCGCCACATAAGTGCCTTTGCCATGTACAGTGACAGTAAAACCGTCCTGTTCAAGATTGTCGTACGCCTTCTTGACAGTCAGCGCACTGATCTTCAGATCTTTTGCGAGGCCACGAACGGAGGGAAGGATATCATTTTCCTTCAGGTCTCCGGACACGATCTGCGCTTTTACCTGATCTACGATCTGTTCATATATCGGTACCATTGATGAACTGTTGATTATAATCTTCATAATTATGTTCTCCTGTTGATAAACAGTATATAACAGTACAGAACTGTTGTCAACTGTTATATACTGTTTATATCATTTATTTTATCATCGCATAAAAAGGAAAACCGCGGTATATACCGCGGTCAGTTTGTCCGTGATCCAGAACCCATCTAATCTGCCTTAAGCATTTTTTCCATGGTTTCGGAGAACTCTTTCATTTCCTTATCCATCAGCACCGGCAATCCCGTCTTACTGTTCAGAAAGCAGTGCCTGGTCGTCCCGCGCGCGCTCAGCACGCCGCCCTGGGACATATTATAGATTTCATATTTCAGTGTGAATTTGAGACGGCCGAATTCCTGAAGGCTCACAACGATCTTTACTTCATCATCGAATTTGACGCTTTTCTTATATTCACATTCCGCATGAAGTACCAGGCTTAAATATCCCATCTCCTCGAAGCGGCGGTACGGATATCCCATCTGGTTCATCAGATCGATCCGCGCCTCCTCCATCCACCGGATATAATTGGCATGATGGATGATCCCCATCTGATCTGTCTCATAGTATCTCGCTTTTATGATATATGGTTCCATTTCCCTCATCCTTTCTTTATAATCGCTGAACCTTCAGATCACTTTACATGCTCAGATTTCCCGCACGGCGTCTCCGATATTTTTCACGCCTACCAGTTTAATTCCTTTGATCCCTTTCACCATCTTCAGGGAAACTTCCGGCAGGATGCAGGTCTCGAATCCCAGCTTCTTCGCCTCCGCGACCCGCTGCTCCGGCATATTGACCGCCCGGACTTCTCCGCTCAGGCCCACTTCTCCGAATACAATGGTCTTCTCATCAACCGGACGGTTTCGGAAGCTGGATACGATCGCCATGACGATCCCAAGATCAATGGCCGGCTCATTCATGCGGATGCCGCCGGCAATGTTGACATAAGCATCTGAATTGCCCAGCGCCATGCCGAGCCGTTTCTCCAGGACTGCCATCAGGAGATTCACCCGGTTATAATCCGTTCCCGCAGCGGTTCTCCTTGGCATCCCGAAATTGCTCTGGCAGACCAGCGCCTGGATCTCGATCAGGATCGGCCGCGTGCCCTCGATGGAACAGGCCACCACCGAACCGGAGGCATGCTCCGGCCGTCCGCTCAGCATATATTCCGACGGATTTTCCACTTCCACCAGACCGGACTGCTGCATCTCGAACACACCGATCTCATTGGTCGACCCGAACCGGTTCTTCACCGCCCGGAGGATCCGGTAGGACGCATGCCGGTCTCCCTCAAAATACAACACTGTATCCACCATATGTTCCAGCACCCTCGGGCCTGCAACCGTTCCCTCTTTCGTCACATGGCCTACGATAAAGACCGGAATGCACAGCCCTTTCGCCAGCTGGAGAAACACATTCGTCGACTCCCGCACCTGGGAGACGCTTCCCGGCGCAGAAGACACATCTTCGCTGTACATGGTCTGGATCGAGTCGATCACTACAAGTTCCGGCCTTTCTTTCTCGATCACCCCGCGGATGATCTCCAGATTGGTTTCACACAGAAGATAAAGATTGGAGGAAAATTCTCCCATCCTGTTTGCCCGAAGCTTGATCTGCGCCTGGGACTCCTCCCCGGAAATGTACAGCACTTTTTTCTCTCCGGCAAGCAGCCGGCACACCTGGAGAAGGAGCGTTGATTTCCCGATCCCCGGATCACCGCCCACCAGCACCAGCGATCCGGGCACGATCCCGCCGCCCAGCACCCGGTCCAGCTCCCGGATCCCGGTCTGAACACGTGCATCGTCATCCGCAGAGACGCTGTTCAACGGGACAACTTTCGCCTCCCGCACGGACTCGCGTACCGAACGTGCACCCGATGATATGCCCTTCGTAATGCCGCTGTCTATTTTCTCTTCAACAAAACTGTTCCATTCTCCGCAGGCCGGGCATTGTCCCAGCCACTTTGACTCTTCATGTCCGCAGTTCTGGCAGAAAAAAACGCTTTTCTTTGCTTTAGCCACTTCCATATTTCCTTTCATTGTATTATCCCGGATTGTAGAAAAACAGTCCATACTGCCTCTTTTCCCTTGCGATCAAAATGACAGGATACGCCCCGGAGAGCAATCCGCTTCCGGGGCATTGGATTTTTATAATATCATTTTGATCTGATCAGTTTTTTACCACTCTGACCTGCGCACTCTTTTCAGCTGAGAGTTCCACGCTCACGCTCAGCTTCCCGCTCAGATTCGTCTTCATCGTCCCGGCTGACGCGCCGTCGATAAACACTTCATATTCGCTTTCCGGCTCCAGTTCCAGCGTGAACTGTACATCCGTCTGTGCGGACACCGCAAATGAGACTTCATCCGCAGTCTCCCGGAAATTCTCAACAGCGCTTCCCGGCACGGACTCGTATACAAACATTCCGTTCTTTTCGAGTTTCGTAATCTCTGAAAAAGTTTTTACTTTATAAATATCTCCCTCGAATTCATAATTGTCTTTCTTGGTCTTCGTTCCAAGCGTATAATCTCCAAAACTGAGTGTGCCGTCACTTTCTGCACGCAGCAATTCTTTTACCACCGTCATCTGTAGTTCCTCCTGAGTTCTCCTGTTATGGTATAGGTGATGCTGTCAGCATCCCCGTTATCGATATTATAATATAAAGCCCGGTATTTTTCTACAGATACTTTATGGCTCAGCCACAAACTGTATCTCCTTTTTAGACGCCCGCACCTGTACGTGGTCGCCCGCTTTGATCTCCCCGGCAAGTACGGCATCCGCAAGTTTATCCTCCAGCTCTGTCTGAAGCGCGCGGCGCAGCGGCCTTGCCCCGTATTTCGCATCCGTCCCCTTCTCAACGATCAGGTTCTTAGCCGAATCGCGCATTGTCAGATGGATATCCATCTGGTCTGCCAGCCGTTTTGCAAGGTCCCGGCAAAGCATTGTCACGATCTTCTTCATATGGCTCTTGTCAAGCGCATGGAATACGATCGTCTCGTCGATACGATTCAGGAATTCCGGGCGGAAGATCGTCTTCACCTCATCCATCACATTCTGCTTCATCCGTCTGTAATCCCCGGCCGGATCGTCGCCCGCGGCAAACCCGAGTTTCTTCGGCTCCACGATGGCCTTCGCACCGGCATTGGAAGTCATGATGATCACCGTATTGGAAAAATCCACCTTCCGGCCCTGGGAATCCGTAATGCGTCCGTCATCCAGCACCTGCAGAAGGATGTTAAATACATCCGGATGCGCTTTCTCGATCTCATCAAACAGCACGACCGAATACGGATGGGTCCGCACCTTGTCGCTCAGCTGGCCTCCGTCTTCATGCCCTACATACCCCGGAGGCGATCCGATCATTTTTGCCACGGAGTGTTTCTCCATATATTCCGACATATCCACACGGATCATGGCGTCTTCCGTACCAAAGAGCGCCTCCGCCAGCGCTTTGGAAAGTTCTGTCTTTCCAACGCCTGTCGGTCCGAGGAATAAGAACGAACCGATCGGCCGGTGCGGATCTTTCAGGCCCACACGGCCTCTCCGGACAGCGCGTGCCACTGCGCTCACCGCCTCATCCTGTCCGACCACTCTCTTTTTCAGCACGTTTTCCAGCTTTCTAAGCCGGTCCTCATCGCTTTCCGCCAGCTTCTGCACCGGGATCTTCGTCCATGCCGATACCACTTCCGCGATATCATCTTCCGTTACGGAAAACTGTGCCGCCGCCGTTTTCTTTTCGAACCGTTTTCTGACGTCATTCAGTTTCCGCTGTACCTCTTCCTGCTCTTTCTGAAGCAGGGATGCTTCCGCAAAATCTCCCTGCCGGATGCTTTCCTCTTTTTCTTTTGCAAGTTCTTTCAGCGAATCTTCAAGCGCCGTCAG
>CALWDN010000112.1 GCA_944376685.1 uncultured Mediterraneibacter sp. | reverse complement strand
GCAAAGATGATGCCGCATACTTTTGCAGCGCCTGTAATGCCTTTGATGCAGACGATGCCGCAGATCAGTCCGAGAAGTGCGATCGCATATGCAAGCACAACGATGAGCACTTCCTGTGCCTCATGTCCCGGAAGCACGTTTGATACAACGCCAGCCAGCGCCATCGTTCCTACCAGTGCGTAAACCACACCAAAAATGATCATCATGATCCCGCAGGCTTTTAAAGTCCCTGAGTTAGTATTTTTCATAAGTAATTCCCTCTTTTCTTCAGTCTTTCTTTTTATCAAATTTTTCTTTTGCGATGCCTCTCAGTTCATCCATGGACATCCTTTTTGTCTCGCTTCCTTTGCAGAGTGCTTCAAAGTTATGGTAAATCTGCTTGCATATGATCTCCTGCATCGGTTTTGCAAATATTGCTCCGAGCGCCTTTGCCAGAAGATGAGTCCCCGTGTGAATCTCAATCACGATTTCCAGAGACACGCGCTCCTCGCTTACTTCTTTGAGTGTAAAATACATATAGTCATGACCATGTTTCGCACTGCTCTCAGACTCGATTGTCATCACTTTGTTTACATCATCAAATGACGCCTCGTATGTATTGACTGTCCCCGCTTCTTTACTGTGCGCCTCCCATTTCGTGTCAGAGATCTCATGCACCTCCGCGCCCGGCTCTACATCAAGTTTCGCCGGCTGATGGAGCGCTGCCCATGCTACGTCAAAAGAAAACGGAAACTCTTTTGTACTGTTCAATTTCATCTTGCTCTCCTCCTTCCGCAAAAAGTGCGATTTGCCTTTACAGTTATACCCGCTCCCGCAAGTTCTGTCAATTATCATTACTGTTTCCCGGATTTTTTTACAGTTTTTTCAAAATCTGTATTTTCGCTCCATCCGGCTGTTTCTGCTCTCCTCCAGATACGCCGTCATCTCCGGATGATTCCGCAGAAGCCTGTCTTTGAGTACATCACGGCGTGTCTCGATGAGCTTTGTGATCTCCTCTTTTCTTCCTCTCAGTTCTTCCGGCAGACTGTCAAGTTGTTCCAGCATGGAACGGAGCAGCAGTTCCTCATCCAGTTCACCCAGGAATCCCCAGGAATCCACCAGTCTGTCTGCACCGTAAACCATCAGTGTATGGACGTCATCCATGGACCGGATCTGCGCCAGAACGTATGCCGCCCGGCTTCGGATCTCTTTTCCAGCCCCTTCACCGAACGCCCAGATAAATTCTTCCAGGGTATATTCCTCCCCCTGCGGATACGCACGGTTTCCAACCCTGCTCAGTCTGTCTTTGTCTTTCTCCGGTATATCCAGAATACAGGGGATTTCGATCCCGGCATCCTTTAATGCGGAAAGAACAGTACGGCGTACTCTGCCGTCATCTATGAGATGGCCGATGCCAAGATGACGCATCTGGGCATTGATCTTATCCGTATGCCCGGTCATATAAAAGCGGATACCCCGTTTTTCCAAACCTTCAGAAAGCATTTCGATCGCGTCCGCCGCAGTAAAGTCAATACTGTTGACAGCTTCGCAGTCAATGATCACAGCTTTCGTCTCATCCGGAATATCTTCGACCGCCTGCTCTATATCATTCTGCAGGATCTTAATATTAGCGAAAAACATATCCTCGCTGAACCGATACAGGATCACATTCTTGATTGGATATGCAAAGCGGTTCTTATCCAGATCATAATATCCCGGTTTTCCCGGCACCATGCCCATGAGCGCCCGCGGCGGGTTCGTCGCCTTTAGGGTCATCGCCACGAAGGACAGGACGATGCCGATCAGCACGCCGTAGATCGTGCCCAGACAGAGCACCCCAATCCCGGCAGCCAGGAAGATATAGAACTCGGATCTGCTGAGTTTAAAAAGCCGGATCGCCAGATGGGTCTCCACTACGCTCAGAAGCGCGGAGATCACAATGGCGGTAAGGACCGGCACCGGCAGATATCCGATAAAGCCGGTCGCTGTCAGCAGGATCACCGCCATGACGATCGCAGCTACAACTGACACGCCCTGTGTTTTTCCGCCGTACTGCTCGTTCATGGACGTCCTGGAGATACTGCCGTTCGCCGGACAGCACCCCACTGCCGCCGCAGCCAGATTGCCTGCTGCACAGGCCAGGATTTCTTGCCGGATATCCAGTTTATAGCCATTTTTCACAGCAAAATTATTCTCTGTCAGCAGGGTCTCTGCCATAACGACTACGGCGATCATCAGTCCGCGCCCTGTCGCATGGGTCAGATCCACCTGCTGAAACTGCGGGATGACCAGATGAGGAAGTCCCGGTTCTACAGCGGACAGCAGAGTCACGCCATATTTATCCACATGGAAGAATACCGTGGCCAGCACACCCAGGACCATGATCAGGATAGCCATCGGGAATTTGGGAACAAATTTTTTCGCCAAGATCAGCAGGATCAACGCGCCCACGCCCATGGCAAGGGACAGCATGTTGATCTGCCCCAGCGCATATCCGATATGCTTAGACAGTTCCAGAAGTTCTCCGCTTCCCGCCGGACTGCCCATCAGTTTTGGCACCTGCATCAAAATGATCGTCACTGCAATCCCGCTGATAAATCCCCCCATAACCGGCGTAGAGATGAAATCCACGATCCTGTCCGCCCGCAGGAAGTAGAAAAGAACCAGCCACAACCCGGTAAACAGTGCAACCATGGGGATATACAGCATAGCCTGCTCCGACTCCGCCGCAAACCCGTGGGCTGCGATGGCGCCGCCTACGATCGCAGCCGGCGTCGCATCGATCCCGAAGACAAACTGTCTGGATGTGGAAAACAGCGCAAAAAACAGGATTGGAAATACCGAGCCGTACAGTCCGTACACTGCCGGCAGCCCTGCGATCTGCGCATACCCCATGGCGATCGGGATGGATACCGCCGCGATGATGATCCCTGAAAAGATATCTTTCGGCAGATATTCCGCCTTGTAGTTCCTAAGTGTTGAAAACAATCTCATATGTACTTTACTCCTCTTCTGTCATTCCGATACCGGCATCCCCAGTTTCTCCCTGACTTCCTGCATCCTTGTATCAAAAGCTTCATAGAATCCCCGGTCATCCGCCGCCCTGTACGCAGTCTCATAAAAACTCCGCAGAACATAAAGTGTCAGGATCCTCGTCTTTTCTTCATCAAGCGTCTCCAAAGCGGCCTCACATTCATTCAGGAAGTCATGCCACTTAAGGATATACCGTTCATAAGATTTCAGATCCGGGATCCCCAGCCATTTCCGGATCTTTACTTTTCCCCGGTCTTTCTTCCGGCACTCGTGGGTCTGGATAAAGTAGCGGAATCCATTCTCCTCATAGTACCGCCCAAGAGGGAACAGCCGGCACAACCCCGGTCTGCAGCCGTGCACCGAACACCGTCCGTTTTCATTGAGGAAGGGACAGGCGTCCGTCCTGCCGGCCATTTTCAGATTGGGGAGGATCATGCCGTCCACGATCCCGAGTTCTATATACCCTTCGCTCATCAACGAAGTAAAATCTCTATGTATACCAGTATACAATCTCCAAAGATCCATGGGATCAAGGATAATGGAGCTGCCCATTCCCCGACAGCATGCGGAGCAGCCTTCACAATCACGGCAGTCCGCTTTCACCATATCCCCCGACGAATAGAGCCGGCCATCCGATATCTCATTCAAATCTACATTCCGCTTCATAATGATCCGTTCTCCTTTTCACACTATGATGAAGTTCAAAAAACACCTTTGCTATTTTCGCGCATCTCCCTGTCCCTGTCAAGGAAAAAGACCGGTCAGGCCCGCATATTCGGACTAAACCGGTCTTTTTAACTCTTATATTTTTTACGATTCTTCAGACAAATGCCAAAAACAGATCAGTCGTTATATCCGTTCGGATTCTGGCTCTGCCATCTCCAGGAGTCTTCGCACATCTCATCCAGTCCGCGCTCTGCCACCCAGTGCAGCTCGTTTTTCGCCTTCGTAGCATCGCAGTAACAGGTTGCGATATCTCCTGCACGGCGGGGTTTGATCTCATACGGGATTTCTTTTCCGCATGCCTTGCCGAACGCCTTGACCATATCCAGTACGGAATATCCGTTTCCAGTACCCAGATTGTAGACAGATACGCCTGCTTTTTCTTTCAGCTTCTCCACTGCACGGACGTGGCCGACTGCCAGATCTACGACATGGATATAATCGCGCACACCTGTACCGTCATGCGTATCGTAATCATTTCCAAAGACACCGAGGCACGGCAGTTTGCCGATCGCCACCTGTGTGATGTACGGCATCAGATTGTTCGGGATTCCCTTCGGATCCTCTCCGATCAGTCCGCTCTTGTGTGCGCCGATCGGATTGAAATATCTCAGAAGCACAACATTCCACTCCGGATCTGCTGTATGAAGGTCTGTGAGGATCTGCTCCAGCATCCACTTTGTCCAGCCGTACGGATTCGTACATGTTCCTTTCGGGCACTCTTCTGTGATCGGAATGAACGCCGGATCGCCGTATACGGTTGCGGAAGAACTGAAAATGATATTCTTCACGCCATGCTCTCTCATCACATCACAGAGATTGATCGTTCCTCCGATATTGTTCTCATAGTATTCCAGCGGCTTTCTCACGGACTCGCCGACTGCCTTAAGACCTGCGAAATGGATTACCGACTCGATGTCCTCTTTGTCAAACACTTCATTCATCGCTTCTTTGTCACGGATATCCGCTTTATAAAATGTAAGTTCCTTTCCCGTGATCTCTTTTACTCTGTCAAGCGCTTTCTCAGACGCGTTGTACAGGTTGTCCACTACAACCACGTCATACCCTGAATTCAAAAGCTCCACACATGTATGGCTGCCGATAAACCCGGCGCCTCCGGTTACTAAGATAGACATGCCGCTTCCTCCTTATACCAATGTGATTTCTGAAAGAATGTCTTTTTTGTTTACGGTCACAGTATAGCACAGCTTCCGCCGGAATGCTTTATACTTTTAAATCATCTTATGGTAAAAATGTTGCATAGCTTAGTCCCACAGGTTCTGCGGATAAAGCCCGCCGTCCTTCATCGCCTGGATCGCAGCCACTACGACCGGTTTATCTTCTTTGTACGTCACGCCGTACCATTTGTCTTCTGATCCGAGCACCCTGACTGCCGCCCTGTCCTCAGCCAGCAGGCTGCTCACCACAGCCGGGAGGTAATACTCGCACTTCATCGGATCCGCGCGAAGCCCCTCTTCGAGGAAGGCCGGGAATCCGGCGCTGATCTCGTCCAGCATGCTGTGGGTGAACCCCCACATGTTCATGGATACAAGCGTGTCCCCGTCGATCTCCACCCAGGTCTGTCCGCCATCCTCTGAGTAAGCGACGCCCCCGTCCCGCTTCTCGATCCTGGTGCGCTCCGTCACGCTGACAAGCTCATTCTCACGGTTCAGTTCACATACGCCGCGGGATACATAGCCATTGTCTGTCACTGTATTTTTCAGCCGGTAGCCGACCATGGCATACCGGTATTTGTCGTCATCCTCATGGGTTGTCAGATAATCATAGATTGTTTTGAACGCGTGGGCTCCGTAATAATCATCCGCATTGATCACGGCGAACGGGCCGTCGATCTCGTCTTTCGCGCTCAGCACCGCATGGGCGGTACCCCACGGCTTCACGCGGCCTTCGGGAACGGAAAACCCTTCCGGTATATTGGTGATCTCTTGATATGCGTAAGCCACCTCCATATATTTCTCAAGCCGGTTGCCGATCGCCTCCCGGAAATCCGCCTCGTTTTCCCTTTTTATGATAAAAACGACCTTTTCAAATCCTGCGCGCTTCGCGTCGAAAATGGAAAAATCCATGATAATGTGTCCTTCATTATCTACCGGGTCGATCTGCTTCAGCCCCCCGTATCTGCTTCCCATCCCAGCTGCCATAATGACAAGAACCGGTTTCTTCATAATCTCCTACCTCCTGATGATCACAGTATTTTGCTCCTGTCGCCGGAGCAGCTCATCTCCTGCTATTGTAATCCATCTCCGGCAGAAAATCAAACACAGGATGAATACTGCGCCTGCTAAGATAAAGTAAAAATTTGCACATATGCTTGATAAGATTCCAAAAACATAGTATAAATATAACGTTTGTGAAATAAAATCAGATACATGAAAGGAAATAGAAATATATGGACCATAATCTCAATAAAGAAATGACCCCGCTGCAGTTCGTCTCCCGGATCTTCCAGGGAGCGCTCATCGGACTGGGCGCCGTGCTTCCCGGCATCTCCGGCGGCGTGCTCGGGGTGATCTTCGGCATCTACAAGCCGATCATGGAACTTCTGTCCCACCCGTTTAAAAACTTTAAGACCCATGTCCCGCCGCTGGTCCCGGTATTCATCGGAGGCATCATCGGATTCCTCGGCGTGGCGAACATCCTCTCCTTCTTCCTGGAGAAATATCCGGATCCGTCTGTCTGCGTCTTCATCGGGCTGATCACCGGCATGCTGCCCTCCCTGTTCCGGGAAGCCGGAGAGCAGGGCCGCGGCAGAGGATCTTTCATCTCCATGCTCGTGTGCATGGTCGTGATCTTTGCGGTGCTCATCGGATTCCAGTTTTTCTCCGTAGAAGTAAACGCGAACTTCTTCTGGTTCCTGTTCTGCGGATTCTGCCTGGCACTGAGCATCATCGCACCGGGCATGAGCTTCTCTACACTGCTCATGCCGCTTGGCCTC
>CALWDN010000111.1 GCA_944376685.1 uncultured Mediterraneibacter sp. | reverse complement strand
CAAACGTCGATTTCTACAGCGGACTGGTATACAGCATGCTGGATCTGCCGGCATCGCTCTATACGCCGATCTTCGCGGCGGCGCGTATCGTCGGCTGGAGCGCGCACCGGCTGGAAGAGCTCCAGAACGTGGACAAGATCATCCGTCCGGCTTACAAGCCGCTTGCGCCGTACCGGGATTACGTAAATATAGAAGACAGGTAGTGAGCAACCATGAGAGATGAGTTCTATTTCCCTTCAAAAGACGGCAATACAGAGATCCATTCGGTCGAGTGGAAGCCGGAGGGCCGCCCGGAGGCCATCCTTCAGATCAGCCACGGCATGATGGAATATGTGGCAAGATACGATGGATTTGCACAGTTTCTCTGTGACCGGGGCTGGTACGTCGTGGGGAACGACCATCTCGGACACGGGAAATCCGTACAGTCCGGATCAGAGTATGGTTTCTTTAATGAAAAATACGGAAATGTCTGTGTGCTGGGGGATATGCATACGCTCCGCCAGCGCACGGCAAAGAAATATCCGGACGTGCCGTATTTCATGCTGGGGCACAGCATGGGCTCGTCGCTGATGCGGCAGTACATCCAGATGTACGGCAACGGCCTGGCGGGCGTGATCCTGATGGGAACCGTAGCCAACCACGCGAAAGCGGCGCTGGTGTTCGGAAAGCGGCTCTGCCGCCTGATGGCAGTCTGCCGGGGATGGCATTACCGCAGCAGGCTGGTGGACGGCCTGGCGCTCGGATCATACAATAAGAAATTCAAACCGGCCCGCACGCGCGCCGACTGGATAACCAGCGACCGGGAGCTGCTGGAAGCATACGCTTCGGACCCGCTCTGCTCATTCCGCTTTACGGTCAATGCCTATTACAATATGTTCCAGGGCATGATCAGCATGCAGAAGAAAGAGAGCGTCTATATGATCCCGAAGACGCTGCCGGTCCTGTTCGCGTCAGGTGCGGACGATCCGGTGGGAGATTTCGGGAAAGGCGTCCGGAAGATCTACGAGCAGTACAGGAGCGCGGGGATCCGGGATGTGACGCTGCGGCTGTACACCGGCGACCGGCATGAGATCCTTAACGAGACCGACCGGCAGCAGGTGTATGCTGACCTGTATGAGTGGCTGGAAGACCACAGAGTCAGGTGATCCTGTTGCAAAAGAGAAATATAATAACAAGAAAACCCGCCGGCTGGCTGACCGGCGGGTTTTCCTGGTTTTATAGTTATCTAAAGGAATGAGAGTAAAGTGCGGCACCTCTTCGGTGCCCTGACTTTATGAGGGGGAAAAGATAGCTGATCTGTCTATCAACTATCTGAGTATAAGTATAAAAGGGAATTGTGACAAAAGTATGAGTGAACCATAAAAGAAGCGGGAAAATTCTAAACGAAAAATAAAAAAATAATAATGCATAACGAAAACCCGCCGGATCGTGTCCGGCGGGCTCCGTGTCTATAAGTTGTCTAAAAGGAATGAGAGTAAAGTGCGGCACCCCGGTCCCCCGGGATGCCAATACTTTATGAGGGGGGAGATAGTTGTATTACCAACTATCTGTGTTTCAGTATAGCCATAAATTGTGTACAAAGTATGTTCGAAATCTTAAAGAAAAAGAAAAATCCTTAAGATTACCGTATCCTTATCCGGTCGCCTGCATAGATCCGGTCCGGATCGGAGATGCCGTTCAGCCGGGCCAGGGCGCTGACGGTGGTGCCGTATTTTACCGCGATCCCGCTCAGCGTATCGCCCGGACGGATCGTGTAGTATACCGGGCCGGAGCTGCCTGAAGAGTTGTTCTCGGGGACGCGGAGCGTATTACCGGCGTAGATCTTATCCGGGTCGGAGATGCCGTTCAGTTCCGCCAGCGTGCCGACGGTGGTGCCGAAGCGCTGTGCGATCCCGCTGAGCGTGTCGCCGGGCTGGATCACATAGGTAATATACTGCGGGGCGGGCGACGGCGGTGCAGGAGACGTGCTGTCCAGATGGTTCAGGCCGGCGCTGCGGATCACGGCCGGGTAATCAACATAGGCGATGTCCAGATCCACATTTCCGGCGATGCCGGGTACCCGGCCGGTGCTGGTATACTGCCAGATGCCGCAGCCGGTCCCGTCGAATGCATCTGTGTAGCGCGCGTACCAGAAGGCGTACCGCCTGGCCAGCGCCGGGCTCAGGTAAGCGTCGAAAAAGCTGCGGTTGGAGTAAAACATGGCGAAGTATCTTTTTGATTCGACCCGGCTGCAGAAGCTTTTCACAAGGTCCTGCGCGAGCGCGGGAGTGAAGGATACGCCCTGCTTTTCAATATAGTCTGCGCCTGCCTGTTCGATGTCATAGCAGACCGGGTAGTCCAGGCGGTATCCGGATACGGTGCTGATGCAGCTGTCTGCCTCCTGTGCGGCAGCTTCGGGCGATATGGCATAGCAGAACCAGTAGGCGCCGATCGGAAGCCCGATCCTGTTGCATTCAGATGCATTCCGGTGGAATTCCGGGTCTACGGTGCTGTATCCGTATCCGGCGCGGAGCATGGCGAACCGGTATCCTGCGGCTTTTACCTGCGCCCAGTCCACTTCGCCCTGGAACTTGCTTACATCTAATCCTTTTATTTCCATAAATAAGTCCTTTTTTTAATTAGTCTATGCCGGATTAAGGCATGGCGTGCTTTACAAAAAGAAGTGAAAAAATTATAATGTTATCAGAGTGTGATTATCTGAAATACAAAAGAAACAGGAGGGAAAAAGATGCGTTATTGTCCGATGTGCGGAACAGGGAATGAAGACAGCGCCCTTTTTTGCGAAAACTGCGGCAGCAGGCTGGATGGCGCGGCCGGGACACAGCCCGGGCAGAATGTACAAAATGGGCCGGTGAAGCCGCAGCCCGGTCAGGAGCAGCCGGTGAAGCCGAAGCCCAGGCAGGAGAAGCCCAGACAGGAGCAGCCGGTGAAACCGCAGCCGAAACCGCAGCCAAAACAGAAAGGACAGATAAAACTGTCCGGGATCCATATCGCGGTCATCATAGAGGCGGTCTGTCTTGTGGCGGCGGTGGCAGCTTTCTTTTTTGCAGGATGGTACAGGTACAGCCCGCAGACGGCTGCAAAGCAGTATTTTAACGCTTATGCCGCCCATGACTGGGCCGGGGTGTACAGTATGCTTGAACTTCCGGAAGGGGGATTCCTGCAGGAAAGCCAGTTTGAGGAGATCATGGAGAACTCACAGATCCCGGACATTACGAATTTTTCGGTCATGCCTCTGGAAGGCGGCGACGAGGGGATCGTCCGGAATTTCAATGTTGAATACTCCACATCCGGGCAGGGGGTGTCTAATTACGTGATCACCCTTGTAAAGCAGAGCGACAGGGCGCTGTTCCTCTTTGACAGGTGGAAAGTGTCGTCCGCGGGGATGCTGGCGGACGGGTATCCTGTTACGGTGCCGGCCGGCGCGAAAGTGGCGGTGGACGGCGTGGAGCTGACAGATGAATATAAAACCCAGAACGGCGACGGATCGGACGTGTATCAGATCTCGATCTTCAACGGGGTGCATTCAATATCAGTGGCAGTCCCGTGGTGTGAAGTATATGAGGGAAGCTTCGATACGTCATCAGGCGGGACATATGTCGACAGCCTGAGCCTGTCGGAGGACGGAAAGGCGGCCCTTGAAAGCAAGATGCAGGAAGCGCTGGAGAAGTTTTACACCTCTGCCATGGCCGGCGAGGATTACAGTGCGGTGGCCGGGCTGTTTACGGAAAGCGCAGCCGGGGAAGCGGAAGCGGAATACAATAACCTGCGTGAAGATCTCGCGGCAGATCCTGACAGCAGATATACCCTGAACCAGATCTCATTTGATAATTTCAGCAGCGAATTTTATGTCGGGTCAGGATCGGTCTCCGGAGACCTGGAGTGCGATTATACCGTGGATTATACGTATACATATTCAGGATTCGGGCTTTCGCGAACGGAGAACGACAATTATGACAGCACCGCATATATGAGCGCGTCATTTGTATTTGACGGAGAGACCTATAAGATCCAGGATATTAATGTCCCGAGCGTATGGTGGTACTGATCCCGGGATCATGAAATACAGAAAGGAGATTCTACCGTGGATAATATGACAAAAAAGGCAGTATGGAAGATCATGGCCGCTATCCTGGGCCTTCTGCTCGCTGCGGTTTTTGCGGCGATCGCATTGCTGCTGCTGTGGCCCTCCCTGACAGGCGGGATGATAAAAGGAATGGAAACCACAAAAACAGAGCTGCAGGCAGCTGCGCCAAAGCAGGCCGAGATACAGGTCAGGGATGAGATCCGGATCGCAGGCGCGCAGCAGGCGGAGCAGACGGAAGAAGACGGGGAAGAGACAGGAGACTACATTATAGCCGACAGCGGCACAAAGCTGCTGAGCGACGCGGACATAAGCGGACTCTCTGCGAAGCAGCTTAATTACGCTAAAAATGAAATATACGCAAGGCACGGCCGGAAATTTGATTCAAAGGAGCTCCAGGATTATTTTAACAGTAAATCATGGTATAACGGGCAGTATGAGCCGGATGATTTCGATAAAGAAAGCGATTCGATCCTGAGCGATGTGGAAAAAAAGAACGCAGAGTTCCTGAAGGATGCAGAGCAGGCAGCGGGCGGCTACAGCCTCGACCAGTAAAAAGGAACAGGATGGACCATGGATTTTTCGCATGAAC
The DNA here is from genome assembly GCA_944376685.1 of uncultured Mediterraneibacter sp. Lineage (GTDB taxonomy): Bacteria > Bacillota > Clostridia > Lachnospirales > Lachnospiraceae > Mediterraneibacter. The sequence continues at coordinate 2,252 of CALWDN010000111.1, read as the reverse complement.
TGATCGTCCCCGAGGAGGGATTCCCTTTTAAGATATTTCTGTTTGAGGGAGGCGGGGGAAACTATCACAGAGAGAAGCACTGGCACAGGTCTGTGGAAATCTTTGCGGTGCACAGCGGCGAGCTGGAGTTTTATATCGATGACCGGGCATGGCATCTGGCGTCGGGGGATTTTATGATCGTAAATTCCAATGAGGTGCATGCCATCGACTCGCCGCTGATGAATGAGACGGTCGTCCTTCAGATCCCGCTAAGGCTGTTTGAGAATTATTTCACAGCGGACCAGTTTATCTGGTTTACCCACGAGCCGGGCAGGAGGGACGAGCATTTCATGGAGCTTGTCAGTGAACTGTACCGCGTATACAGCTGGAAAGGCTGCGGATATGATATGAAGTCGATCAGTATTTTCTATCAGATCATGTATCTGCTGGTGAAGGATTACCGCCTGACGGATGTGGACGGGGCGTTTATGCGCAAGAATAAGAATCTGACCAGGCTGTCGGCGATCACATCATATATGAAAGACAATTACACCGGCGAAATGTCTCTTGAGACGGTGGCGCGGATATTTGACTATTCGCCGAACTATCTGTCGAGGATGTTCAGGCGGTATGCAGGGATCACGTATAAAGATTACCTGCAGAATATCCGGCTGCGGTATGCGGTGAAAGATCTGGAGAGCGGCAGATATAATGTCACGGAGACGGCGCTGAGGAACGGGTTTTCCGGGAGCAAGGCGTTTGCCAGGGCATTCCGGAAGAAGTACGGCCTTCTTCCGAGCGAGTATCAGGGAAAGGCGGATCAGACATTAAAAGGATAAGAAATGGGCATTAAATAGCTAATAATTTGGTCGATGACAGACTGAAAAGATGATAAAATGACCTTAAAGATGCGGGAAGGCCCGCGGACAAGGAGGTCAGGATATGAAGATACAGAATGTAACAGACGCATCCTTCGGCAAGTACGGAAAAGTGATGACAGAATTCTCTTTTGAGCAGATCCTCAAAGAGATGGAGCACACGCCGCTGCCGGAGGATGTTGTTTATGTGCCGTCGGTAGAGACGCTGGAAGCCCTGCCGGAAGCACAGGACGTGAGCCGCAAAGGATTCGGCGGCCTGCCGGTCCAGATCGGCTACTGCAACGGGGACAACAGCAGGCTGAACGCCCTGGAATACCACCGCAGTTCAGAGATCGACATCGCTGTGACGGACCTGATCCTGCTGCTTGGATGCCAGCAGGATATTGAGGCGGATGATACGTATGACACCTCGAAGGTGGAGGCGTTTTTCGTACCTGCCGGGACTGCCGTGGAGCTTTATGCGACGACGCTTCATTACGCGCCCTGCTCCGTGAAGGCGAACGGGTTCCGCTGCGTGATCGTCCTGCCGAAGGGAACGAATGAAGAGCTGCCGTTCAAGCCGGCTGAAGAGGGGGAGAACCGTCTGCTGGCGGCAGTCAACAAATGGCTGATCGCGCACGAGGAAGCCGGGATCGACGGGGCTTTCTGCGGCCTGCGCGGAGAGAACATAACAGTGTAGCAAGCCGCCGGACTGTCTGATGCAGGGGCAGTAAAAGCGGTGATAATAAGGATTTCAAAAAAGAGGAGGAATTTATCATGAACAACATGCCAGAACTGAAGATCGGAGTTGTCGCGGTGAGCCGTGACTGTTTCCCGGAGAGTCTGTCCGTAAACAGACGGAAAGCGCTGATCGACGCCTACACGGCAAAATACGGAGAGGGTACTGTATACGAATGCCCGATCTGCATCGTGGAAAGTGAGATCCACATGGTGCAGGCGCTGGAGGATATCAAAAAGGCCGGCTGCAATGCGCTGGTTGTCTATCTCGGGAACTTCGGGCCGGAGATTTCCGAGACGCTGCTCGCAAAACATTTCGACGGACCGAAGATGTTCGTGGCGGCGGCAGAGGAGACACAGGACAACCTTGTACAGGGACGCGGGGATGCATACTGCGGAATGCTCAATGCAAGCTACAATCTGAAGCTTCGCAGCGTCAGGGCGTATATCCCGGAATACCCTGTAGGGACGGCGGAAGAGTGCGCGGATATGATCCATGAATTCGAGCCGATCGCGCGGGCTGTCATTGGGCTCCATGATCTGAAGATCATCAGCTTCGGACCCCGCCCGCTTAATTTCCTGGCCTGCAATGCACCGATCCAGCAGCTTTACAACCTCGGGGTGGAGATCGAGGAAAATTCCGAGCTGGACCTGTTCGAAGCATTTAATAAACATGCC
>CALWDN010000110.1 GCA_944376685.1 uncultured Mediterraneibacter sp. | reverse complement strand
TCTTGTTCCTTATTTATTCAGTTATCAAAGAGCTAGGTAACTATTAACTATTAACTATAAACTTATTATACGAGGGGGAATTTATATGTTATCCGCATATCCCGCATGCTTTATTAAAGATAAAAATGGTTATGCTGTAATTTTCCCTGATTTAAATGAACTGGCCACCTGCGGTGATACTCTGGAGGAAGCCTTTGAAATGGCCGTCGACTGTCTGGCAGGGTATATATACAGTAGTCTGCAAGACCATGAAGTTATTCCTGCGCCATCATCATTACAGGATATCAATATAAATAGAATTATCGCAGATCTTGAAACTACCCCTTCGGAAGCGTTTATTAGAATTATTTCAGTTAATGTGGCAGAATATGCCAAAACACATTTCTGAATCCAAAAATCATTGATAAAAACAATAGCATTTCGTTGTTATAGCAACGGAATATTTCCAGTAAGTCTGTTATACTCTGATTGTTCCAAAAAACAAATACGGAGGAATAACGATGATCAGAAAAATCATTAAAATTGATGAAGAAAAATGCAACGGTTGCGGTGCCTGTGCAGCAGCCTGCCACGAAGGCGCGATTGAAATGATAGACGGGAAAGCAAAACTCACCCGCGAAGATTACTGCGACGGACTGGGCGACTGTCTGCCCGCATGTCCGACAGACGCTATTTCATTTGAGGAGCGGGAAGCCCCGGCCTATGATGAAGCGGCTGTCCTCGCCGCCAAAGCGAAAAAAGCTGAAGCGCCCCTGCCCTGCGGATGCCCCGGCTCCCAGTCCAGAGCTATCCGCAGGGAAAATGACAGCAGCAACTGTTCTGCTTTACCAGACAGTCCGGCTGTCTCAATCGCAAGCCAGCTCTCCCAGTGGCCGGTCCAGATCAAACTGGCTCCTGTGAACGCACCGTATTTCAACGGCGCGAAGCTCCTGGTGGCTGCGGACTGCACCGCCTACGCCTACGGCAATTTTCACAATGAATTCATCCGGGATCACGTCACCCTGATCGGCTGCCCGAAGCTGGACAGCGTGGACTATTCCGAGAAGCTGACCGCGATCCTGGCCAATAACGATATCAGAAGCGTCACCGTTGTGCGCATGGAAGTTCCCTGCTGCGGCGGCATCGAGCATGCCGTGAAGACGGCGCTTCAGGAAAGCGGAAAATTTATCCCCTGGCAGGTGGTAACGATCTCCACCGACGGCAGGATCATAGACTGATCTCCTGCCCTTTCACGAATTTTGCGCGGATCTCACGCTCATCCGCCAGATAGATCATTCTCTCCAGCCTGCTCCGGACATCGAGCGGGCGGGGAGATCTCAGGCGGCTGTCATCCAGCACCACCGCATCAAAGTCATATCCGTTCTCAAAACTTCCGGTCTTCCCGAAAAACACCCCCCCCCACCTTTCGAAGCCATATAGAAAACTTCCTCCGCCGTCAGCGGTGCTTCCGTCTGATCCGTGAGGCGCCATCGCATTTTCGATGCCTGCACGGCGAAGGACATGGCGCGGAACATGTTCTCTGTCGAACCGCCCGCCACATCGCTGCCCAGTCCGATGCGCATCCCTTCTTCCAGATATCTCCGAACCGGTGCGATACCGGAGGAGAGATTCATGTTCGATTCCGGGCAGTGGGCAATAAACACGCCCTTTTCTTTCATGCGGGCGATCTCCCGGTCATCGCTGTACACACAATGCGCCATGATGGTCGGACAGTCCGCACCCCCGAAGAGCCCGGACCGGTCATATGCATCTCCGTAAAATTCTACATCCGGACGGAGTTCTGCGACCCACGCCGCTTCCTGCGAATTCTCGGACAGGTGGGACTGCACCGGAAGATGGCTCTCTGTCTGGATCTTTCTCAATCCCTCCATCAATGCATCTGAACAAACCGGGATGAACCTGGGCGTCAGGACCGGCCGGGTATGCTGATAGTTCCGTCCGGCCACATCCCTGAGCCAGTCTTCCGTTTCATCCAGAGATTCCTGCGTTTCCTCGCAGAGATACCCCGGACAGTTACGGTCCATATTTACCTTTCCCACAAATGTCTCCAGCCCGGTCTGCTCCAGCAGATCCATCAGCTTCATGGTCGCCGGGCGGTGCACGGTGGCAAATACGCAGGCCCGGGTCGTGGCGCTCCGTTTCAGGTTCTCTGCGAAGATCCCGTACGCGCGTCCGGCATAATCCGTGTCTTCATACCGGGCTTCCTCCGGAAATATATTCGCTTCCAGCCAGTCCAGAAGTTCCTGATCCATCCCGAATCCGCGGAGCGGATACTGGGGCGCATGGACATGCAGATCCGTAAATCCCGGTATGATCAGACAGTCGCCGAAGTCCCGGATCGGATTGCCGCCCAGCCGGAAAGGAAGCGTCCGGTAAATGCCGTCCACGATCCCGTCCCTGCACACAAGATAGCTGTGCTCGCAGACGGCAAACTCCTCCGGTGTCTTTGTATAAATAATATTGCCTTTCAGTATCAGTATATTCTTTCTCATCGCTCACACTTTCTCCAGCATAACTTCCACCACGCCGCCGCAGACCATGCCTTCATCCTCCGCGGCATCCGCAGTCATATCCACGGTGCAGAGCCGGAATTTCTCATCCTCCGCGCGCGTCATCAGCAGCGCTTTTCGGATCACTTCGCTTTCAATACAGCCGCCGCCGATCGTATCCACTGTTGTCCCGTCCGCCCGGATCAGCATCTTCGTACCCACGCTCCGGGGCGCGGATCCCTTCCTGGAAATGATCGTCGCCAGAACTTTTTCTCTGCTGTCATCCGGATCCAGAACCGCATCCAGCAGTTCCGTAGAATAGCCGCCCGTCCGGCACCCTTCGGCTTTACCGTCTTTTCCGGATCCGGCATTCTTCACCTGGATGATCTCCGCCATCACAGACACCGCGATCTCCTCCGGCGTCTCCGCTCCGATCTTCAGCCCGATCGGGGTATGCACCCCGTCCAGCGTCTCCCGGCATACGCCTTTCGCTTCCAGCTGGTCTTTCACGATCGCCACTCTGCGGCGGCTGCCCATCATTCCCACATAGGCATACGGTTTCTGCAGGATGGCTTCCAGACATTCCGTATCGTACCGGTGCCCTCTCGTCACGATGATGAACCAGGAATCCGAGTCGCCCCTGATCTTCGAAAGTCCGTCTGAGAAAGGCTCACAGAGCACCTGATCCGCTCCGGCTGCCCGGGCATGATCCGCGAATTTCGGCCGGTCCTCGATCACGGTCACAGTAAATTCAAGCATCTTCCCCATACGGATAATGGGTATGGATACATGGCCGGCCCCGCAGATGATCATCTTCGGTGTGCGGCCGATCCGCTCACGATAGATCCTTGTCTGCGACTCTGCATCATGCAGGGTCTTCACTTTCTGCTCCCCTTCAGCGCCGTCCCCGCAGCTCAACCGTTTCTCCCCGGCATGTTCCCCGGCAAGAACCGTCTCCGACCAGATATCTCCTTCCGGCAAAGCCAGCGCTGTTTTTAATTCTTCATAAAACCGGTTCATAAAACACCTCATTTACAAAGAGCGGCACCCGTCCGGATACCGCCCTCATTCTCATCATTTACCGTATTCTTCCGCCGATTATGCTGCTGCCAGTCTGCCGAGCACGTCTTTGAGCAGTTCGTAGAAACGCTCAAAGGAATCAAGCGGCACATTTTCATCCGGCGTATGGACATTGTAAAGCGTCGGTCCAACAGCGATCGCATCCAGTCCCGGAAGCGCCTCTGAGAACAGTCCGCACTCCAGTCCTGCGTGAAGCGCCTCCAGTCTCAGTTCGCTGCCGAACAGCTCTCTGTAGCTCTCCACGAATACTTCACGGATCTTTGAATCTTCCTTGTAATCCCATCCCGGATACTGTCCGCTGTAGGAGATCTCGAATCCGAAGGTCTCAGCCAGCAATGCAAAACGTGCTTTCGTATCCTCCTGAAGAGACGCCACGGAAGAACGCGGGGAGATCACGATCACCAGCTCATCCTCATCCGCTCTTGTAATACCCAGGTTGGATGAAACAACAACGAAGCCGTCCATCTTGATATTGCGTCTGTACACGCCGTTCGGGGCAAGGCGGATCGCACCGATGAATGCTTTCGCATCCTCATCTTTCAGCGCCGCTGCGCTCTGGCCCTCTTCAACAGAAACCTCGCAGGCAAAATCCGGCTCAAACGCGGAGATCTCATCTGCAAATGTTTCCGCCAGCTCTGCCGCCAGCTTCTCAGCCTTCTCTGCTTCCGCCTTGTCTGCATAGATCAGGGAAGCCGCACATTCTCTTGTGATCGCGTTATCCTTGGTTCCGCCGGCAAATGTAACCAGTTTTCCATCTGTATTCTTCATGATCTGGTCAACCATGCGGGCCATCAGGATATTTGCATTCTGGCGCTCTTTGTCGATATCTGTTCCGGAATGTCCGCCGAGAAGTCCCTCAATCTTCACCTGTACAAGCGTGCCTTCCGCAGCAGCTCTCTCCACTTTTCTCGTAAGCTGAACTCTCAGTCCGCCGGCGCAGCTGATCGTCGCAACGCCCTCTTCCTCTGAGTCCATATTGATCATCGTGCGCGCCGTGATCTGTGATTTATCCAGTGCCTGTGCGCCGTTGAGTCCAACTTCCTCTTCGGTTGTAAACACACACTCAACCGGCGGGTGTTTGATCTCATCGTCATCCAGCACCATCATCATCAGGGCGATCGCCACGCCGTTGTCCGCGCCGAGCGTTGTTCCATTCGCAGAGAGCACGCCGTCCTTCAGCACCAGGTCGATGCCCTCTTTCTCAAAATCATGCTCTACGCCTGCACGTTTGTCGCAGACCATATCAATGTGTCCCTGCAGCATGACCGGAGCCTTGTCCTTCGCGCCCTCGCTGCCTTCTTTTTTGATGATGACATTGTAGCTGTCATCCTGATATACCCACAGACCTCTGTCTTTTGCAAATTTTACAAGGAAATCACTGATCCCCTTCTCGTGTCCTGATCCTCTCGGAACCGCGCACACATCCTCAAAAAAATGAAATAACTTTTCCGGTTTGTATCCGGTGATCTTGTACTCCATGATAAGTTCCTCTTTTCTTTTTGAAATAATATCCGGACGATTTCATCCGCTTTTCTGATTATAACAGATTTTCAGAAATATTTCATTCATTTCGTGCATATCCGTCTTTTTTCAGCCGCTTTCCCGTCTCCACGTAAACCATGCTGTTCTCATAGATCTTCTGCTTCTCCTGCTCAGTCAGCATCCGTTTTACTTTCGCCGGACTGCCCACGGCCAGACTGCCGTCCGGGATCTCCTGGCCTTCCAGCACAAGGCTGCCTGCTCCGACGAGACAATGTTTTCCGATCTTAGCACCGTTCAGGACGACCGCGCCCATACCGATCAGGCTGCAGTCCCCGACCGTACAGCCATGGACAACTGCATTGTGTCCCACCGTCACATAATCGCCGATCACCGTCGGTCTGCCTCTGTCCGTGTGGACCGTGGCATTATCCTGGATATTGCTGCACCGGCCGATCCGGATGCTGTCATCATCCCCGCGCAGGACCGCATTAAAAAGGATGCTGGTATAATCCCCGACCGTCACGTCGCCGACAACTACCGCTCCTTTTGCAATGCTGGATGTCCTGCTTATATTTTCTGACATACGCCTGCTCCTTTCCTTTTACCCTCTCTTTTTTGCAATGATCATTCTTCCCCACGCCTGCCTGCCGTATTACTCCATCAGATATTTCCGGTCATCCTCCGGACTGATCTCGCGGATCACCCGGCACGGGTTGCCGCCTGCAAGTACATTTGCAGGGATATCCCCGATCACCACGCTCCCGGCCGCAATGATCGTATTGTCCCCGATCGTCGCCCCGGACACGATCGCCACATGGCCGCCGATCCATACGTTATTGCCGATATGCACCGGGCGCGCATATTCATAGCCGGCCGCCCGCCGCTCCGGGTCAAAGGCATGTCCCGCCGCGTAGATCCCGCAGTTCGGCCCGATGCGCACATCATCCCCGAAGGTCACTTCATTTCCTGCAAGGAGCACGAAATTATAATTGGAGAAGAAATTCTCCCCCAGCGTCACACGGCCCCAGAAATCACAGTAAAAGGGCTGTTCGATCCGGAATTTCTTCCCGGTCTTCCTCATCTCCCGCCGGATGATCTCCTCCCGTTCCTTCTCCTGGGACGGACGCAGGCTGTTATAATCAAAATTCAGTTCCTGGCTCCGTTTCCGCTCGATTCCGAGGCTCTCTTCCTGGGCGTCATAAAGATATCCCGCCAGTGCTTTCTGTTCTTCTGTCATAATATTATCCTCACTCTTTTTCCATTTCATTCCGTCTGAAAAATTATACTATACCAGCATGTAATGTCGCAAGTAAGTTCTGGTTTTCTGGTCTTTAGCATCAGTGTACAAGGGGCAATACGCTTCAAACCGCGTAATTTCGGTGATTTTCTGTGTTATCCTCTTCTCTTGACATTTCCGGTCTTTCTGGCTACAATAAACATGTACTAAAACAGAATACATCATTCGGTAGGTGAGGTTACCGCAGGGATCAGGTTTATCCCGGAGATTGCTGCCGCGAAATCGTGGAGACACGATAAGATGGTCAGCAGGCTGTGTCGTGAAGGTACAGCCTAATGCAATTGATATGCCCTGCGATACTAAAGCTTGAACGATGCATCCGGTCATGTTTCTTTTCATGGATTGATGATTTTTATGACTCCGTCATTGTTCAGGCAGTGACGGAGTTTTCTGTTTGCAGATTTCATCCAAAACACGAAAAAAGGAGGTGAGGTTATGGACTCTGGTGCCGGTTATCACATATGCAGCTTTAAGACAGAAAATTACATAAAGAGAGGTACTTATCATGAACAAAGAGATTTTTGTAAAGCTTCTCCAGCAGCGTCAGTACAAAGCTGTGAGGAGTATTCTGGATGTTATGAACGAAGTGGACATAGCCTCCCTTCTCTCGGAGCTTGACGACCGCGAGCTGGCTCTTGCCTTCCGCCTGATCCCGAAGGACAAGGCGGCGGAAGTATTCGCCAACATGGACAGCTCCATGCAGAAGTATCTGGTGGAAATCTTTTCAGAAAAGGAACTGAAAGAACTGCTGGACGATCTGTACATGGATGATACGGTAGATATCCTGGAAGAACTCCCGGCCAATCTGGTGAACCGGATC
>CALWDN010000109.1 GCA_944376685.1 uncultured Mediterraneibacter sp. | reverse complement strand
TCTTCATAAGTCCCGATGACCACTTCATTGGTCTCCGGCCGGATCTCCAGCACGAACGCCGGATGCCCCAGCGCCAGACCCAGGCCTTTTCGCTGTCCCACCGTATAATGGATGATCCCTTTATGCCTTCCAAGGATCTTCCCTTCCGGCGTGATGAAATTCCCTTCCGGGATCTCCCGGCCCGAATAACCTTTGATAAAAGACGCATAATCCCCGTCCGGCACGAAGCAGATATCCTGGCTGTCCGGCTTGTCTGCAACCAGAAGTCCGATCTTCTCCGCCATAGAGCGGATCTCGTCTTTTGAATACGCGCCGGCCGGCATCAGTGTGTGCGCCAGCTGCTTCTGGGTCAGGTTATAGAGCGCATAGGTCTGATCCTTTATAAGGGACGCGGAACGCCGGATGGCATAACGGCCGTTCTCAAGCTTCTCGACCCGTGCGTAATGTCCGGTGGCGATATAATCCGCCCCGATCGCCCGGCTCCGGTCAAGCAGGGCCTCCCATTTTACATACCGGTTGCAGGCAATGCACGGATTCGGGGTGTGACCGTGCAGATACTCATCCGCGAAGTAGTCGATCACATTTTTCCGGAATTCTTCTCTGAAATTCATCACATAATACGGAATGCCGAGTGCAGCCGCCACTCTCCGGGCGTCCTCCACAGCGCTTAAGCCGCAGCACCCGCCGTTCTCCTCCACGGAACAGGCGTCCTCCTCCTGCCAGATCTGCATGGTGACGCCGATCACATCATAGCCCTGCTCTTTCAGGAGATATGCCGCCACCGAAGAGTCCACGCCGCCCGACATTCCCACGACGACTCTGCTCATCAATATTCCTCTTCTTCCTCTTCCTCGCCCTCGTGGATATCGGACTTCGGCTTCTCCAGGCCCTCGATCTTGATGCCATTCTTCTCCGCGTAATCCCAGAGCGCCGCGTGGATGGCTTCTTCAGCCAGCAGGGAACAGTGCACCTTCACCGGCGGGAGTCCGTCCAGCGCTTCCATGACCGCTTTATTCGTCACTTCCATGGCCTCCTGGACGCTCTTGCCCTTCACCAGCTCCGTCGCCATACTGCTGGTCGCAACAGCCGCTCCGCAGCCGAACGTCTTGAACTTCACATCACGGATGATCTGGTCCTCATCAATATCCAGATAGATCCTCATGATGTCGCCGCATTTCGCATTGCCGACCGTGCCCACGCCGCTGGCATTCTCGATCTCTCCTACATTTCTCGGATGCTGAAAATGATCCATTACCTTCTCTGTATACATTCTTCTATTCCTCCTGATGAATCCTTACTGGTTTTTCTCCTGCTTCTTCACAAAATCCTCATACAGCGGGGACATACTCCGAAGCTGTGCCACGATTTCCTTCAGATTATCCACAACATAATCCACATCTTCCTTTGTCATCTCCTCGTCCAGCGTCATGCGCAGCGACCCGTGGGCGATCTCGTGGGGAAGCCCGATGGCCAGCAGCACGTGGGACGGGTCAAGAGACCCGGACGTACAGGCAGATCCGCTGGAAGCACAGATCCCTTTCATGTCGAGCATGATCAGAAGGGATTCGCCTTCAATGAACCGGAAGCTGAAGTTGACATTGTTCGGAAGCCGCTTCGTCCGGTCGCCGTTGAGCCGGCAGTACGGGATTTCCTTCCCGATCCGGCTGATCAGATAATCCCGGATCTCCGTTTCCCGGTCCATCCGCTCTTTCATAGACGCTGCCGCCAGCTCCACCGCCTTGCCAAGGCCCACGATGCCCGGTACATTTTCCGTACCTGCACGGCGCTTCCGTTCCTGCGCGCCGCCGTGGATAAAGGACCGGATCTTCACGCCCTTCCGGATATAGAGAAAGCCGATCCCCTTCGGGCCGTTAAGCTTGTGCCCGCTGGCGCTGAGCATATCGATATTGCATTCATCCACATTGATCGGCACATGGGCGAATGCCTGCACCGCATCAGTGTGGAACAGGACCCCGTGCGCACGGGCGATCTTTCCGATCTCAGCGATGGGCTCGATGGTTCCGATCTCATTATTAGCAAACATAATGGAAATGAGGATCGTATCCGGACGGATCGCCGCTTCCACGGCCGCCGGATCGACCAGCCCGTTCTCATCCACATCCAGATAGGTCACTTCATATCCCCGTTTCTCCAGATATGCACAGGTGTGCAGGATGGCATGGTGCTCGATTCTGCTGGTAATGATGTGCTTTCCTTTCTCCGCATAAGCCTCGGCCGTGGCGGTCAGCGCCCAGTTGTCCGACTCTGTTCCGCCTGCTGTAAAGTAGATCTCATTGGCCTTCGCCCCCAGCACGCCGGCGATAATCTCCCGCTGCTTTGCGATCACTTCTTTATTCGCGGACGCGAATCCGTATACACTGGACGGATTACCGTAATGTTCCGTAAAATACGGCAGCATCGCCTCCACCACTTCCGGCGCCGTCCTGGTTGTTGCCGCATTGTCTAAATAGATCAGTTTATCCATGTTTTTCCTTTGCCTCCGTTTTCTTCCTGCTCTCTTCCACCAGCTGGTCCAGCATGATCTCATCCACCGTACGGCTGATGCTCTCATTGATCCGTTTCCAGACATATTTCGATACACAGCTGTCTGCGGATTTACAGCCTCCGGCAGGATCAAGCCCCGCGCATTCCACCGGTTCCAGGCTGCCCTCCAGCGCTCTCAGGACATCTCCGACTGAGATTTCTTTCATATCCTTCGCCAGGACATAACCCCCTCCTGCGCCGCGGATGCTTCTTACCAGCCCCGCTTTCTTAAGCAGCGCCACCAGCTGTTCCAGATATCGTTCCGAAATATCCTGCCTGGCCGAAATACTGGTGATGGACACCGGGGCATCTCCGCTGTACTGGGCGAGATCGATCATCGCGCGGAGTCCGTACCGGCCTTTTGTAGACAATTTCATCGTTTCACCTTCCCTGCATTTTCAGGACTTTTCTTTCCCTCTTTCAATTCCCTAGTTGTTTACTGGGGATTACTCCAGTAGGATATCACTTCCGCCCCGTTCTGTCAAGGCAGGATCATACATATAATGTAAAAAGTCTGTCCCGGAGATCATCCGAATGTCTGTAAAACACACCCTTTTCCGAAATGCCGCCGTTTTGACCGCTGCAGGCATTATAAGCCGCGGACTTGGATTCTTTTTCCGGATTTTCCTGAGCCATGCATTTGGAGAAGAAAGCGTAGGCCTCTATCAGATCACTTTTCCCCTGTACGCCCTCTGCCTTTCCGTCAGTACAGCCGGCCTTCAGGCAGCCGTTTCACGCATCACCGCCGAAAAATACGCGCTCGGAAAGCCGGACGAGGCAGAGAGCATCCTGAAAACCGCTCTCTGCCTCGCTGTATCGATCTCAATTGTTGAAATATTACTGATCCAGGGAAATGCTTCTCGCATCGCTGTCTCTTTCCTCGGCGACAGACGGTGCCGCGACCTGGTGCACATCATTTCGTACGCCCTTCCCTTTGCCGCCGTGCACAGCTGCATCTGCGGACAGAGCCTGGGGATGCAGGACACGAAACTTCCTGCCATCAGCCAGCTCATCGAACAGGGCGCCCGGATCCTGAGCGTGTTCATCGTGTACGCACTCATCCGCTGTCTTTCCGGCGGCCAGGAGTTTCCATCCATCAGGCTTGCCGCGGCCGGGATCGTTGCAGGCGAACTTGCCGCCACAGCCTTTTCTGTCCGCAGCCTTTCCCTCACCCGAAGACGGAGTCTGCAGCGTCCGTGCCGCCCGGTCCGGCCGGCCGGATCCTGCATCGGCCGCTTCCGCACCGCTCTCCGGGAACTGCTCGCTTTTTCCCTGCCGCTGACTGCAAACCGGACGGCCCTGTCTCTCCTGCAGAGCATCGAAGCCGCCTCTGTTCCGGTCTGCCTGCAGCTTTATGGGATGACATCCGCGGAAGCTCTGCGCACTTATGGTGTAATGACCGGCATGGCCCTTCCCTGCATCCTGTTCCCTTCTGCCGTCACCGGCTCCGTCAGCACAGTGCTCCTGCCCGCCGTCAGCGCGGCAAGCACATCCGGCAACCGGCGCTCCGTCCTGATGCTTCTGAGAAGATCAGTGCTCGGATGCATATCTGTCGGCATGGGCTGCTGCCTCTTCTTTCTTATAGCCGGAGAATGGATCGGGCAGTTCCTGTTCCACAGCAGCGATGCCGGACATTTTATAATCACTCTGGCGTGGATCTGTCCTTTTCTGTATACAAATTCCGCCCTGTTAAGCGCCCTGAACGGATGCGGCAGGACAGGAGCCGCCTTTGGCATCAATATGGCCGGGCTTCTGATCCGCATCGCCGGCGTGTTCCTGGTCATTCCCCGATCCGGCATACAGGGCTGGCTCTGGACGCTCCTCGCCTCCCAGGCCGTCATATCCGCCCTGGCGTTTTGCGCGCTGGCTGTTTCAGACAATATTCTGAAAAAACGAAAGGAGCCCCCGCACCAGTGACGGATTCACATATATTTCCAGAATGATCCCGGCCGCCGTCATCAAGGCGACGCCAATGCTCTTCTGCCTGTTCCACCGTACCTGCGGCGCGCCAAGACAGTACCGCAGCAGGATCACATATGCAGGAATGTAAAACAGGAACTGCGGGATCAGGGCGGCTGCACAGAGCAGGCAGCCTTTAAGCCCGAGCCCTGCCACCGCGGACGACACCGCAACACCGGCCGTAAAGCCCGTCCACACCAGGAAAAACACGGCCGATACCCTGCGAAGCTTCGTCATCGCCAGCAGCGCAGCCGCACAAAGAGGCGCAAGACGCACGCGGAGGACATAAAACATAAATCCGCCCGGATCGATCCGGACCGTTAACAGGCGGGATAAATAGTATTCTGTAAAAATCCCCTGTTCCGCCATATATTTATCCGTAAAAAAATTCACATAAATAATGCCAAGGATAAATCCCGGCATGAAAAAAGCAGGCATCTGCTTTTTCCCAAAATGAAATCTTCCCATGCCGCCTCCTTTTGATGCTGCGTCTGCCGGATATTCCATTATATGCCGGGATCCTGTATATATGTTGTCTTTATTTTCCGTATTTTACAGCATAAGCCATCAGCGACGCCACGGTCTTGGCGTCTTCGATCTCACCTGTAAATATCTTTTGTTTCAGTTCTTCCAGCGCATATGCTTTCAGGTCAATAAACTCATCCTCGTCCAGATGCTGCCTGGACGGGATCAGGTTTTTCGCCACGTAGACCTCGATCTTTTCATTACAAAACGCCACCGTCGTCCGGAGTGTGATAAGCCATTCCAGATCCTCGCTTCGGTATCCGGTCTCTTCTTCCAGTTCACGCGCCGCACAGGACAGGCCGGGCTCGTCCTCCGCATCCAGGGCGCCGGCAGGGATTTCCAGCGTATAGCGCTCCAGTGCATTGCGGTACTGGCGGACCATGAGGATTTTCCCGTCCTCCGTCACAGGGACGACAGCCGCCGCTCCTTTATGCCTGATAAAGTCCCATATTGCAGTATGCGTCCCGTCTTCACCGGTAATCTCCATCGTATCCTGATAAAAATCAATGATCTTGCCTTTAAATTTCAGTTCCCTGTTCACTCTTCTGATATGCTGGTCCATATGCCCTCCTTTTTCCTGCCGCAGTTTTTCTTCCTGTTTTAATGTGCTTTTTCATAAAAGAAGGCCCTCGTCTTGCGACAAGGGCCGGTCTTTCATCTGTTGTTATGATCCAGGTTATTTCGCGTAATCTGTCGCCCGGGATTCCCGGATGACATTTACCTTTATCTGCCCGGGATATTCCAGTTCGAACTCGATCTGTTTTGCAATATCTCTGGCCAGAAGCACCATATCATCATCAGATACCTGCTCCGGAACTACCATAACACGAATCTCTCTTCCTGCCTGAATGGCAAAAGATTTTTCCACCCCTTTAAACTGGTTGGTAATATCTTCTAACTGTTTCAATCTGTTGGTATATGTTTCGATCGTCTCACGTCTGGCTCCCGGCCTTGCCGCGGAGATCGTATCCGCCGCCTGCACAACGCACGCGACAAGCGTCTGGGGCTCAACATCTCCATGATGCGCCTCAACTGCATTAATGACTGTCGGGGACTCCTTATACTTTCTGCAGAGATCCACACCGATCTGGATGTGGGAGCCCTCTACATCGTGGTCAATAGATTTTCCTATATCGTGAAGAAGTCCGGCTCTTTTCGCCATCCTGACATCGATCCCGATCTCGCCTGCAAGCAGGCCTGCAAGCTGGGCAACTTCAACTGAATGCTTCAGCGCATTCTGTCCATAACTTGTACGGAACTTCATGCGTCCGAGAAGCCGGATCAGTTCCGGATGAATACCGGGTACGCCGACTTCAATAGCTGCAGCCTCGCCTTCTTCACGGATCATGGCGTCGACTTCTTTCTGCGCCTTCTCGACCATCTCTTCGATCCTTGCCGGATGGATGCGTCCGTCTACGATCAGCCTCTCAAGGGCGATCCTTGCAACCTCACGGCGGATCGGATCAAAACCGGAAAGCACAACCGCTTCCGGCGTATCGTCAATGATCAGCTCAACGCCTGTCAGAGTTTCAAGGGTCCGGATGTTCCGCCCCTCGCGGCCGATGATGCGGCCCTTCATTTCATCGCTCGGCAGCTGTACGACGGAAATCGTCGTCTCGGCAACATGGTCGGCAGCACACCTCTGGATCGCGTTGACAACGTACTCTTTGGCTTTCTTGTCAGCGTCTTCCTTAGCCTGCGCCTCCAGTTCCCTGACCAGCTTCGCGGTGTCATGTTTGACATCTTCTTCAACAGTTTTTAACAGATATTCTTTTGCCTGTTCGGAGGTAAGTCCTGAGATTCGTTCCAGTTCCTGCACACGTTTCTGACTCAATTCCTCTACCCTGGCTTCGCGCTGACGCAGTTGTTCTTCTTTTGACGACAGCTTTGATTCCCTGTGTTCCAGCGAATCAGAGCGTTTTTCCACTGCTTCCTCTTTTGCAAGCACTCGTTTCTCATAGCGCTGCAGCTCGGCTCTTCGTTCTTTGGTTTCTTTTTCGAGTTCATTCTTTGTCTTAATGGACTCTTCCTTTACTTCCAGCAGAGCTTCTTTCTTCGTTGTCTCAGCAGTTTTCACAGCATCGTCGATAATCTCCCTTGCTTTTGTCTCAGCGTTGCCGATCTTATTTTCAGCATTTTTCTTCAGGCTGGAGACCGTTGCAACATGGGAAATGATCC
>CALWDN010000108.1 GCA_944376685.1 uncultured Mediterraneibacter sp. | reverse complement strand
CCGCCAGGGCGATCACGTTCTTTAAGGATCCCCCCAGCTCGATGCCCAGGATATCCGGGCTTGTATACACGCGGAACACAGGACTGATAAACACAGACTGGAGATATTCTGCCGTCTTCTTTGTCTTTGCACCAACCACACAGGTCGTGGGCAGTTTCCTCCCCACTTCCTCGGCATGGCTCGGGCCTGACAGGACGGCGACATCGGCCTGCGGGATTTCCTGCTCGATCTGTTTTGACAGGGTGAGCAGTGTGGATTCCTCGATTCCTTTTGCCACGTCCACGATGATCTGCCCTTCTCTTACAAAGGGCGCCATTTTCTTCGCTGTGCTCCTCGTAAAAGGTGAAGGTACGGCAAGCACGAGAAAATCCTTTCCTTTTATTGCCTCTTCCATGTCTCCGGTGATGACCATGCTGTCCGGGAGCTTCACCCCGGGGAGCTTCAGTTCATGCTCTCTTTTTTCATTGAGCATTTTTACTTCGCTCTCATCGATAGACCAGACCGTAACCTGATGTCCGTTGTCCGTGAGAAGGACAGACAGCGCGGTCCCCCAGCTTCCTGCCCCCAGTACACCTGCGTTCGCCATGATTTTGCCACTCCTTTTATCATTTACTTCTTTTTGGTTCCGAATTTATTCTCTGTCCCGTCAGCCAGCCGCCTGAGATTGGCCTTATGCCTGTACCAGGCAAGGACCGTCATGAGCCCGAGGACGATATACAGTTCAATGCATCTCCCGGGATCCATGTCAAACCAGCCCCACTGCCCGATCAGGATCATCTCTGCCAGAAATACCGTATAGGCGGCAAGGGATCCCACCGATATGTAACGGGTTGCCGCCACCGGGATGAGAAAGCATGCAAGGGTGACCGGGATAAGCAGCAGGCTCCATGGCAGATGCCAGAAGCTGTTGACCACGACCAGGCCCGCCATTACAGCAATGCCTTTCCCCCCTTTGAAATGCATGTAAAACGGGAAATTATGGCCCAGTGTCACGCCCGCGCCTGCATACATGGTGAGCAGGGGCCTGCAGTCGCTTCCCCTGTACAGGTAAAACACGATCAGGAAAGCAATGACGCATTTCAGCACATCGCCCGCAAATGTAAGGATGCCTGCCTTCCAGCCAAGCACCCGGAGCGCGTTCGTCGTCCCCGCATTCCCACTCCCCTGTTTTCTGATATCCACGTGGCTGAGTTCGCCTACTATATATCCGGTCTGCAGAAGGCCGCATACATATCCGACCGCCAGACAGATCAATCGTTCCATATCAATCTTAACTCCTTTACTCTCTTATACGCTTTCAGCCTACTGATCCTTCTCCTTGCGCTCCCGGATAAAGAATTTCAGGGAGGTCCCGCGGAACCCGAAAGCTTCCCGGATCTTATTTTCCAGATACCTTGTATACGAGAAGTGCATCAGTTCTTTGTCATTCACAAAGATCACAAAAGTCGGCGGTTTCACAGATACCTGGGTGATATAGTACAGCTTCAGCCGCTTCCCTTTGTCTGACGGCGGCTGCTGCAGCGCGACCGCCTCCGCCATGATCTCATTCAGTACTCCTGTCGCCACCCGGAGCGTCTGGTTTTCGATCACCATGTCGATCATGTCATAGAGTTTTGTCAGGCGTTGTCCGGTCAGGGCCGAGACATAAACGATCTCCGCATAAGGCATATATGAGAGCACATTCCGGATATTGCCCTCATACTCTCGCATGGTGCGGTCATTTTTCTCAATGGCGTCCCATTTGTTTACGACAATGACCACGCCTTTGCCCCGTTCATGGGCGATCCCGGCGATCTTTGCATCCTGCTCCGTCACGCCTTCCGTGGCGTCAATGACCATAAGCACCACGTCCGCGCGCTCCACCGCCGTAACCGTGCGGATAATGCTGTAGCGCTCCAGTTCTTCTTTAATGCGGCTCTTCCGGCGGAGCCCGGCCGTATCGATAAATACATATTCTTTTCCATTGTGTACGACAGCCGTGTCAATGGCATCCCGCGTCGTCCCGGCAATGTCTGAGACGATCACCCTGTTTTCGCCCAGCAGGCGGTTGATGATCGACGACTTGCCCACATTGGGCTTGCCCACGATCGCAATGCGAGGCCGGTCATCTTCTTCCTGTCCGCCGCTCCCTTCCGGGAAATGTTCCACCACGGCCTCAAGCATATCCCCGAGCCCCAGCCTTGACGATGCAGAGACCGGCACCGGATCGCCGATGCCCAGATTATAAAATTCATATACGTCGGGCATATATTTCTCAAAACTGTCGACTTTATTGACGACAAGCACCACCGGCTTCCCGGATCTGCGCAGCATGTCCGCCACTTTGGAATCCGCATCTACAAGCCCCTGGCGTACGTCCGTAAGGAAGATGATCACATCCGCCGTCTCAATGGCGATCTGGGCCTGCTCCCTCATCTGGGAGAGGATCACATCCCTGCTGTCCGGCTCGATACCGCCGGTGTCGATCATGGTAAATTCTTTATCAAGCCATGTCACATCCGCATAGATCCTGTCCCGCGTCACCCCCGGCGTATCCTTTACTATGGATATCATCTCGCCGGCCAGCGCGTTGAACAGCGTGGATTTCCCCACATTTGGACGTCCGACAATGGCAACAACTGGTTTACTCATTCTTATTATCAGCCTTTCTTACCTGTTTATCCGAGGACCGCGTCGATGAGGTCCTGTCCGCTTGATTTTACAATAACTACCGGCACTTGTAAAGCGTCTGACACCTGCTTTACCGTATAATCATCAAGAAAGATATCTTCATCCGCTTTCAGCATATTGCACGGGATGAGGAGCCTTTCCCCAAGCTCCCTTCCCCGGAGCTGCGCGATGATGTCCTGTGCCGTGACAAGGCCGGATACGGTAATGCTCTCCCCGAAGAAATCATTGCGGATCTCATAAACGCATACCTTCGTGCGCGGATATTTCTCCCGCAGCTTTTCGGCGATCTTCTTCAGATAGGGGCCGGCAAGCCTTCCCGTCGCGACAGAGACGGTGCGTTCCTCCACGTCGCCTGCAGCCTTGTCAAAGGCTTCCCGGAATTCATTGATCAGGAGGCGGAGCATCCCGACGCCGTTCTCCAGCTGAAGATACCCGTCATAGCGCTCTTCCTCCGGGACCTCCTCCCCGGCAAGCAGATACCATTCATCCCCGGCATGGATAAAATGCACGCCGTACTCCTGATAAAACTTTTTCTGCCATCTGTGCACCGTCTCAAGCACATGCTTCGCATCCTCTTCCGTAAAAGGTTCCAGCGGGTGCAGCCCCTCCCGGAATCTTGTCAGGCCCACCGGCACGACAGAAACGCTCCGGAGCAGAGGCAGATAGCCCGAAAGATCCCGGATCGAGCGCTCCAGCTCCTCCCCGTCATTGATCCCCCGGCAGAGGACGATCTGGCCGTTCATCTCGATCCCGCCCTCAAAGAGCCTGTCCACCTTCTTAAGGGCGTCGCCTGCAAACCGGTTGTTCAGCATCCTGCAGCGGAGCTCCGGGCTGGTCGCCTGAAAGGAAATATTGATCGGTTCAAGCCGGTACCGGATGATCCGGTCTATATCGTGGTCACTCATATTCGTAAGCGTCACATAGTTTCCCTGAAGGAACGACAGCCTGGAGTCATCGTCTTTAAAATAAAGCGTGTCACGCATCCCCGCGGGCATCTGGTCGATAAAACAGAAGATGCACCGGTTCCTGCAGGACCGGTATTCGTCCATCAGACCGGATCCAAATTCCATCCCGGGGTCTTCATCCGCATCTTTTTCGATCTCCAGTTCCCACTGCTCTCCATTTTCCTTTTCTATGAGCAGCACCACCTGCTCGTCTTCGGAATAAAACTGATAATCAAAGATATCTTCTATTTCATGCCCGTTGACGGCAAGCAGCCTGTCGCCGGGCTCGATCCCCATTTCTTCAGCTATGCTCCCGGGCATGACCCCGGTAATGATGTGTTTGTGGTTTTTCATGGCACAGTCATCTGCTCCTCTCATAATTCCAGTCAAGTATAACATAATTCCGTACCGTGGCAAAGCCATATTCTGACTGTTCTACTTGAATTTGCCACCCGAAGATGATATGATTCAAAGGTCAAATGATACCTTTACAATCAGAAATTCACTGACAGGAGAAAAAAATGTCTACAAACATCGACCTTTTAGAACAGACCCTGCCCGTTGCACCGCTTAAGATCGTCGCGATGGAGAGCTGCCGGGAGCTGGGCCGCAAAGTCAATGACTATATCGTTTCTTTCCGGGCAAATACCATTAACGAAGTAACCGAATCCCCTCTGTATGTCAATTACAAAGCAAATAATTATCTCGTGGACTGTGAATGCCCCCGCTTCGGCACCGGCGAAGCCAAAGGCGTCCTCCGCGAGACGATCCGCGGTACAGATCTTTTTATCATGACGGATGTATGCAACTACAGCCTGACCTATACGGTGAGCGGGCACATGAACCATATGTCCCCTGACGACCACTTCCAGGACCTGAAGCGTGTGATCTCAGCGGCGACAGGAAAGGCGCGCCGCATCAATGTGATCATGCCCTTCCTCTATGAAAGCCGCCAGCATAAACGTTCCAAACGGGAGTCGCTTGACTGCGCCCTTGCGCTGGAAGAGCTGACCGCGATGGGCGTGTCCAACATCATCACTTTTGACGCGCACGATCCGAGGGTCCAGAATGCGATCCCTCTTAGCGGCTTCGACAGCTTCAGCCCTGCATATCAGTTTATGAAGGCGCTTTTCCGCGCTGTCCCGGACCTGATCCCGGACAAGGAGCACCTGATGATCA
This sequence comes from uncultured Mediterraneibacter sp., assembly GCA_944376685.1. GTDB lineage: Bacteria > Bacillota > Clostridia > Lachnospirales > Lachnospiraceae > Mediterraneibacter. Next base: position 2,458 of record CALWDN010000108.1, on the reverse strand, counting down.
TCAGCCCTGATGAGGGCGCAATGCACAGGGCGGTCTATCTCTCCAACATCCTGGGCGTCGACATGGGCATGTTCTACAAGCGGCGTGACTACTCCGTGATCATAAACGGCAAAAACCCTATCGTAGCGCATGAATTTCTCGGGGACGACGTTGCGGGCAAAGACGTAGTCATCATCGATGACATGATCTCCTCCGGCGGAAGCATGCTCGATGTAGCAAGACAGATCAGGGAAAGGAATGCAGGCCGTGTATTTGTGTGCACCACTTTCGGCCTCTTCACAGACGGTTTTGACAAGTTTGACGAATATTATGAAAAGGGATATATCGACAAAGTGATCACCACCAACCTTACTTATCTCCCGCCTGAGCTCTATGAAAAGCCTTATTTCGTTCCGGCTGAGATGAGTAAATTCCTGGCGCTGATCATCGATTCACTGAATCATGACATAACGATCGGAAGCGTGATGAATCCCACAGACAAGATCCACACGCTTCTTGAGAAACGCGCAAAAGGCGAAAAGATCTGACACGGTATCAGCGGCGCGCGCTTTCATATCTGGCTTTTGTCTTAAGAAAGCGGATCAGCGCCGCATACCTTTCCTCTGTAGTTTCCGCATTTTCAGTAAAATCAAGGCTCTCCGCCGCCGCAGTGAGGAAGCGCGCGTCGATCTGCGCCTGATGCCGCTGAAGGAAGCGGATCTTCTGGTCATTGTCATCCAGTTCAAGGAATTCAAGGATCAGCGTTGTCGTGCTGCCGTGCCTCTTCAGGTCCGCACGCGGATCGCTTTTCTCTTCCCTGCACAGTTCAAACCTGTATTTCTGTTCAGAGTGCGGATGCCTGGCAGCGTCGAGCGGGCTCAGGAATGTTTCCAGAAAGCTTGCATATACGCGGCGGGGGCCGTCCACTGTCTCAAAAACCACCATATCCTCGCCGGTTTCCGTGCAGACCGCAAGATCCAGTATCTTATACTTTTTCCCCTTGAAATGCCTGTATATATCTCCTTTTTTCGGTATTCTTCTGTCCATGGCCCGCTCCTTTCCGCATTGATCCCCGGAACTGATCCGGATCAGTATAATTTTGCACTTATCAGTTTCGGCCGGAAGCCGTTTCTTTCCAGTGCATCCAGTATCCTGTTTTTATGTTCCGTGCCAAATGCTTCCATCGTGATCCTGAGTTCCACAGCCGCATTCCGGTTTGTGCTGACAAACTGGTTATGCTCCAGTTTGATAACATTCCCCTGCTCGTCGGCGATCGTCTTCGCAACCTGGACAAGCTCGCCCGGCTTGTCAGGGAGCAGTACGGAGACAGAGAAAATACGGTCTCTCTGGATCAGGCCGTGCTGTACGATGGAAGACATCGTGATCACATCCATATTGCCGCCGCTCAGGATGCATACCACCTTTTTCCCCCTGAGGTCCATCTGCTTTAAGGCAGCCACAGGAAGCAGTCCGGAATTTTCCACGATCATCTTATGATTCTCAACCATATCAAGAAAAGCGCCGATCAGCTCGTCGTCCTCGACGAGAAGCATATCATCCACATTCTCTTTCACATATGGCAGGATCTTGTCTCCGACGGCCTTGACCGCCGTTCCGTCGGCGATCGTATCCGCACTGTCAAGCTCCACGACCTCGCCCGTCTGAAGGGCTGCCGTCATACTTGCCGCCTCTGCCGGCTCTACGCCGACGACTTTGATCTTCGGGTTCAGCATTTTGGCCAGCGTCGCCACGCCGGAGAGCAGGCCGCCTCCGCCGACCGGGACAAGGATGTAATCCACCGTAGGCAGTTCCTGCACGATTTCCATGGCGATCGTGCCCTGGCCCGTCGCGACATCCGTATCATTGAAAGGATGGACAAACGTATAGCCTTCCTTTTCAGCCAGCTCGCACGCATAGGCATAGGAATCGTCATATACGTCTCCGTGGAGGATCACTTCGGCGCCCATGCTCTTTGTGCGGTTGACCTTGATCAGCGGTGTAACCGTCGGCATTACGATGACGGCTCTGCAGCCGAACTTCTGTGCCGCAAAAGCCACTCCCTGGGCATGGTTTCCCGCAGACGCGGTGATCAGGCCCCTGGCCCGCTCCTCTTCGGTCATCCTGCTGATCTTGTAATAGGCGCCCCGGATCTTATAGGCGCCGGTCAGCTGCATATTCTCCGGCTTCAGATAAACCTTTCCGCCCGTCTGTTCGCTCAGATACTCGCTCCAGATCAGCTTTGTCGGATTTGTCACACGCCTGACCAGCTCGCTGGCTTCCTCAAATTTTTCAAGTGTCATCATAACCATCAATCCTCTTCTCTGTAGAATAATGCATTTACAAATTCATCGGGATCAAATTTCTGAAGATCATCCATCGTCTCTCCGACGCCGATATATTTCACCGGGATGCCCAGTTCAGCCTGGACTGCCACCGCGATCCCGCCTTTCGCCGTGCCGTCCATCTTGGTGAGGATCAC
>CALWDN010000107.1 GCA_944376685.1 uncultured Mediterraneibacter sp. | reverse complement strand
ATCCTTTTCTTGCCAGATACCCGTATATCCGCTGCATTTCCCTCTCATCCGCGCACGCCGGGTCAAACCGCTTTTTCTCCAGGAGGCGTCTTACCGCGTCAGTCTCTCCGCCCTCGTCGCCGCACGCTTCAAAGGCGTCATCGATCAGCTCTGCCGGCACTCCCTTCTGCTGGAGCTGCGCCCGGATTTCCCTCCGGCTTTTCATCCCCTGTCGGCTGCGGACAAAGTTCTCCGCGTACCGGGCGTCATTGAGATATCCGAAAGATCTTACGTATTCCACCGCAGCGTCAATGATCTCAGGAGGATACAGACCAAGCCGGAGCTTCTCCCGGAGTGCACTTTCGGTGCGGTCCATGTCGCTTAAAAGATGCATGGCCCGGAGCTTCGCCCGTTTCAGCAGTACTTCTGAACAGATCTTCTGCCGTGCCTCCTCTGAAAGTTGTTCCCCCTCCCGGATATGAAAACGGGAAAGTTCGCCTTTGTAAAGTACAAAGGCGAATTTCCCATCTATGGATACTTTATATTTTGTTTTGGTATATGGCTCAACCGCAGTAACTGTCACTCTGCCTTACCGCCTTTTTCCGCAGCTTCTGCCGCATCCGCTTCATCCGCTCCGGACAGATGGTAATGAGCACGAACTTTCTGATCCAGTTCTTCCATCAGTTCCGGATGCGTCTCAAGATATACTTTGGCGTTCTCCCGGCCCTGTCCGATCTTCTCCCCTTCATAGGCATACCATGCGCCGCTCTTCTTTACAAGGTCAATGCCTGCCGCAAGATCAAGGATATCTCCGGATTTGGAGATCCCTTTTCCGAACATAATGTCAAACTCTGCCTCTTTAAACGGAGGCGCGATCTTGTTTTTCACGATCTTTACGCGGGTGCGGTTTCCAACCATCTCGCCGCTCTGCTTTAACGTCTCGATCCTGCGCACATCCATACGCACGGAAGCGTAGAACTTCAGCGCGCGTCCTCCGGTCGTCGTCTCCGGATTGCCGAACATCACGCCCACCTTCTCACGCAGCTGGTTGATAAAGATCACGATGCAGTTGGATTTGCTGATGACCGGCGTCAGCTTTCTGAGCGCCTGGGACATCAGCCTCGCCTGAAGGCCCACATGGCTGTCGCCCATGTCGCCCTCGATCTCCTGCCTCGGCACCAGTGCGGCAACAGAATCCACAACTATGATATCCACCGCGCCGGAACGGACCATCGTCTCCGCGATCTCCAGCGCCTGGTCGCCGCTGTCCGGCTGGGATATGTACAGTTCATCAATATCCACGCCGATGTTCTTCGCATACACCGGATCCAGCGCATGCTCCGCATCGATAAACCCTGCGATTCCGCCCCGTTTCTGTACTTCCGAGATCATGTGAAGGGCAACCGTGGTTTTACCGCTGGACTCCGGACCGTAGATCTCGATCACACGTCCTTTCGGAACACCGCCCAGGCCGAGCGCCAGATCCAGGCTCAGGCATCCGGTGGGCACCGTCTCAACCGCCGCGCGCGCCCCGGGATCTCCAAGCTTCATCACAGTTCCTTTACCAAAATCTTTCTCCAGCTTAGCTATCGCTGCATCAAGAGCTTTTTTCTTCTCATCATTTCCTGCCATAATAATTCTCCTTCTCAAACCGAACAGTTGTTCGTATTCGTTACTATAGTATTATACTCTATCCAAAATGTCAACTATATTTTCGGAAAGTCCCCTTCTGTCTATTTTACCGCATTTGCTTCAGAAAGCCACTCCCTGACAATCCCGGCTGTCTCGCCGACCGCCTGTGCGATCTGCTCTGCTGCCATCCCCATCTTTTTGAGATTCAGGGCCGTGTCACGCTTTCCCTGGACAATACCTTTTTCTATTCCCTTTTCTATTCCCTTTTCTATTCCGTCTTCATATAAATCTTCAATCGCTTTACACATATCAAGGTGCCTCTCCTTTCCCTGTCCAGCCGCATCAATCTTTTTCATCAATCTCTTTGATTTCAGGAATGAGCCGACTGCAAAATAGCTGTCTTTGTCAAGATTTGAAAAATAAGAACTGTTTTCCTTTATATATTTCTGCAGTCCCTCCTTATCTCCTCTGTATTTTAACATACCCATTACTTCGTGTAAATCTGTATGAAAATACTCGGTACCCCTCATATTTCCGGCATCTACAAGATTAATATGGTAATCCGGTATATACGGCCTCAGCAGAGAATGTTTTTCATCATCTTCCCGTAATCCCATCATGTCATACAAACTTTTCGCCCCGTCCCATCCTTTCGTATCATAATAAAACACAAGCGTGATCACCGGATAAAGTCTGTCATTTTTGCCAAATCCCGAAAGAAATTCTTCTGATGAATGATATTTTATTCTGCGTTGTTTATTACGCAGTCGCACCTGTTCTGCGTACTCCAGTCCATCATACAGCATATTTCTGACCGGCATGGCGTAATGGATCTTATCCTGCGATTCCACTGCGAGCAACATCAGATCCATTTTCCCGTTCCATCTCATTACAATATCCCTGTATTTCTGGACCGGTCTTGTTCCACCGGCCTTGTCTGGTGCCAGAACAGACGTCTCCCCCTTCTGTTCTTCCAGTTCATCCGCAGTCACAACTTCCCTGCCGGAAAATATCACTCCGTTAAACAGGTCTGCGAACCTTCTTTTGTCGCTGAGCCAGTTTCTGACAGCAGCGTCTGCTTTGCCCATAGGCGCTTCCTCCTTTGAATTGATTTGATCAAAACTGAAATTACCGGCTGAAACAGCCATGATAATAAGATATGCTTTCTGCATGAATGCAGAAAACGCTGGCAGCATGATCCTTGGAATTTAACTGCCGGAAATTTTGATGTAGGGATACTATAGCACATCCCGTGCTGATATGCAATACGTCTTATATTAAAAAAGGCCGGGGAGCCTATTCGATCCCCAGCACTTTGTAATCCTGATCTTCCACGGTTTTCTTCAGCACCTCATCGCTGATCTCCGCGTTCAGTGTGACAACGGCTGTTCCGGCCTCATGGCTTACTTCCGCCGCATCCACTTCCGGAAGCGCCTCCAGCACTTTCTTTACTCTGGCCTCACAGTGCCCGCACATCATTCCCTCGATCTTCATTGTTTTTGTCATTGTTGTTTCCTCCTTTTTCTTTTTTACTTTTATTTTCTTATCTCTTCCGGCATCATACATTTTGAACCAGTTGAGCCTGAGCGCATTACTTACGACGCAGAAACTTGAAAGGCTCATCGCCGCCGCGCCGAACATCGGATTTAACTGCCACCCGAACACCGGGATCCACACGCCTGCTGCCAGCGGAATGCCGATCACGTTATAGAAGAACGCCCAGAACAGGTTCTCATGGATATTCCGGAGCGTGGCCCGGCTCATGCGGATTGCAGCCGGCACGTCGCTCAGACGGCTTTTCATCAGCACCACATCCGCCGCGTCGATGGCCACGTCCGTGCCCGCGCCGATGGCGATGCCCATATCCGCCCGTGTGAGCGCCGGGGCGTCATTGATGCCATCGCCCACCATGGCGACTTTCCCCTTCTTTTTCAGGGACCGGATCACGCTTTCTTTGCCTTCCGGGAGAACGCCTGCGATCACCTCGTCCACACCGGCCTGGGCGCCGATGGCTTTTGCCGTGCGCTCATTGTCTCCGGTGAGCATAACGACACGGATGCCCATATTCTGCAGTTCTTTTACTGCCTGCGGGCTGTCTTCCTTGATCACATCCGCCACGGCAATGATCCCGGCAAGCTTTCCGTTCCGGCTGAAGAAAAGCGGCGTCTTTCCCTCTTCGGCCAGTGTTTCCGCCCGCCTGCGGACCTCACCGGAAACATCCGCCCTGCCGCTGATAAACGTAAGATTGCCGCCGCAGACAGGCTCGCCGTTTATGGTACCGGCAAGCCCGTTGCCCGGAAGGGCCTGGAAATCTTCCACCCCGGGAACCGCTCCTGCTTCTGTCTCTCCGGCTTTGGCAATAATGGCCCGGGCCAGCGGATGTTCGCTCTTCTGCTCCAGCGCGCAGGCCGTGGACAGCAGTTCTTCCCCGGTCACGCCATCCGCCGGGATCATATCCGTCACCCGGGGTTCCCCGCTGGTGATGGTCCCGGTTTTATCCAGGGCAACGATCTCCGTCTTCCCTGTCTCCTCCAGGGAAACTGCAGTCTTGAACATAATGCCGTTCTTTGCGCCCATCCCGCTGCCTACCATGATGGCCACCGGCGTTGCAAGCCCCAGGGCGCAGGGACAGCTGATCACCAGCACGGAAATCCCTCTGGCCAGCGCGAAGCCCGCCGTCTGGCCTGCGATCAGCCATACCGCGATGGTCACAAGGGCGATCCCGATCACCGCCGGGACGAATACGCCGGATACCCGGTCCGCCACCTTGGCGATGGGCGCTTTTGTAGCCGCCGCATCACTCACCATCTGGATGATCTGGGAAAGCGTCGTGTCCTCGCCCACCCGGGTCGCCTCGCATTTCAGGAACCCGGACTGATTGAGCGTCGCAGCCGACACCCCATCCCCGGCGTTTTTATCCACCGGGATGCTCTCGCCGGTCAGCGCCGATTCATTGACCGCGCTGACCCCTTCCAGCACAATGCCGTCCACCGGTATATTTTCACCGGGCCGGACGACAAACACATCGCCTTTGCGCACCTGATCGATGGAGATCGTCTCCTCGACGCCGTTCCTCACCACTGTAGCTGTCTTCGGCGCCAGTTTCATCAGGCTTTTCAGTGCGTCCGTGGTCCGGCCTTTGGATCGCGCCTCCAGCATCTTGCCAACAGTGATCAGGGTCAGGATCATGGCCGCCGACTCAAAATAAAATTCATGCATATAAGACATTACGCCCGCCACATCGCCCCTCATCTGGGCGTCCGTCATGGCAAACAGGGCATACAGGCTGTAGCCGTAGGACGCGCCGGCCCCCAGCGCCACCAGGGTGTCCATGTTCGGCGCCCGGTGGATCAGCCCTTTAAATCCGCTGATGAAGAATTTCTGGTTGATCACCATGACAATCGTCGTCAGAAGGAGCTGGATCAGCCCCATGGCCACATGGTTTCCTTCCAGGAATGAAGGGACCGGCCAGTCCCACATCATATGGCCCATTGAAAAATACATGAGCGGAATGAGGAAGCACAGAGACGCGATCAGCCGGCGCTTCATTTTCGGCGTTTCCCGGTCCTTCAGCGAATCCTCCGCTTCGGCAATGGACATCCCGCCGGCTTTCCCTGCCTCGTGTGCAGCTCCCTTTTCCGTCGCGCCGTATCCGGCCGCTTCCACCGCCGCGATGATCTCCGCCGGGGAAGCGGTCCCCTCGACGCCCATGGAGTTGGTCAGCAGGCTGACCGAACAGGATGTGACGCCGGGGACGTGCGACACGGCTTTCTCCACCCGGGCGCTGCAGGCCGCACAGCTCATGCCTGTTACATTATATTGTTCCATTATGATCCCTCCTATTTCATCAGTTTCTGAAGGACGAGGACAAGTTCATCTATGGTCTCTTCCTTCCCTTCCCGGATGTCCTCCGCCACACAGGAACGGATATGTTCGGCCAGGAGCACTTTGTTAAAGCTGTTGAGCGCCGCGTTGACGGCGGACACCTGGATCAGGATCTCCGGGCAGTAGGCATTGTTTTCCACCATTTTGCGGATCCCGCGCACCTGTCCCTCGATCCGGTTCAGCCGGTTGATCATGCTGCGCTTCTCTTTTTCCGACCGCTCCTTTGTACTGTGCAGACAGTGCGGACAGACTTTACCGCCTGCTTCCACTGGATTTTCTGTAAATGTTTTATCTTCCATTCTATTTGTCTCCTTATATCTGATAAACCCCCGCAGGGTATATTGCTTACAAGCAGATTATATACCATGTCGGGGTATTTTGCAAGCGCTGATTTTATTTGATTTAATTTCTGTATGAAAATAAATACTCATATTGCGAATTTTATCTTTTATGGTAGAATAGAGTCGTTGGTAAATGTTTATTCATTATGTCTTAAATATAAGGAGGATTTCATATGCACTGCTACAGAAAAATCACAGAAGATCTGTACTGGGTGGGCGCAAGCGACCGACGGATCGAACTGTTCGAAAATATTTTCCCGCTCTCGGACGGGGTGTCCTACAACTCCTATCTGCTGATGGACGAGAAAACCGTTCTTTTTGATTCCGCAGACTACTCCGTGGGACGCCAGTTCCTGGAAAATGTCAAAGCAGTCTTAAACGGCAGATCTCTTGACTATCTGGTCGTCAACCACATGGAGCCGGACCACTGCGCCATGATCGATGAACTGGCGCTGCGCTACCCGGAAATGCAGATCATCGGCAACGCCAAGACCTTCCCGATGATCGACCAGTTCTTCGGTTTTGACCTGGGAGACAAAAAAGTCATCGTAAAAGAAGGCGACACATTCTGCACCGGAAAGCATACCCTGCATTTTGTGATGGCGCCCATGGTCCACTGGCCGGAAGTCATGATGACATACGACGAGGCAGATAAGATCCTCTTCTGCGCGGATGCCTTCGGAACATTCAAAGCCCTGAACGGCAATATTTTCAATGACGAGATCGACTTTGACCGGGACTGGCTTGACGAGGCCCGCCGCTACTATACAAATATTGTCGGCAAATACGGCATGCAGGTACAGGCCGTACTGAAAAAAGCCGCAGTCCTTGACATTCAGATGCTCTGCCCGCTCCACGGACCCGTCTGGCGCACGGACCTCGATTACATCATCGGGAAATATGACAAATGGAGCCGCTATGAGCCGGAAGAAAAGGGCGTTATGATCGCCTATGCCTCCATGTACGGAAACACGGAAAACATGGCGGATGTGCTGGCCTCAAAACTGGCGGAGGCAGGCGTGAAAAACATCTGCATGCACAATATTTCCAAGACCCACGTGTCCGAACTGATCGCGGACAGCTTTAAATACAGCCACATCGTGCTGGCTGCGCCGACCTACAACAACGGCATCTATCCTCTGATGGACAATTTCCTGGAGGATATGAAAGCGCTGGCGCTCAAGAACCGGACCATCGCCGTACTCGGCAACGGAAGCTGGGCGCCCCAGAGCACAAAGCTCATCAGCAATAAGATCAGCGAGATGAAGGACATGACGCTGATGGTCACAAATGTAACCATCAAATCCTCCCTCAAAGACGCCCAGATGGAAGAACTGGAATCTCTGGGCAGACAAATCGCCGAAGAAGTGTTATAATAAAGCGTATCCCGAATTCAGTCTACAAAGGAGGAGTTCTTAATGAAATTAGTAATCACCATGAGCCGCCGTTTCGGAACCGGGGCAAG